>DATJEE010000146.1:0-9273 GCA_035496995.1 Solirubrobacteraceae bacterium | reverse complement strand
GAGACCGTCAAGGCCTATCGCAAGGACGTCATCGCCGGCTGCTACGGCGGCGACATCAGCCGCAAGCGCAAGCTCCTGGAGAAGCAGAAGGAGGGCAAGAAGCGCATGAAGAAGGTCGGGCGCATCGAGGTGCCCCAGGAGGCGTTCCTCGCGGTGCTCGAGCTCGGCGACTGACGCCGCGCGGGCGCGGGCTACTTGCCGCGCTTGAGCGTCTGCTTGCCGATGCTCGTCGCGGTGTTGCCGGCGCCGTCCTCGGCGCTCATGACGATCTTGAGGTTCACGCGGGAGCGCTTGCGGATCCCGCGCAGCCCCTTCGCCGTCATCTTCAGCGCGACGGCCGTGGCGCCCGCGGCGAGCGAGACGGTGCGCTTGGCGAGCGTCGTGTCGAACGCGCGGACCGTCACGTCGACCGTCACGGCCTCCGACGCGCTCAGCGTCAGGAGGATCGCCTTGCGCTGGTCGAGCGCGCGCAGTCCGGTCGAGTCGACGCGCGCGCTGACGTCCGGCGGCGTCGTGTCGGCGTTGACGGGGTCGCCGGCGACGGTCAGCGTCCCGTTCATGAGCGTCGGGTGGACGGTGCAGAAGAAGGCGTAGGCGCCGGGCTCGAGCTTGTCGGTGCCGACCACCGGCGCGGTGTCGCCGCCGCCGATCGTCGCCGACGAGAACAGCGGCCGGCCGTCGGCGCCGTTGTCGCGCGCGGTGACGTTGTGCGGCATGATCGGGTCCTGGCTCGTGAAGGTCAGCCGCTCGCCGGGGGCGATCGTCACCGAGGTGTTGACGTAGCGGTCGACGGGCGCGGCGGTGATCTGCTGGTCGGCCTGGGCCGGCACGACGCCGAGGAGGGCGAAGGCGAGGGCGGCCGGAGCCGCAAATCGGAGAGAGCGCACGGACCATCCCTACCCGAGCGCGCGACCCCGGTCAAGTCGCCTCGGGAGCCCGCTGCAGCGGCGCCCCGCGGCGCACGATCCACAGCGCGGGCGCGGCGACGAGCGCCGCACCGCCGATCGCGAGCGAGGCGACCCCGAGCGCCGTCAGCGCGAGGCCGCCGAGCAGCGCCAGGCCGGCCCCGGTCAGGCCCGCGAGGAGGTCGTTGAAGCCGAGCAGCTTGCCGCGTTCCCAGGGCGCCGTGCAGTCCGCGAGGACGGCCGTCGCGGCGACGTAGGAGAGGTTCCAGCCGAGGCCGAGCGCGAACAGCACGACCGCCGTCGCCGCAACGCCGGAGACCCACAGCAGGCTGATGACCGACAAGGCCATGAGCGCGAGCCCGCCGGCGAGCGCCTGGGTGCGCCCGATGCGGTCGACGACGTCGCCGACGACGACGATGAGCCCGAACATCCCGATGACGTGCGCCCCGATGATCGGGAAGACGTTGCCGGCGCCGTGATGGTGGTGGTCGACGACGATCGCGCCGGTGAGCGTCATGACGGCGACCATGACGGCGAAGCTCGCCTGCGCGGCGACGAGCGCCGGGATGACGCCGGGGCGCGCCATGAGCGTCCGCAGCGGGGCCGCCGCCGAGCCGGCGCCGCTCGCCGGCCGGACGGGCTCGTGGCCGAGGGCGGCGGCGATCCTCATCGGGTCCGGGCGCACGCAGCCGACGATCGCGGCGCCGGCGACCATGAACACCGCCGCCGCGAGCCAGAGCGTGCGCAGCGCGTCGCCGTCGAGCTCGCGGCCGGCCAGCAGCGGGCTGAAGACCGCCGGGCCGAGGATCGCGCCGAAGACCGAGCCGAAGAGCACGAGGGCGATGCCGCGGGCGCGGCGCTCGGGCGGGTACATGTCGCCCGCCGCCGTGCGGGCGAGCAGCGCCGCGGCGTTCGCCATCCCGACGAGGACGAGCCCGAGGAGCACGAGCGGGGCCGACGACGCCGCGCTGCCGAAGGCCGCCAGGACGCAGCCCGCCACGCCGGTGCCGAAGCCGGCCAGGAGCACCGGCACGCGGCCGACGCGGTCCATGAGCAGCCCGGCGGGCAGCGCCGCGAGCGCCCCGGATCCGAGCACGATCGCGGGGCCGAGCCCGAGCAGCCCCCGGACGTGCAGGACGCGCACGAGCGTGAGCGACGCGACGGCCGCGGCGAGCTGCAGCGTGGCCGAGTTCATCGCCAGCGAGCCCGACAGCAGCGCGGTGTTGCGGGCGATCGGCAGGGTGGGCTGCGCGGCCATCCCGCGAACGCTAGAGGTCGCTACCGTGCGACTGTGCGCAGGTTCCTCGCGGCCGCCGCCGTCCTCGCAGCCGCGGCCGCTGCGCCCGCCGCGCATGGCGCGACGGCGATCCCGCCGACGACCTCGCTGCAGACGATCGGCGGCGAGCCGAACGGCCCGTATTCGCGCCTGAAGCTCCTGCCCGGATGGAAGCGCGTCGTGCGCGACGACCTCGGCGCAAAGCCCGGCAGGCGCCGCCATTTCCGCCGGCGCTCGCTGCTGTACTTCGCCCAGCTCACGGACTTCCAGCTCTCCGACGAGGAGTCGCCCGCGCGGGCCGAGGCGCTGGATCTCGCGAACTCGCCGTACGAGTCCGCGTGGCGCCCGCAGGAGGCGCTCGAGCCGTTCGTCGTCGACCAGGTCATCCGCCAGATCAATCGCTTCGACGCGAGCCCGATCCGCAACCAGCGCCGCCGCCGCGCGCGCCTGGCGCTGACGATCACGACCGGCGACTCCGCCGACAACCAGCAGATCAACGAGGTCAGGTGGGTCGTGCGGCTCCTCGAGGGCGGGCGCCTGGACCCGAACTCCGGCGTCGAGGGCGGCGTCTGCGGGACGCTCACCGGGGCGCCCCCGGGCGAGGCGGCGCGCTACACCGGCGTCCAGGACGACGACGACGTGCTCGAGTCCGGGCGCTTCTACGACCCCGACCGGCCGTCGAGGGCGTTCGCCGCCTGGCCCGCCCATCCCGGGCTCATGGACCGCGCCCAGCAGCCGTTTCAGACGCCCGGCCTGACGCGGCCGAGCTACGTCGCGTTCGGCAACCACGACGGCACCGTGCAGGGCAACCTCCACGCGCTCGGCGTGCTCGACACGCTCGCGAAGGGCTGCGTCAAGCCGCTGTCGATCACCGGCCTGGCCGGGCTCGCCGTCCTCGGGACGACCGTCGGGCGCACGATCGTCGTCCCGCCCGACCCCGACCGCGGCTTCGCCGACCGCCCGGCGTACAAGGCGCTGCACCGGACCGGCGCCCAGGCCGACGCGCACGGCTTCGCGTACGTCGACCCCGCCGAGCTGCGCGCGTCGCGCGGGCAGGCGGCGTACTACGCGTTCGCGCCGCGGCCGGGCATCCGGATGATCGCGATCAACACCCTCGCCGAGGGCGACACGATCAACTCCAACGGCAACCTCGACGACCCGCAGTTCCGCTGGCTGCGCCACGAGCTCGACGCCGCGGCCGACCGCCGTGAGCTCGTCATCCTCTTCGGCCACCACCCGATCGCGAGCCTCACGAACAGCGCCCCCGACGAGACCGCCGGCGACTGCGCGGCGCGGGCGGTCACCGGTCCCGGCTGCGATCTCGACCCGCGCAACTCCAGGCCGCTGCACCTCGGCGGCGACCTGCGGGCGCTGCTGCTCGCCCACCCGAACGTCATCGCCTACGTCGCGGGCCACACGCACCGCAACCGCGTCACGGCCTTCCCGCGCCCGGGCGGCGGCGGCTTCTGGGGCATCGAGACCGCATCGGAGATCGACTGGCCGATCCTCTCGCGCCTGCTCGAGGTCATGGACAACCGCGACGGGACGCTGTCGATCTTCGGCACGCTCGTCGACCACGGGGCGCCGGTCGCCACGCCGGCGCCCGGCACGCCGGCGCTCGGCTTCTCGCCGCAGACGCTCGCGGCGCTCGGCCGCGAGTTCGCCTACAACGACCCGCAGGCCGGGGTGGAGGACGGCGCCGAGGGCCGCCCCGCCGACCGAAACGTCGAGTTGCTGCTCCCCGACCCGCGCCGGCAGTAGACGGGGCCGCTCGTTCATGCTAGAACGGCAATTCTCAGTTCTCGAAGTGGTGCCCGGAGGGGATCGTCGTATGTCAGCGTCGGAAACCACTCCCGGCCGCCACGCGGACTGGGTGGGTCACGCCACCGGCGACACGTTCGGAAAGATTGCCGATGCCCCGGGCGGCTTCGGTGACATGAAGCGCAAGGAGGACGCGCGCTTCCTCCGCGGGCTGGGCAACTTCTGCGACGACGTCCGCATCCCGGGGATGCTGCACGGCGCGCTGCTGCGCTCACCCCACGCCCACGCGCGGATCCTCTCGATCGACACGTCGGCCGCGCTGGCGCATCCGAAGGTCGTCGCCGTCGTCGTCGCCAAGGACCTCGAGACGCTGGGCCTGGCCTGGATGCCGACGATCTCCTACGACACGCAGGCCGTGCTCGCGGGCGACAAGGTCCGCTTCCACCTCCAGGAGGTCGCGTTCGTCATCGCCGTCGACGCGTACGCCGCGCAGGACGCGCTGCAGCTCATCGACGTCGAGTACGAGGTGCTGCCGGCGATCGTCAACTGCCGCAGGGCGCTCGACTTCGACGCCCCGCTGATCCGCGACGACAAGGTCGGCCAGGAGGACAACCTCGCCAGCCCGATGTGGGAGGCCGGCGACCGGATCTCCTGCGACCGCGTGTTCGCCGAGGCCGACACGATCGTCACGCGCGAGATCCGCCATCCGCGCGTGCACCCGTGCCCGATGGAGACGTGCGGCATGGTCGCCGACATGAACCCCGTCACGGGCCAGCTGAACATCTACAACGGCAACCAGGCCCCGCACGCGCACCGCACGGTGTACGCACAGGTCGCCGGTCTCGCCGAGCAGAACATCCGCATCCTCTGCAACGACATCGGCGGCGGCTTCGGCAACAAGGTGCCCGTCTACCCGGGCTACGTCTGCGCGATCGCCGGCTCGATCATCGCCGGCGCCCCGGTCAAGTGGATCGAGAACCGCACCGAGAGCCTGTCGAGCACGGGGTTCGCCCGCGACTACTCGCACCGCTCGCAGATGTGCGCGAAGGACGGCCGGATCACCGGCCTGCGCGTGGACACGATCGCCGATCACGGCGCCTTCGACGCCACGGCGCAGCCGACGCGCTTCCCGGCGGGCTTCTTCCACATCGTCACCGGGTCCTACGACCTCGAGGGGGCGCACTGCCAGGTCAAGGCGGTCTACACGAACAAGGCCCCGGGCGGCGTCGCCTACCGCTGCTCGTTCCGCATCGCGGAGGCCGTCTACCTCGTCGAGCGCATGACGGACGCGCTGGCCATGGAGATGGGCGTCGACCCCCTCGAGCTGCGCCTGCGCAGCTTCATCCGGCCCGAGCAGTTCCCCTACCAGACGATCACCGGCTGGACGTATGACTCCGGCGACTACCACAAGGCCCTGATGCTCGCGAAGGAGATCGCGGGCTACGACGAGCTGCGGCGCGAGCAGCAGGAGAAGCTCGAGCAGGGCAAGATGATGGGCATCGGCTGCGCCTTCTTCACCGAGGGCGTCGGCGCCGGTCCGCGGCGCTACACCGACATCCTCGGCCTGGCGATGAACGACGGCGCCGAGCTGCGGGTCCACCCGTCGGGCAAGGCCGTCGTGAGCATCTCCGCGCAGTCACAGGGCCAGGGCCACGAGACGACGTTCGCGCAGATCGTCGCCGAGGAGCTCGGCCTCCCGGCCAACGACATCATGGTCCGCCACGGTGACACGGACAAGACGCCCTACGGCCTGGGCACCTACGGCAGCCGCTCGACGCCGGTCTCCGGTGGCGCCGTCGCCGTCGTGTCGCGCAAGGTGCGCGACAAGGCGCGTCACTTCGCGGCGCTCATGCTCGAGACGCGTCCCGAGGACCTCGCGTGGGAGAAGGGCCGCTGGTACATGAAGGGCGACCCCTCGCACGGCGTGTCGATCGCCGCGGTCGCCGAGTACGCGTACGGGGACAACCCGCTTCCGGACGGCATGGAGGGCGGCCTGGACGCCAACGCCGTCTACGACCCGCCGAACCTGACGTATCCGTTCGGCGCGTACCTCGTCGTCGTCGACATCGATCCGGACACCGGCAAGGTGAAGGTGCGGCGCTTCATCGCGGTCAACGACTGCGGCGTGCAGATCAACCCGATGATCGTCGCCGGGCAGGTGCACGGCGGGCTCGCCGAGGGCATCGGCCAGGCGCTCATGCAGGTCATCTCGTTCGACGAGCAGGGCAAGTGCCTCAACGCGACGCTCGACGAGTACCTCCTGCCGACGGCGCTGGAGTGCCCGGAGCACGGGTTCGAGCTCGGCGTGACCGTCACGCCCTGCCCGCATCACCCGATCGGCGCCAAGGGCGTCGGCGAGTGTCCCGGCGTCGGCTCCGGGCCGGCCGTCGCCAACGCCGTCATCGACGCGCTGTATCACGCCAAGGGGATCACCGAGCTCGACATCCCCTGCACCCCCGTCGGCGTCTGGACTGCCATCCACGGCGCGGATTCGCAGTAACCACGACGTCTCGGTGAGCACATACTCCCCTGAGGGCCCCGCGCGCCCGCGGCTGCGACCGTTGTCGGTCGGCGAGACCATCGACGTCGCGATCAAGATCTGCATCGCGCACTGGAAGACCCTGCTCGTCACGGTGCTCGTCGTCGTCGTGCCCGTCGAGGTCGTCAGCACGATCATCGCCGCCGACTCGACGACCGCGTCCTTCGACCTCGACTCCTCCCGTCAGAGCACCGAGGACCTCGACCAGCAGCTCGGCGGCATCGCGATCTCGACGGTGCTGCGCATCATCGCCGTGCTGCTCGTGTCGGCGGCCTGCTTTCGCATCATCGCGCAGGCCTACCTCGGGGAGCGGACGGACTGGCGCAGCTCCCTGGGCTACGCCGTGAAGCGCACCGGGCCGCTGCTGTGGCTCGGGCTCCTCTACGGCCTCGGCCTCGCGCTCGGGGTCCTGCTGCTGTTCTTCGGCACCGTCTGGCTCTACATCGCATTCGCCTTCGCGGTCCCGGTGCTGTTCGTCGAGGACCTGCGCGGCACCAAGGCGCTCGGGCGCTCGTTCGCGCTCGTCCGGGGACGCTGGTGGCGGACGTTCGCCGTCATCGCGCTCGGCTTCCTGCTCGGGTCGTTCGTGTCCGGCCTCGTGCAGGGGATCTTCGTCGTCGGGATCATCGCCGACTCCGGCAACGACGCGCTCGTGCTGACGCTCAGCGCGCTCGCCGGGATCGTCGGCCTCGCGATCAGCACGCCGTTTCAGGCGGCGCTCGTCACCGTCGTCTACTTCGATCTGCGCGTGCGCAAGGAGGGCTTCGACCTCGAGCTGCTGGCCCGCGAGATGGCCGGCGAGCCGGTGCTTGCGCCGGCCGCGGCAGCCGACGGCGGCCTGACCGTGCACGACGACGGCCCGCGGCTACCGGGGATCCCGTAGCCGTGCGGCGCTGGGCCGCGGCGCTCGTCTGCGTGGTGGCGCTGGGGGGGTGGCCGGGGGTCGCCGCCGCCGCGGCGCCGGCCGGCCCCGGCGACGTCGCCGCCCATGCGCGCGAGCAGGCCCGCGACGTGCTCGCCCAGCGGCGCTTCCGGCCGACGCGCGTCGCGGCGCCGCTGCGCGGACCGCGCGAGCGCATCGGGGAGGCGCTGCGCTCGCTCGGCGAGCCGCTCGCCGCCGCGTTCGCGTTCCTCGCCGCCCTGCTGCCGGGTGGGCCGCCGGTGCTCTGGGCGCTGCTCGCCGCGGCGGTGCTCGGCGCGGCCGCGATGTTCGCCACGCGCACCGGCGCGCGCCGGGTCCGCGCCGGCGCGGGCACCGGCGCCGGCCCGCGCGGCGAACGGCTGAGCGCCGCCCGCCTGCGCGAGGAGGCCGACCGCGCCGAGGCCCGCGGCGACCTCGACGCCGCGCTGCGGCTGCGCTTCCGCGCCGGCCTCGTCGAGCTCGACAGCCGCGAGCTCATCGAGCTGCGCCCGGCGCTGACGAACCACGAGCTCCTGCGGTCCGTGCCGTCGCCGACGCTCGCCGGCCTCGTCGACGGCTTCGAGGCCGTCGCCTACGGCGGGCGCGCGGCCGACGCCGGCGACCTGCGCAGCGCGCGCGACGGCTGGCCGCGGGTCGTCGACGAGGCGGGCGTGCGGTGAGCCGGCTGCTGCCCCGCAGCGCGGGGGCGCGGGCGATCCTCGGCATCGTCGCGTTCTTCGCCGTGCTGAACGCCGTCGCGTTCGTCGTCTCCACCGTGCGCCCCGAGCCCGGCGGCGAGGCCGGCTCGGCGTATGCCACGCAGCCGCGCGGCGCAGCCGCCTACGCCGAGCTGCTGCGCCGCGACGGGCACGCCGTCCGCTACCTGCGCGCCGCGCTCGGCGACGCGGCGCTCGATCCGGGCGCGACGCTCGTCGTGCTCGACGCGCCCGGGCTCGACGGCCCCGCGCGCCGCGCGCTCGCGCGTTTCGTCCGCGCCGGTGGGCGGCTCGTCGCCGGCGGCGAGGACGCCGGCCGCGGGGTCGTGCCGCGGGCGCCCGTGTGGGCGCCGGGCGGCCCGCGCAGCGCGGTCCCGGCGACCCCCGTTTCCGAGACGCGCTTCGTGCGCCGCGTCGTCAGCGCCGGGGCCGGCCGCTTCACCGCGCCCGGCGGCGCCGTGGCGGCGCTCGGCTCCGCGCCGGGACTGCTCGCCGTCGCCCCGCTGGGGCGCGGGCGCGCGCTGCTGCTCGCCGACGCCTCGCCGCTGCAGAACCGGCTGCTCGCGCGCGCCGACAACGCCGCTCTCGGGCTCGCGCTCGCGGGGCCGGCGCAACGGCCCGTGACGTTCGTCGAGTCCGTCCACGGCTTCGGGCGCGCGGCGGGCCTCGCCGCCCTGCCGGCGCGTTGGCGCCTGGCGCTCGTCCTCGCGGCGCTCGCGGGCGGGCTGTGGCTGCTGTCGCGGGCGCGGCGCTTCGGGCCCGCGGAGGACCCCGGCGCCGACCCGCCGCCGGCCCGCCGTGAGCACGTCGAGGCGCTCGCGATCGCGCTCGGGCGCGTGCGCGACCGCGACGCCGCGCTCGCGCCGGTGCAGGCCGCTGCGCGCGCGCAGGTCGTGCGGCGCGGGGCGCTCGCGGGCGACGCGTCCGACGGCGCCGTGCGCGAGGCCGCGCTGCGGCTCGGCTTCGAGGAGGATGAGGCGGCGGCGCTCACCGGCGAGCACGGGACCGGCGAGGCACTCGCGCTCGGGCGCGCACTGGCGAGAGGACGGCGATGAAAGAGCTCCATGAGGCGTTGGCGGGCGAGGTCGGCCGGGTCGTGGTCGGCCAGGACGAGGTCGTGCGCGGGGTCGTGATCGGCCTCGCGGTGGGCGGTCACGTCCTGCTCGAGGGGCCGC
>DATJEE010000145.1:0-23826 GCA_035496995.1 Solirubrobacteraceae bacterium | reverse complement strand
GACTCGCTGCACTCGGCGGTCGTCGAGCTCATCGCCAAGCCGGGCGCGCGGATCCGCTACACGACGGTGCAGAACTGGTCGACGAACGTCTTCAACCTCGTGACCAAGCGCGCGATCGCCGAGCGCGACGCGACCGTCGAGTGGGTCGACTGCAACCTCGGCTCGAAGCTCACGATGAAGTACCCGTCGGTCTACCTCACGGGCGAGCGCGCCCACGGCGAGATCCTCTCGATCGCCTTCGCCGGCGCCGGTCAGCACCAGGACGCGGGCGGCAAGATCGTCCACGCGGCGCCGAACACGACATCGAACATCTTCGCCAAGTCGATCTCCAAGGACGGCGGGCGCGGCTCCTACCGCGGCCTGCTCGAGGTCGCCAAGGGCGCGCACGGCTCGAAGTCGAAGGTCGTCTGCGACGCCCTGCTGCTCGACGACAAGTCGCGCTCGGACACCTACCCGACGATCCGCATCGGCGAGGACGACGTCAACGTCGGCCACGAGGCGACCGTCTCGAAGGTCGGCGACGAGCAGCTCTTCTACCTCATGAGCCACGGGCTCACCGAGGAGGAGGCGGGCAAGCTCATCGTCAACGGCTTCATCGAGCCGATCGTCAAGGAGCTGCCGATGGAGTACGCCGTCGAGATGAACCGGCTCATCGAGTTGCAGATGGAGGGATCAATTGGCTAGTCCGTCCACGGCGACGGAACCGGCTTGGCTGACGGCGCGCCGCGAGCGCGCCGTCTCCTTGCGGGAATCGCTGCCGCTGCCCACCTACCGCGGCAACCCGGGCTGGGAGTTCACGTCGCTGAAGACGCTCGACCTCGCCGCCTACGGCGCGCCGGAGCCCGCTGACGTCGACGCGAGCGGCCTCGGCGTCTTCGAGACGCCGGCCGGCGCGACGCTGCTCGAGCAGGTCGACCACGTCCACGGCGAGCCGCCCGAGGCGACCGCCGACGGGACCCTCGTCCTGCCGCTCGGCACGGCCGTCCAGACGCACTCCGAGCTCGTCGAGCGCCACTTCGGCACGCTCGTCTCCGGCGAGGACCCGTTCGTCGCCCGCAACGAGGCCGGCTGGCAGGGCGGGGCGTTCGTCTACGTCCCGCGCGGCGTCGTCGTCGAGGCGCCGATCGTCATCACCGTCGTGCAGTCGCAGGCGCAGACGGCGCTGCACTGGCGCACGCTCGTCGTCCTCGAGGAGGGCGCGCAGGCCGAGGTCTGGGAGCAGTACGTCTCGACCGACGACGAGCAGGACGCGCTCTTCTCGACCGTCACCGAGCTGTCCGTCGGCCCGAACGCCAACCTGCGCTACGTCTGCGCACAGGGCCTGAGCGAGAAGTCGTGGATCTTCGGCTCCCAGCGCGCGGTCGTCGAGCGCGACGGGGCGCTGGACTGGATCGCGCTCGGCTTCGGCGCGGGCAACGGCCGCGTCGCGATGGACACGCAGCTCGCGGGCAAGGGCGCCGACGCGAAGGTCACCGGCGCGTACGCGACCCATGGCCGCCAGCACCTCGACTACGCGACGACGCAGGAGCACGCGGCGGCGAACACGACGTCCGATCTCGCCTTCCGCGGGATCCTCGACGGCCGCTCGAGCACCGTCTGGTCGGGGATGATCAAGGTCGACCCGGGCGCCCAGCAGATCGACGCCTTCCAGGAGTCGCGCAACCTGCTGCTGACGAAGAAGGCGCACGCCGACTCGATCCCGGGCCTGGAGATCCTCGCCAACGACGTGCGCTGCACGCACGCGGCGGCGATCGCGCAGATCGATCCCGAGCAGCTGTACTACCTGCGCTCGCGCGGGCTGACGCTCGAGAAGGCCAAGCGGCTCGTCATCGAGGGCTTCCTCGAGGCGACCGTCGAGCGCTTCGAGGAGGGCTTCGTCCGCGAAGCCGTCGCGGGCGCGCTCGAGCGCCGGCTCGAAGCGGTCCTCGGCTAGAGACCCCGAGGGGCGGGCGCGGCGCGTTTCGCGCGGCGCTCCTCGGTTAGAACGACTCGCGCATGCAGCCATGGATCCAAGCGGCGGCGGAGCGGATCGCCGGTACGGCGCCGGAGGAGCTCGCGCGCCTCGTCGCGGTGTCGTCGCCCTCGGGCGATGTCGAGGGCGCCGAGGCGGCGCTTGCGATCGCGCGGTCGCTCGCGCCCGCGAGCGCGCGCGCCGAGCGCGCGCCATGCTCGTCGGCGGGCCACGCCGACGACCTCATCCTGACGCTCGAGGGCACGGGCAGCGCGCGGATCGTCCTGCTCGGCCACGTCGACACCGTCCACGCGCACGAGGACCACAAGCCGCTGGCGCCCGACGGCGAGCGGCTCGTCGGCTCGGGCAGCGTCGACATGAAGGGCGGCGACGTCCTCGCCCTCGGCGTCCTGCGCGAGCTCGCCCTCGTTCCCGAGCGCTACGCCGAGGTCGCGCTGCTGCTCGTCTGCGACGAGGAGTGGCGCGCGGGCGACTTCGCCCACACCGACCGCTTCGCCGGCTACGACGCCTGCCTGTGCTTCGAGGGCGGCGAGCTGACCGCCGGCGGGGAGGAGGCGGTCGTCGTCCGGCGCAAGGCCGCCGGGACGCTGCGCGTCCTCGCCCACGGGCGCTCGGCGCACTCCGGCGCCAACCCCGACCGCGGCGCGAACGCGCTGCTCGCGCTCGCGGCGGCCGCCCAGGCGGTGGCGGCGCGCCACGATCCCGACGGCAGCGAGCACCTCACCGCCGTCCCGACGGTCGTGCGCAGCGGTGACGCCTTCAACGTCGTCCCCGCCGCCGGCGAGCTGCTGTGCGATCTGCGCGCCGACGGCTCGCAGATCTTCCACGAGGTCCTAGCCGACCTGCCCGAGAGCGTCGACGGCGTCCGCCTCGAGGCCGATTTCCTGCGCATCTGGCCCGGCATGGACGCGAGCGGGGCCGCCGCGCCGCTGCTCGCGACGGCGAGCGCGGGCCTCGGGCGCCCGATCCACGCGACCAATCGCGGCGGCGCGAGCGACGCGAGCTATCTCGCGCCGGTGATCGCCGTGACGATCGACGGGCTCGGGCCGATCGGCGGCGGCGCCCACACGCCGGGGGAGTTCGTCGTGACGTCCTCGCTGCGCACGCGGGCCGAGGTGGCGCTCGCCCTCGTCAATGCGACATTGGTCTAGCGAAACGCTGCGTCAGGCCGTAGATCTGCAACCCGGCGTGCATTCGTCCCACGCCTTCGATAGGGTTGCGGCCGTCAGGTGAATAGCCGAATCCGTGTCGTCTATCGGCACGGAGCGGGGGAACCATTTGGGAGGTTTTTGCCTCCCGGGGGCGAATCGCCGCATTGTGCGGCATAGCGCTAGCTCTTTCTGCGCGAGCCCGTCAGCTAACCCCGCAGGCACCCGAAGGAGAAGGGGTCAAGCCCGCGTGAAGTCGTTGCTCCGTATCACCATGGTGTTCATGGCGGTTGTTCTGCTCGTTCCCGTTTCGGGCGCGGCCGCCAAGAAGCGGGGCTACCGCCTCGGTGACCGGACGCTCAAGGAAGGCTCCACCGGCTCGGACGTCAAGACGCTGCAGCGCCTGCTCACGAAGGCGGGCCTCAAGACGGTCGCCGATGGCGAGTTCGGCGCCGGCACGACCGAGAACGTCAAGGCCTTCGAGACGTCCCAGCGGCGCCCGGTCGACGGCAAGGTCTCCCACACCGACGCGGTCGTCCTCCAGGACGTCGCGAAGAACGGCGGCGCCGTCATGGCCGCCGCGGTCACCGGCGGGGCGATGCCGAAGAACATGCCGCCGCCCACGCCGCCGCCACCGCCGCCGCTGCTCATCGGCCCCGGCTACGTCGCGACGATCAACCCCGACGGCACGGCCACCGCACCGGTGCTCGCGCCGCCGCCGGTCATCGCGATGATCAACGCCGGCAACCAGATCGCGACGAAGCCGTACATCTACGGCGGCGGGCACGGCAAGTGGGACGACGCCGGCTACGACTGCTCGGGATCGGTCTCCTACGCGCTGCACGGCGCGGGCCTGCTCGAGACCGCCATGCCCTCCGGCAGCTTCGAGACCTGGGGCGATCCCGGTCCCGGCCAGTGGGTCACGCTGTACGCCAACGGGGGCCACATCTACGCCGTCATCGCCGGACTGCGCTTCGACACGAGCGGGCGCTCCGGCGCCGGCACGCGCTGGCAGTCGGACATGCGCTCGGGCAAGGGGTACGTCGTTCGTCACCCCACCGGCCTGTAGGCCGGCCCGCCCGGCCGTCCAGGCATCGTCCCCGGGACTCGGCGCGTTCTCGCAGTGCACGCAGACGCGCGAGCGGGTACGGCGTTCTTCACGCCAAACCCCGGAAGGAGCCAAGATGTCAGACGGAACGATGGACGAGGCCAAGGGCCGCGTGAAGGAAGCCGCCGGCGACCTGACCGGCAACGAGGACCTCAAGAACGAGGGCAAGGTCGACCGCGCCTCGGGCAAGGTCAAGGACGCCGTCGGCGGGGTCGCCGACAAGGCGAAGGAGTTGCTGCGCAAGGACTGAGGACGTGGCGGGCGGCGGCAGCGCTCGCGCTGCTGGCGCTCGTCCTCGTCCCGGCGGCGGCCGACGCCCGCGTGGCGCTCGTGGCGACGAACACGCCGGAGCTGCCGCTCGTCGACGTCAGCAACGACAGCATCGTCGCGCGGATCCCGCTGCCGGGACCCGGCCTCGCGGTCGCGGTCACGCGCGAGGGTTCGCGCGGCTTCGTCGCCGCCGGCCCGACGATCGTCGCGATCGACGTCAACGAGCGCACCGAGATCGCGCGCAACACGCACGGCTCCGAGCCCGTCACGTCGCTCGGCCTCTCGCCCGACGGCCGCCGCCTCTATGCCGTCCAGGGCCCGCGGCTGCGGATCCTCGACGCCCGGACGCTGGGGCTCGTCGGCTCCGTGCAGCTCGGCGGGGTCGGCCAGACGGTCGCGACGCGCTTCGACGGCGGCCTCGCCGCGGTCGTGCTCGCCCGCGGCAAGGTCGCGATCATCGACACCCGCGCCAAGCGCCGGCTGCGGCTCGTCCGCGTGCCGGGCGCGGTCGGCGTCGCGGTGACCGACGCGGGCAACACGCTCGTCAGCGCCCGCGGGCGGCTGCGGATCATCGATCGCGGCCAGCGCCGCCCGCGCAAGCGCTCGATCCGGCTGCCGCGCGGGGCCGGCGGACAGCTCGCGCTGTCGCCGGGCCGCACGCGGCTGGCCGTCGGCGCGCGCCCGGGCGGCGCCGGCGGGGCGCTCGTCTTCCTCACGACCGGGCACGCGACGCGGCTGGCCGCGGGCCCGGGCGTCGGCGCGCCCGCCTGGACGACCGACGCGAGCCGGATCCTCTTCGCCAACGCCGGCAACGGCACGCTGACGCTCGTCAGCCCGTTCACGCGCCGGCGGCTGGACATCATCGGCCTGCCGGGGACGACGCCGCTGGGGATCGTCGTGCAGCCCGGCCTCGCGCTCATCCGCGGCACGCCCGGCAACGACGTGCTCACCGGCACGCGCGGCGCCGACCGGATCGAGGGCCTCGAGGGCGACGACCTGCTGCGCGGCGGCCGCGCCCGCGACCTGCTCGACGGCGGCCCCGGTGACGACCGCCTCTCCGGCGGCTCGCTGAGCGACCGCCTGCTGGGCGGCGACGGCAACGACTTCCTCCTCGGGGGCAGCGGCGACGACACGATCGACGGCGGCGCCGGCGACGACGGCGCCGACGGCGGCACCGGCAACGACACGATCGACGGCGACGACGGCAACGACACGCTCGACGGCGGCGACGGCGACGACACGATCCGTGGCGGCAACGGCGACGACACGATCATCGAGAAGGGCTTCGGCAACGAGAAGCTCATCTCCGGCGGGCCGGGCGACGACATCCTGCGCGGCGGGCGCGGCGACGACCGCCGGATGCTCGGCGATGACGGCGACGACGAGCTCTTCGGCGAGTCGGGCTCCGAGCAGATGAGCGGCGGCCGCGGCAACGACACGCTCGACGGCGGCGCCGGGGGCGACCAGATGCTCGGCGACGAGGACGACGACATCCTTCGGGGCGGGCGCGGCAACGACAACATCGACGGCGGCTCCGGGCAGGACCGGCTCGACGGCGGCTCGGGCGTCGACGACCTGCAGGGGGGCGACGGCAACGACGAGGTCGTCGGCGGGCCCGGGGTCGACGTCCTGCGCGGCGGACCCGGCGACGACTCGATCCGCGCCGCCGACGACAGCGCCGACACCGTCGAGTGCGGGCCCGGCAACGACACGGTCTACGTCGAGGACACGGCGCCCGAGCGCGACGTCCTGCACGACTGCGAGCTCGTCATCAAGGTGCCGATGGAGCTCGCCAACGACGGCGAGCTGCCGTCGATCATCCGCGGGACGGCGGGCAACGACACGCTCAACGGGACGCCGGACGCCGACTCGATCTTCGGCCGCACCGGCAACGACGTCGAGTTCGGATTCGGCGGCGACGACTACGTCGACGGCGAGGACGGCGACGACGAGCTCCACGGCGGCCCCGGCAACGACATCCTCGCCGGCCGCAGCGGCAACGACACGATCTTCGGCGACGAGGGCGACGACCGCATCACCGGCGACCGCGGCGACGACACGATCTACGGCGGCGCGGGCAACGACGAGATCTTCGGCAACCTCGGCAACGACGCGATCGACGGCGGCGCGGGCGACGACCGCATCAACGTCGTCGCGGGCGGCCTGGACATCGTGACCTGCGGGTCGGGCCACGACACGGTCTTCGCCGGCGTCGGCGACATCATGGCCGCCGACTGCGAGGACGTCCGCCGGTAGGTTGCCGCTTCGGCACCTGCCGCGATCGGGCAGGATGGCGGCACGATCGTCCGTCAGGAGGCCCGCATGCGTTTCGTGCACACCAACGTCCGCGTCCGCGACATCGACGCGTCCCTGCGCTTCTACGAGGCGCTCGGCTTCGAGCGCCGCGGGCGGCTGCAGTTCGACGGCGCGTACAACGTCTACCTCGGCCTGCCCGGCGACGGCGACACGCTCGAGCTGACGGTCAACGAGGGGCGCGAGCAGCCCTACGACCTCGGCACGGGCTACGGACACGTGGCGCTCGCGGTCGAGGACCTCGATGGCCTGCTCGCCCGCCTCGCCGACGCAGGGATCGAGCCCGAGAAGCCGCCCTATGCGCCCGGCGGCCGGAACGAGTTCCGGATCTGCTTCGTCGCAGATCCGGACGGCTACCGGATCGAGCTCATCGACGGCAACTTCGAGACCCCGCAGGACCCCGACCCCGACCAATAGGAGGAGGAGAGATGCTGTTCTTCGTGCGCTTCGACGTGACGCAACCCGCCAACGTGAGCAACGAGGACCTCGTCGCGATCTGGAAGCGCGAGGCGGTCGCCGCGATCGGGGCGATCGACGCGGGGGCCGTCCCGCACCTCTGGAAGGTCGCGGGCCAGCGCGTCGTGCTGGCGGTCGTCGACCTCCCGACGGCCGAGGACCTCGACCGCGCGCTCGGCTCGCTGCCGATCATCCGCGAGATGGGGCCCGGCATGAAGACCGAGGCCTGGCCGATCTACGACTACCGGACGTTCGCGGCGGATCTCGACGCGGGGGCGCACGGGTAGCCGCGAGCGCCGTCCCGCGACGCTCCCCACCGTCGCGAGCCGCGCCGGGGGGAGCGCGCTCCCGCCACTGGCCGGCGGGGCCGGCGGGCCCGGCCGGCGCCTCCGGCCTCCCGGGCTACGAGGTCGTCGCGAACGGCACGGCGTGAGCGACGCGCGACGCGGGCGGCCGCAGACGCCGCCCGCGTCCGTGCCCGCACCCGCCGGTGAGATAGCGTGGCCGGATGCGGTTCGTCGTCGCCGGAGGCGGCGTCGCGGGACTCGCGGCCTCGCTCGCCATCGCCCGGTCCGGACACCAGGCGGTCGTCCTCGAGCGCGATCTCGTCGCGCCCGGCGGGCCGCCGGGCGCCGCGTTCGACGCCGAGCGCCGGGGCATCCCGCACTACCTGCAACCGCACGCGTTCCTCCCGCGCGGGCGGCGCCTGCTCGCCGACCGGGCGCCCGACGTCCTCGACGCGCTGCTGGACGCCGGTGCCGATCCGCAGGACCTGACGTCCAAGCTCCACGGGCCGCGCGAGCCCGGCGACGAGGACCTCGTCTACCTCTGGGTGCGACGACCGGTGGTCGAGTGGGCGCTGCGGCGCGCGGCGGCGGCCGAGCCGGCGGTCGACCTGCGGTCGGGCGTCCGCGTGACCGGGCTGCTGACAAGCGAGGACGGCCCGCCGCGGGCCACGGGTGTCGCGGTCGACGGGGGCGATCCGGTGCGCGGCGACATCGTGGTGGACGCCCTGGGCCGCTATCGCTGCCCGCCGGGCTGGCCGCGGCCCGGCGGCGAGCCGACGGACTCCGGAGCCATCTACTACTGCCGGTACTTCGAGCTCGCCGACGGCGCCGAGCACCTCGACGCCCCGCTGCTGAACCCGCGCGGCGACCTCGGGTACATGGGCTTCAACACGTTCCGCGGCGACAACCGCACGTTCGCGGTCATCCTCCTCGCCCCGACGACCGATCGCGCGCTGCGGGTGCTACGCCACGAGCCGGCGTGGGAGCAGGCCTGCTCGGCGATCGTGCCGCTTGACCGCATGACGTCGGCCGACCACGCCCGGCCGATCACCGCGGTCATGCCGATGGGCGGGCTCATGAACGTCGACCGCACGGGCGGCCCGGGGGTGGCGGGGATCGTCGCGGTCGGCGACGCCTTCTGCCACACCGATCCGGCGTTCGCCTATGGCCTGTCGTTCGCGATCGCCCACGCGCAGGCGCTGGCGCGCGCAGCCGCCGAGGCCCCCGACGTCGATGCGGTCGTCGAGCACTACCGGGCCGAGGCGGGTCCGGAGGCGCGCGAGCGCCACGCGCTGGCCTGCGCCACCGACGCCGCGCGCACGCAGCGCTGGAGCGGCGAGCCGCTGCAGATCGGCCGGCGCGACGGCTGCTACCCGCTCTTCTCGTTCGCGGGTGCCCTGGCTGCCGCACCCCACGACGACATGGTCCTGCGGCGCACGATCGGCCGCATCGGCCTGCTCGACCGCACGGCCGTCTTCGATGACGACCGCGCGCTGCACGATCGGATCGAGACGATCCTCGCCCGGCTTGCGCCGCCGGCGCCACCAGGCCCTCCCCGCGCGGAGTTGGTGGCCCGCCTGGCGGCGGCTGCACGGGGGTGAGTCCCGGTGCGCGCCCTGCTCGACGTCGGTCGTCGGGCTGTTCGCGTCAGGCTGCGGCGCGCGCCCGCGATGCGACGGCGGCGCCGCCGGCCGCGACCAGGAAGGCAGGCAGCGCGATGAGGCGCGTGGACCGCGTGCCGGCCATGCCCGCGGTGCAGGCGATCGCTGCGAGCTCGGCGACGCGCAACCCGCGAGCGTGGCGGTCGTTCTCCCAGTAGGACACCGGGGACGCCCAGCGGCGATCGGTCACGGGCCAGAGCATCGGCCACGCGTCGCTGTGATGCGTCACGAGATCCACCGCCAGGTGCCCTGCCCATCCCCGCGCGAGCGCACGTCCCTGTCCACCCGATGGGGAGCCCGCCCACAGCAGCAGCGGACCGAACGCGCTGTGCACCGCCTGATGCAGCCACCGCGCACGGCCATCGGAGTACACGCGGGCGACCACGCTGCCGCTGCGACCGCGCCGTGTCGTCGCGGCAGCCATCGCCCACGCCGGCAGGTCGGGCAGGACCCCGCCCAGCACCATCGCCGCGCGCCGGCCGGGCGCCCGTCCGCTCAGCAGCCATGTGGCGTAGCCGTGGGTCGTCGTCAGCACGCTGTAGACAATGACGAAGGACGATCGCGGGCTGTGCGAGAGGCCAACCGCGCAGGCACCCATCTAGTCGTCCGCCGCCGGGCGGCGCCGCCCGCGCTTGCGCTCCGCGCCGCGGCGCTTGGCGTCCAGTCGCCGGCGGCGCGACGCCTTCGTCGGCTTCGTCGCGTGCCGCGGGCGCTGCACCTCCAGCGCGCCCGCGATGCGGCCGGCGAGGCGCTCGAGTGCGAGCGTGCGGTTGCGGGCCTGGCTGCGCGCGTCCTGGGCGATCGCGCGCACGACGGGGCCGTGGCGGGCGATGATCCGCCGCTTCTGCGCGTCGTCCAACGCCGCCGACGCCTCGACGTCGAACGTCGCCTCGATGCGCGACGACGTGACGTTCGCGTGCTGGCCGCCGGGACCCGAGGAGCGGCTCGCGCGCACGACGACCTCGTCGAGCGGGATCGCGACGTCGCGGTTGATCGGCAGCTCGTCGGGCATGACGTAGATCATGGCGCCCGAGCGCGCCGGACCCGGTTGGCGATCCACCGACCGGACGGTTAGATTCGACCGCATGTCCCATAACCTCGCCCTCAACCTCACGCGGACGGCTGCCGCGCATCCCGACGTCATCGCCTGCAAGCTCGACGACGCGGCCTTCAACTACGGGCTGCTCGACCAGGCCAGCGCCCGCGTCTCGGCGATGCTCAAGAGCAAGGGCGTCGGTCCCGGCGACCGCGTCGGGATCATGCTGCCGAACGTCCCGTACTTCCCGGCGGTCTACTACGGCGTGCTGCGCGCCGGCGGCGTCGTCGTGCCGATGAACGTCCTGCTGAAGGCGCGCGAGGTCGGCTTCTACCTCTCCGACCCCGAGGTCAAGGTCCTCTTCGCCTGGCACGACTTCCTCGACGCCGCCGAGCAGGGCGCGCAGGATGCCGGCGGGGTGGAGGTCGTCTCCGTCAAGCCCGGCGAGATCGAGGGGCTGATCTTCGCCCACGAGCCCGACGACGACGTCGCCGAGCGCGCGCCCGACGACACCGCCGTGATCCTCTACACGTCGGGCACGACCGGCAGGCCGAAGGGCGCCGAACTCACGCACGACAACCTGCGCCGCAACGTCGAGGTCGCGGTCAGCCTCTTCGATCTCGGCGTCGGCTCCGTGATCTTCGCCGGCCTGCCGCTGTTTCACTCCTTCGGCCAGACCTGCACGATGAACGCCGCCGTCCTCGGCGGCGCGACGATCACGCTGCTGCCGCGCTTCGATCCCGGCAAGGCGCTGGAGATCATCGAGCGCGACCGCTGCGCGGTCTTCGAGGGCGTCCCGACGATGTACGGCGCGCTCCTGCACCACCCCGACCGGGCGAGCTTCGACGTCAGCTGCCTGCGCATCTGCGCCTCCGGCGGCGCCTCGATGCCCGTCGAGGTCCTGCGCGGCTTCGAGGAGGCCTTCGGCTGCAAGGTCCTCGAGGGCTATGGCCTGAGCGAGACGTCCCCGATCGCGTCGTTCAACCACCCCGATCGCGAGCGCAAGGCGGGCTCGATCGGCACGCCGATCGCGGGCGTCGAGTTCCGGCTCGTCGACGACGACGGCAACGACGTGGAGGCCGGCGAGGTCGGCGAGATCCTCATCAAGGGCCACAACGTCATGAAGGGCTACTGGCGCCAGCCCGAGGCGACGGCCGCGTCGATCCACGACGGCTGGTTTGCGACCGGCGACATGGCGAAGGTCGACGACGACGGCTACTACTTCATCGTCGACCGCAAGAAGGAGCTGATCATCCGCGGCGGCTACAACGTCTACCCGCGCGAGATCGAGGAGGTGCTCTACGAGCACCCCGGCGTCCGCGAGGTCGCCGTCGTCGGCGTGCCGCACGCCGACCTCGGCGAGGAGGTCGGCGCCGCGGTCGTGCTGAAGGACGGCGCCGAGGCGACGACCGACGAGCTGCGCGCGTTCGTCAAGGAGCAGGTCGCGGGCTACAAGTACCCGCGCCACGTCTGGCTCGTCGACGAGCTGCCCAAGGGCCCGACGGGCAAGATCCTCAAGCGCGAGATCTCCAAGCCCGCGTAGGCGCACGTGTTCGTGACCCCGGGTGACAGCGCGCGGGTCGTGCGGCGCCCGGGCCTGCGATCGCGTGTGCTGCTGCAGGAGGGCGACGTCGCGCAGGCCGCCCTCGCCGTGACGTGGGTCGACGTCGAGCCCGGTGCGGGCCAGGACCCGCACGCGCACGAGCCCCAGCAGGTCTACGTCATCGTGCGCGGCACGGGCCGCATGCTCGTCGGCGACGAGGAGCGCGACGTCGGCGCCGGCGACCTCGTCTTCATCGCCTCCGGCGCGCGCCACGGCATCGCGAACACCGGCGACGAGACGCTGACCTATGTCTCCGCGGCGACGCCCGCGTTCTCGGTCACCGGGCTCTACGAGACCGGCTTCTAGCCGTTACATCCGGACGTCGGCGATGACCTCGTAGACCTCGACCGAGGTGCGGGTCCCGAGCCCCTCCGGCGGGTTCATCTCGGCGAGGACGACCTCGCCCTCGGCCAGCTCCTCCGCGTTCTCGAACAGGCCGATCATGAGGACGCGCCCGCCGTCGGCGTCGGCGAGCATCGTGAAACCGCTGCTCTTCAGGCCCGGCGGCGGCCCCTGCGCGACGTTCGAGCGCATCTCCTCCGACGCCGCCTGGATGCTCTCTGCCGTCCCGCCCTCCCATGTGCCAACACGTGCAAGCATCGCTGGTGCTCCTCTCGATGGTGGGTCGGCGGCGTCCCGCCGCGCGGGCAGACTACTCCGGCGCCACGCGCGTCGCCAAGTTTGAATCGCGAGCGGGGGAGCCCGTCAGAGCCCGGGCGGGTGGCGGGCGACGAACCCGCCGAGGCCGCGCGTGTCGCGCGTCCAGCGCGTCCCCCCGGCCGACAGCGCCGAGGTGTCGAAGCGCCAGCCGGCGACGATCATGAAGGCGTGGCCCGCGTTGGCGTAGACCGTGATCCACTGGCCGGGCCCCGGCTCGCCCCAGCTCATGAACGGGCCCGAGGCCATCGGCGCCGATACGAGGCCCGCCGCGGCGAGCGCGTAGCTCACCGAGCCCGAGCAGTCGTAGGCGGTGTCCTTGAAGCCGGCATGACCGCCGCCGTAGAGGTAGGGCAGCCCGGCGATCGCGTTGCCGGCCGCCATGACGAGTCCGACGGCCGCGGGCGCGCCGGGCGGCGGCTGGGCCGTCCCGCCGGCGTTCGTCTGGATGCCGGCGCGCGCCGTGCGCTCGAGCTTCTTGCGCAGCTCCGCGAGCTGGTTGGAGATCGTGCGCAGCTCGGCGCGGTGGATGTCGCGCCCGGCGAGGCGCCGGGCGCGCTCGTTGAGCAGCGCGTTCTCGATGACCTGCGCGGCGTTGCGCCGCTCCACGAACCGCGCCGTGATGTCGCGCTGGCTGGCCTGGATCTCCGACAGCCGGCTTGCCTGCCGCGTGACCTGCACCCGCGACGTGCGGGCGTTGTCCATGATCCGCGCGTTCTGATGGGCGACGCGCTTGAGGAAGTCGGCCTTCTCGAGCAGGTCGGCGAAGCCGTGCGCGTCGATGATGACCGTGACGATGTCGGGCGCGGGGTTGCGGTAGGCCGTGACGAGGTTCGCGCGCAGGGCGTCGGTCGCCTGATGCTGACGGGCGATGAGCCGCGTCAGGCGGTCGCGGGCGCGCGCGAGCGCGCTCTCGACGGCCCGGAGCTTGGCCTGCTCCTCGGCCGCCTGGGCCTGGAGGGCCTGCAGGCGCGCCTGCGCCCGCGCCAGGCCGCGGCTGGAGGAGCGGATCTTGCGCGTCTCCGTCGCGACCGCGGCACGCAGGGCCTCCGCGCGCCCCGAGGCGGTCGAGATCTTCCCGTTGAGGTCCGCGCCGGCCGGGCCGGCGGTCGCGAGCACGGTCGCGCCGGCCGCGAGCAGCGCGGCGGCGAGGCAGAGGACGACCAGTCGGCGGAGGGGGGGAGCGTGCATCAAGGCCCGGGCGGCGACGCTAGCAACGCCGTTGCACTTCAGCCGCAAAGCCCTGCTCCTGCAACCGATCCTGCAGGCGCGGCGCTTACCTGCGGGAGCGCAGCGCGGTGAGCACGACCGCGCCGAGGCCGAGCACCGTCGCGACGATCCCGACGAGCTCGCCGGCGTAGGGCACGATGGCGAGGCCGCGCAGCAGGACGAGGCCCAGGAGGAAGGCGGGGATCCGCGGGCTCTTGGCGAGGATGAGCCGCCCGATCGCGAACGCGCTCACGGTGTAGCCGAGCCCGTAGAGCGGCAGGCAGATGAGCAGCAGCCCGACCCCGAGCGGGATGCCGACGAGCGTCAGCAGCAGGCCGACCCCGATGACGGGCAGCAGGATGAACGCAAGGACGCCGACGAGCGCCGTCATCCCCGTCTTCGCCTTGAACGTCCGCCCGATGGCATCGGTCGCCTTCGGGAACAGCAACAGCAGCAGAAGCCCGAGGACGAGCGTCGAGACGGTGATCGCGATCCAGATCGCGATCGTCAGGCCGGTGCCGATGTCCCCGGCGTCGATCTTGCGGACCTCGCCGCCGACCTTCGACCCGGATGCGATCTGCGGCTTCTTGTCGGCGTAGACGACGTCGCCCTCGACCTGCGCGCGGCGGCCGAGGATCGCGGTGCCGGCGAGCGTCACGACGTCGCCGGTGACCTTGCCGCGGATCGTCACGTCGCCGTCGGCCACGACGAGGTCGCCGTCGACCGTGCCGCGCACCGTGACGTCGCCGTCGGCGACGAGGACGTCGCCGGCCGTCTGGCCGCGGTCGACGAGCACGTCGCCGACGACGACGACGCGGTCGTTGGTGCTGGCGGCGGACGCGCTCGCAGGAAGGACGCAGCAGAACAACAGGACGGCGATGACGGCGATGCGCTTCATCGGCGCTGCCGACCCTACTCCCCGTCCTACCACGGGCGGGGATTCTTTGCTGCTCGTCAGCCCGTCTCCTCCGAGGGCAGGAGGTGCCCGTCGCCCGAGACGTAGCCGTCCTTGCCGCCGACCGCGACGTAGATCAGGTCGTCCTCGCCGACGTTGCGGATGCGGCGCACCGTCGCCGGGTCGACCCGCGCCACCCCGCCGGGGCCGAGGCGGTGCACCGAGCCGTCGCCGAACTCGACCTCGCAGTGGCCCTGGTGGATGAAGTACGTCTCCTCCTGCTCGTAGTGGTAGTGGCGGCGGCCGGCGAACGTCGGCGGCATGACGATGACGTTGATGCCGAGCGCCTTGACGTCGAGCGCCTGGCGGACCTTGCGAAAGCCGCCTCCGTCGCCGAGCGCGCCGATGTTCGCGACGGCATAACCCTCGCCGGTCACCACCTCGTGTGCTTCCTCCTGGGCCATACAGCTCTCCTCTCGGTACGGGTCAGTGATCGGCGACGACGCCGCCGTCGGGGACCAGCGGGCGCTGCTCGCCGGCCCAGCGCTCCAGCCCGCCGGCCATCGAGTAGGCGTCGACGCCGATGCCGCGGAACGCCTGCGCGGCCATCAGCGACCGGCCGCCGACGCGGCAGGTGAAGATCACGGGCCGGTCGGTGTCGACCTCGGCGATCTTGGCCCGCAGCTCCTGCAGCTCGATGTGCTGCGCCCCCTCGATCCGGCCGGCGTCCCATTCGTAGATCTCGCGGACGTCGATGACCTGCGCGCTGCCGTCGGCGAGCGCGGCCTGCGTCTGCTCGGGCGTGACCTCGAGGCTCGCGGAATCGAAGTTCGATGGCATGCGGGCGAGGGTACCGATCCTCAGCGCAGGGCCGGGGGCGCCGCGCGGAGGTCGGGCAGCGGACGCGGGCGCATCCGCTGCCAGAGCCCGGCCGCGAGCAGCAGGAGCAGCCCGAGCGCGATGAACGACGCGACGCGGTAGAGCGACTCGAGCGCCGCGAGGTCGTAGAGGAAGACCTTGGCGATCGTCGTCCCGAGCAGCGCCAGCGCGCCGATGCGCAGGGTCCGCTCGTCGCGCAGGAGGCCGGCGACGAGCGCCGTGAGGCCCGCCGTCGCCCACAGGCCGCTGAGCAGCGCCTGGCCGAGGTCGCCCGCAAACGGCGTGACGAGCGCCGCCGAAGCGAGGTACAGGAGCGTCAGCGCCGCGGCGGCGAGCAGCCCGGTCCGCGCGCGCGGCAGCAGCTGCGCGCCGCGCAGCGCGGTGAGGGCGATCGCGCCGAGGGCGAGCGCGGCGGCCGGCACCGAGCCCAGGCCGGCGACGAGCGCCATCGGCGGCGCCTCGAACGCCAGTGCGTGGCCGAGCGCGAGGGCGAGGAAGGCGCCCGCGCCCCAGGCCGGGACGACGTCGCCGGAGCGGGCGGTGATCGTCGCGAGCGCGAGCGCCTGCAGCGCGAGGGCGACGACGAGCGCGGTGCCGTCGAGCGTCAGGGCCGTGAGGTATGCGACGCCCGCCATCGCCGCGGCGTCCAGCGCGGTCCGCCAGTCCGGGCGCAGCGCGCCGGCGAAGCGCCCGGCGACGAACGCGCCGGCGGCGACCGACGCGATCGCGAGCTGGGCGCCGAGGGTGACCGCGCCGCCGGAGGACAGCGCGTCGGGCGGCGCCTGGGCGATCGCCTGCGCCGCGCCGAGCAGGAGGTGGCCGCCGAGGCCGAGGCCGAGCAGCAGCTCGTCGTGGTCCTCGCCGCGGCGGGCGACCGCGCGGCGGGCCAGCAGCGCGCAGCCGGCGGTTGCGACGGCCCACGTCGCCGCGAGCACCGGTCCGTGCAGGACGAGCCCCGCCGCGACGTCGGCGAGCAGGACGCCGAGCGCGAAGGCGAGCAGCCGGACGTCGCGGGCGATCCGCGTCGACCGCGTCGCCAGGCCGACGGCGAGGTGCGCGCCCGCCAGCAGCGCGAGCCAGAGCTCGGCGAGCGCCGAGCCCTCCAGTGCCCCCCAGCCGGCGAACGCCAGGACGATCGCATTGAGCGTCAGCAGGAGCGCGGACGAGGCCCGCAGCGCCGTCGTCGGCACGCGCAGCTCGAAGCCGACCGCGGCGGCGGCGTTCAGCGCGCCGAAGGCCGTGAGGACGAGCAGCACGGCGGCCGGCGGCGGCCCGTCGGCGAGCCACGCGAGCCACTGCGCCAGCGTCACCGCGAAGACCGCGAACGCGAGCCAGTTCCAGCGCTGCCAGATCAGGACGGCGACGCCGGAGAGCCCCGCGAGCCAGAGGAGGGCGAGCGTCGCGCCCTCCGACGGCGCGCCCGCGAGGACCGGCGCCAGCAGCGCGCCGACGATGCCGAGGGCGCCGATCCCGCGCGCCTCCCAGCGCACGGCGAGCGCCGCCGCCAGCGCGCCCGCGGCGAGCGCGAGGCCGTACGCCACGGCGACCGGCAGCACGCCGTACACCGGACCGCCGACCGCGACGGTGACGAACAGCGCCGCGATCCCGGCGGCGGCGGTCGCCAGCGCGGCGTCCGAGCGGCGGCGGCGCTCCTGCAGCCAGGTCCCGGCGCCGATGAGGGCGAGCGCGATCGTGCCGGCCGCGACGGTCCGCGCGCCCTCGCCGATCCAGCCGTGCGTGACGGCGATCGCGAGCAGCAGGACGACGCCGACGAGGACGGCGACGCCGCCGGCCCAGGCGAGCACGCGGCCGCCGAAGAGGTCCTCGAGGCTCGGGCCGCTGGACGCCGGGGCGCTGTCCGGCGCGGGCACGGGCGCGCTCTCCTGTGCGAGCGGGGCGACGTACGGCGCGATCGCGGGCCCGGCCCGCAGCTCGAGCCGCTGCAGTCGCGCCGCGAGCGCCTGCGTCGTGCGCTCGAGCGTGTCCAGCCGTTCCATGTCCGTTGCGCTCGCCATCGTCGTCTCCGTGTCCTTGTCAACCAGCGGTCAACAGCACGGTAGCATGCTTGTCGACCGGCGGTCAAGAGGTGCGCTAGACTGCCGGGCATGGCCGAGCCCGCCTACCGCCGCATGCAGAGCGAGGAGCGCCGCGCGCTGCTGCTCGAGCGCGCGACCGAGCTCTTCGGCGAGTACGGCTACGACGCGCTGTCGATGTCGCGGATCGCCCGCGAGGCGAAGATCTCCAAGGCGCTGCTGTACCACTACTTCCCGAGCAAGAGCCAGCTGTTCGAGGCGGCGCTCGCGGCCGGGGCGGCGGAACTGCGCGACCGGACGGCGATCGACCCATCGCTGCCGCCGGCCGATCAACTCTCAAAGACGCTCGACGCGTTCCTCGGCTGGGTGCAGGAGCGCCCGGGCGCCTACGCGAAGATGCTCGAGAGCGCCGGGGCGAGCGAGGTGCGCGCGACGATGGCCCAGGTGCGCGCGGAGACGGCGGGGCAGATCCTCGCCGGTCTCGGCCCCGACGGCGAGCGGCCCGCGACGCGCGCAGCCGTCTTCGGCTGGCTCGCGTTCCTGGACGCCGCGATCCTCGACTGGATCGAGCATGGCGACATGACCCGGCAGGAGCTCCACGGCATGCTCCTGGGGTCCTTCGCCGGCGCGCTCATGGCGTCCGGTGCGGGCGCGGCATTCGCGCTCGGCTAGTCCGAGTGCGTCCAGTCCAGCGGGACGTCGCGCCGCTTCGTCGCGACCATGGCGAGGTACGTCAGGTCCTCGCCGCCGACCGAGACGCGATGGGTGTAGCTCACGCTGGCGCGCTCCTCGAGCACGCCCTCGTCGAACATCCGCCCGATGAAGCGGCCGAAGCCGGCCGGATCCTCGTCCTCGAGGAAGCGCTCGCGCAGGTTGAAGGCGATGCAGCCGGGCGAGCTGACGAGGTTGAAGGCCTCGGCGAACGCGAGCGGCGGGATGTCGCCGAAGCCGAGCGCCGCGACGCACGTCATCGCGTTGAAGTCGCGCCGCTGGAGATCGGCGCGCTCGTCGGCGCTCATGTCGGTGAGGTCCAGCGCGAGGTAGTCGTCGTAGACGTCCGGGCGGTCGCGCAGCGCCGCGTCGCGGGCCTCGGGCAGCAGGTCGAGGCCGACGATCGTCTCGACGCCGAGGTTCGCGACCCGCTCGCCGACCATGCCGTTGCCCGCGCCGAAGTCCAGGACCGTCAGGGACTCGGGAGCGACGCCGGTCGCGAGCAGCTCGGTGCCGAGCAGCCCGCAGACGACCTCCGGCGAGCTGCACTCCAGCAGCTCGGAGAAGAGGTGCTCGTAGAGGCCGGGGACGTCGAAGATGGCCGCGTAGTCGTGCAGGCGGATGCGGCGGCGCTCGCCGTCAAGCTCGATCTCGCACCATTCCTCGTCCTGATCGAGCCCGCCGTTGCTCTTCGGGGACGGGAGATGCAGTTCGAAGCGCTGCGTGTCGAGCGTGGGCACTGAGGTGCGTCCTTCCGTCGGGTAAACGTCGATTAAGGCCCTGCCCCTGCAGACAGCGCTCCAAACGACGCCGCGCGTTGGCGCGCGAGCGCTGCGACGGCCGTCGGACGCCTGCCATGCTGATTGCGTGGACCTGCGCGCACCCGTCATCGCCCTGGCGTCGAGCGTGTTGATCGGGGCCTGCGGGGGCGGCGGCGGGGGCGACACGACGCCCCGGCCGGCCACCAGGACGACCGCCACCGCGCCGCTGCGCGCACCCGATCCCGCCACCAGGGATCCGCTTGCGCTGCCCGCCGGCGTCCCGCGCACCGCGACGGGTCCCGCCGACGCGATCGCCACGAAGACGATCCGCGCCTGGGCGCAGGCGCTGGGCCGCGGCGATGTGACGCGCGCGGTGTCCTACTGGGCGGTCCCGGCGAAGATCCAGAACGCGACGCCCGTCCTGACGCTGAGCTCCCGCGCGGACCTGCGGCTCTTCAACGGCTCGCTGGCCTGCGGCGCCGTGCTGACCGGCGCCGGATCGGCGCGCGGCTACACGATCGCGACGTTCCGGCTCACGGAGCGCCCCGGGGGCAACTGCGGCAGCGGCACGGGCCACAGCGCCCGGACGGCGATCCTCGTGCGCGGCGGCCGGATCACCGGCTGGTACCGCCTGCCGGACCCCGGGACGGCCCCGCCGGACTCGGGCACGCCGGACGCGCCCGTGATCTGAGGCCTAGAGGTACGGGTCGCGCTCGACGACGCGCTCACGCGCAACGGGGGCCGCCACGACGTCGCGGCGACCGGCCTGCATGAGCCAGATGAGCGAGATGCACAGGCCGGCGATGCCGACGACCATGAGGATCACGCCGACCGTTGCGAGCTCGATGCCCGAGACGGTTGTCGTTACTGCGAATTTCAGGATCGCCCCGACGGCGATCAGAAAGATCGATGTACCTATTCCCATGGGCAGGGTTATGCCCCCCGGAAGGGCCGCGTAACCGCTGATGGCCCGTCAGTACGATTGACGGCATGTCGACGACCGTCTCCGACGTCTACGCCATCCCCGCCGAGCTGGCCGATCTGCGCGACATGATCCGCCGGCTCGCGCAGGAGAAGATCGCCCCGCGCGCGGCCGAGATCGACCGCACGGCGACGTACCCGAGGGACATCCGCGAGCTGCTCGCCGAGCACGACGTCCTCGGCCTCCCGTTCGAGGAGCAGCACGGCGGGACCGGGACCGGGACGCTCATGCTGCAGATGGCCGTCGAGGAGATCGCGAAGGCCTGCGCGTCGTCGGCGCTGATCCTCATGATCCAGGAGCTCGGGACGCTGCCGATCCAGCTCTTCGGCACCGACGAGCAGAAGGAGCGCTTCCTCCCGCGCTGCGCCAGCGGCGAGTGGTCGCCGGCCTTCGCGCTGTCGGAGCCCGAGGCCGGCTCGGACCCCGCCGCGCTGCGGACGTCGGCCGTCCGCGACGGCGACGAATGGGTCATCAACGGCCAGAAGAACTGGATCACGAACGCCGGGATCGCCGACTTCTACGTCGTCTTCGCGAAGACCGACCGCGAGAGCAACCGCAGCTCGGCCTTCATCGTCGAGGCCGACCGCGAGGGCTTCGACCCCGGCGCGCTCGAGCACAAGCTCGGGATCAAGGGCTCGCCGACGGGCTCGCCGTCGTTCACCGACGTCCGCGTCCCGGCGGAGAACCTCATCGGCGCCGAGGGCAAGGGCCTGTCGGTGGCGCTCGCGACGCTCGAGCGCACGCGCCTGGGCGCGGCGGCGCAGGCCGTCGGGATCGCGCAGGGCGCGACGGACTACGCCGCCGCCTACGCGCGCGAGCGGATCGCCTTCGGCAAGCCGATCAACGCGCTGCAGGGCATCCAGTTCAAGCTCGCCGACATGGAGACGCGCACGGCGGCCGCGCGCGAGCTGCTCTACAAGGCGTGCGCGAAGGCCGACCGCGGCGAGCCCGATCTCGGCAAGTACTCGTCGATGGCCAAGCTGTTCGCGTCGGACACCGCGATGGCCGTGACGATCGAGGCGATCCAGGTCCTCGGCGGCTACGGCTACGTCAACGAGTACCCCGTGGAGCGCATGATGCGCGACGCCAAGATCACGCAGATCTACGAGGGCACGAACGAGATCCAGCGGGTCGTCATCGCCCGCTCGATGAGGTAGGGACGGGCATGCGCGGGCCGTCGGTGCGACGGGTCCTGGTGTCGGCGGTGCTCGCGCTCGCGGCCGGGCTCGTGCTGCTCGAGCTGCTCAGCGCCCCGCCGCTGCCCGGCCCGCTGCGGCTGCTGCAGGGCACCGGGCTCGGCGTCATCCTCATCGCCGTCCTCGGCGCGATCATGATGTCGTTCGGGCTGAAGATGGCCGGCTGGAGCGAGCCCGAGTCCGAGGCGGAGTTCGAGCGCCTCGTCGTCGAGAGCGAGCGGCTGGCGCGCGACGGCGTGGCGCCCGACCCCGACGAGGTCGAGTTCATGGACCTCGACCCCTACGACGACGACGACTTCGCCGAGCTCGTGCGCGACGCGATGGACGAGCTGCCCGACCTCCTGCAGCGCGCGCTGGAGCGCAACGTCGCCGTCGTCATCTCCGACGGCGGCCGGCGCATGCGCGCCTACGGGCTCTACCACGGCGACGGCGTCGCCCGCGACGAGGTCGCCGACCGGATCGTCATCTACCGCGACACGCTGCGCCGCGACTTCGGCCACGACCCCGACCTGTTGCGCGAGCAGGTCACCCGCACCGTCCGCCACGAGCTCGCGCATCACCTCGGCGCCGACGAGCTCGGCGTGCGCGACCTCGGTCTGTAGAAGCCGCTACGCGCTCGCGGGCGCGTTCATCATGTGCGTCGCGGTGTTCTCGAGGTACTCCCAGAGCTGCGGGCGGTGGCGCTCGGGGACGTCGGAGGCGTCGAGCGCGACGCGCATCGCCCGCAGCCAGGCGTCGCGCTCGCGCGGGCCGATGACGAACGGGGCGTGGCGCATCCGCAGGCGCGGGTGCCCGCGCTGCTCCATGTACGTCTGCGGACCGCCCCAGTACTGCATGAGAAACAGCGTCAGGCGCTCGGCCGCGGGACCGAGGTCCTCCTCGGGGTACAGCGGCCGCAGGACCTCCTCGTCGAGCGCGACCTCGGCGTAGAAGCGCGTCACGAGCCCGCGGAACGTCGCCTCGCCACCGACGGCGTCATAGAAGGTCTGGGCCTCGGGCGTCACACGCGCCAGTGTAGGCAGGAACGCTGACACGCTGACAACATCAGGCCCGCGCCCGGCGGCGTTCCCGGGTTTCACCCAAAAACTCTAAGCTGGGCTACGGCAGCGAACATGTGTGGTGGCTCGTACCAACGTCAGAGGGAGGAGCGGTTACATGAACGACGCCCCGGCTCAGCACGGCCTGCTCGCGGGCCTGTTCGATCTCAGCTTCGACAAGCTCGTCACACCGAAGATCATCAAGTTCGTCTATGTGCTGGTGCTGCTCTTCGGCGCGATCACCTATCTCGGCTACACGATCTTTGCGTTCCAGGTGAGTAGCGGGCTGGGGATTCTTGTCATGTTCATCGTGGGGCCCCTCGCGTTCCTCGTCACGGCGATCCTCTGGCGGATGACGCTCGAGCTCGCGATCGCCATCTTCAAGATCGCCGAGAACACCGGCCGCGCGAGTCACCTGGCTCCGGAAGTCGTCGCGGCTGCCCCCTCCGCCCCGGCCGCCTCGCCGCCGGCGCCGTAGACGACGCGCCGAGGCCGTCGCGCGATGATCGGCTGGGCCCGGCGCTACCCGACCGTCGCGCGCCGCGCCGCCGTCCAGCGGTTGACGAGCTTCTCGCAGTTGCGCGTGTGCGGCCTGCGGTGACCGGTGTAGACGACGTCGTAGCCCGGGCCGCAGTCGACCGTCCCGCGCATCCCGACCGCCTGGATCGTGTCGTTGCCGCTGCCGCCGAAGACGCTGTTCGTGCCGCGGCCGCGGATGCGAATCTCGTCGTCGCCGTCGCCGCCGTAGATGCGGTTGCGGTGCGCGCCGCCCTGGAGGAAGTCGTCGCCCGCGCCGCCGTCGATCTTGTTGAAGCCGCGGCCGCCGTAGATCGTGTCGCGCCCGCCGCCGCCGAGCAGGACGTCGGTCGCGCCGAAGCCGGCGTCGGTCTCGTGGCGGTCGCCCCAGATGACGTCGTCGCCGTCGAGCCCGCGCAGGGTGTCCGAGCCGCGGCCGCCGAGGAGGTTGTCGTTGCGCTCGGTGCCGTGGCGGTCGCCGCCGCGGTCGCCGAGGATGATCTTCTGCCCGGCGCTGAGATCGGCGACCGGCGGCGCCTCGAGGACGCTCTCGCAGTTGCGGATGGCACCCGAGCGCAGCGCCTGGGAGTTGGAGACGCCGCCCTTCATCGCATACGGGTTGATGACGATCGTGTCCTCGCCGGGGCCGCAGTCGACGGTCCCCACGGCGGTGCCGTTGTTCGCGTAGACCGTGTCGTCGCCCTCGCCGGCGAGGATGCGGTCCCGGCCGGAGTCGGCGTAGATGACATCGTTGCCCGGGCCGGCGTCGACGTGGTCGGCGGCGCCGCCGGCGTGGATGAGGTCGTCGCCGGGGCCCCCGGTGAGGTCGTCGGGCGCGGGCCCGCCGGCGAGCACGTCGTTGCCGTCGCCGCCGTCGAGCTCGTCGTGGCCGACGCCGCCGAAGAGGTGGTCGCCGCCGTCGCCGCCGAAGATGCGGTCGCCGCCGGACTCGCCGTCGAGCTCGTCGTCGCCGCCGTTGCCGAAGAGCGTGTCGGGGCCGGTGCCGCCGGAGAGCCGGTCGGGGCCGGGCCCGCCGATGAGGCGGTCGGGGCCCTCGTAGCCGCGCAGCGCCTCGCCGGAGGCGATCGTCGCGCGC
>DATJEE010000144.1:0-4681 GCA_035496995.1 Solirubrobacteraceae bacterium | reverse complement strand
CTCCGAGTGGTACGCCGGGACCAGCCTGGGTCGCACCGCGTGCCGGCGCGCCGCCCAAGCCGGCTGGGATGCCCTGGCGGCCGGCGGCAGCGCGCTGGACGCGGTCATCGCCGCGGTGCGGGTCGTCGAGGACGATCCGGCCTGCAACGCCGGTACCGGGGCCGTCCTCACGAGCCGCGGCACGCTGGAGCTCGACGCCTGCGTGATGGACGGCGCCTCGCTGGCATCCGGCGCCGTCGCCGTGCTGCCGCCGTTTCTGCACCCGATCGACATCGCCCGCGCCGTGCTCGAGGACGGCCGCTATCACCTGCTCGCCGGCGACGGGGCGGCGGCGTTCGCCCGTGCGCGGGGCTTCACGCCGGTCGATCCGCAGCTCATGATCACCCCGGACCGGCAGGCGGAGTTCGAGGGCCGCGGGCGCTTTGACCGCGGCAACACCGTCGGAGCCGTGGCGCTGGACTCGAGCGGCCGCCTCGCGGCGGCGACGAGCACCGGCGGGATGCCCGGGACCGACCCCGGGCGCGTCGGGGACGCGCCGCTCGTCGGCTGCGGGACGTACGCCGACGAGCACGCCGCCTGCTCCTGTACCGGCGACGGCGAGGCCTTCGCGCGGGCGTGCGCGGCGTTCTGGACGGTGGAGAACGTCGCCGGCGGCGCGCAGGCGGCGGCCGAGCGCTCGGTGCATCGCGTGCTGACGCGCTACGGCGGCTACGGCGGCCTCATCCTGCTCGACAGGGACGGCGGCGTCGGCATCGCGCGGTCGGCGTCGGCGATGCCGCACGCGATCGCGCGGTCGGACGGGTCCGTGATCGACGGCGAGTAGCCGGGCCGGCCGGGCGTTCGTACCCGCTGCGGGTGCGGGCGAGTAGTGCCAGTCAGGCCAATTTCGCGCGTGACTTTTCCCCGGCTCGTCCCTGGTCGGCGGAGCCTCGGGACGAGACGCTGGCACGCATGACCGATCGCCCAATCGCCGCCGACCGCGCCCGCGGGGATCTGCTCGAGCAGGCCCGTCCGCTGCCGGCGAGCGCGCCCGCGGCACGGGCGCGCACATCCGTGTTCGGCCCCGGCACCGTCCTCACCGCGAGGCTGCCGCTCTCCGAGACGGGTGCGAACACGTCCGATCCGCACCTCTGCGACGCCATCACGGGCCCGATCATGGCGATCGCCGACGAGACGCCGGTGATCTGCAGCGCGGGCGTGGCCAGCCCCTGCGGGCTGGACCTGCTCGGCGCCGCCGGCGTCCCGGTCAGCCGCGAGATCCGCACGTACCGCACGGCGGAGGACTTCCATCGCCTCGTCGGCGCCGTGATCGCCAACGGGGAGCGGCTGCTGTGCCAGCACGTCCACGACGAGGACGACGTGCCGGCGGAGGCCTGCCTCGTGGCGCCGGCGCTGCTGCGCTACCTCAACAACAAGGGCAACCTCCCGGCGATCGTGGGTGCCGGCGGCGCGCCGCGGCGCGCGCCGATCGGCGCCGAGGACGTCGCGGCGCTCGGGGTCGGCGAATCGTGGGTGCTGAAGGTCTGCTCGGACTCCTCCTCCGGCGGCGGCTACGGCGTCTACGTCCATCAGGCGGGGACCGCGATCACGCGGCCGGGCTTCGTGCAGCCGGGCGCCGAGCTGATCGTCGAGGAGTACCTCGACCTCGTGCAGAACTGGTGCGTGCACTTCTGCGTCGAGGCGATCGGCGGTCCGCGCCTGCTCGGGGCGACGGAGCAGCTGATCTCCGCCACCGGCGCCTACGGCGGCAGCCGGGTCGGCGGCACCGTCCTGCCGCCGGCCGCGGCCGAGCTCTGCCAGGTCGTCGCCGAGCGCGCGCGCAGGCTCGGGTTCATCGGCTACTGCGGCATCGACACCGGGCTGACGTCCTCCGGCGAGCTGAAGGTCTTCGATCTCAACTTCCGCATCAACGCGAGCACGCCGCCGCTCTTGGTGCTCGGTGAGATCGCGGCTCGCCGCGGCCCGTCGTGGACCGGCCGCGGGCGCTGGCAGACCTACCGCCACGGCGGCTCGCTGCCCGACCTCGTCAAGCGGCTGCAAGCCGTCTACCCGGATCGCGCGCTCATCCCGATCGCCAGCTACGACCCGGCCTTCACCGCCAACGGCGCGGGACCGTCGCTCCTCTCGGCGTTGCTGCTCGGCGACGACGAGCAGGACCTGCGGCAGCTCACCGAGCTACCGCTCCCCGCGGACGTCGGCTGCTCGGCGGCGTTCTACACCCAGAACGCGTCGAGCTCCGCCTGATTGGCGTAGAAGTAGCGCAGGCTCGTTGCCCTGCCGTCCTCGAAGCGCCAGACCTGCACCGCGTCGAAGGAGATCTCCCTGCCGCCGCGCGCGGCGCTGATCGTGACGAGCACGACGACGTCGCCGCTGCCGTTGTCGAAGAACTCCCGCGGGACGACCTTGATCGTGCCGGCGGAGAGCTCGCCGAGCTTCTTGAAGAACCCGAGGAACTCCTGGTGGCCGGTGTAGTCGCCCGAGACGAGGTTCGCGCCGGGGATGTGGCACGCGATGTCCTCGTGACAGGCGGCGAGAACGGCGGGGAAGTCGCCCCGCCCGAAGGCGGTGAGCGCGTCCTGGAGGATCGCGGCGTTGGACCGGCTCATCAGTTGCCCGGCGACTGCAGCGCGAAGTACGCCATGCGCATCGGGTACACGATCGCCAGCGGGTGCGAGCCGAACGGCTTGCCCTTCGTCGCCACCCAGGCGATCGCCGTCGCGTTCTTCGTCGCGACCTTGTAGTAGTCGCTGTGCTCGAGGTGGTTGACGGCCGTGTACCAGACCTTGTGCTGCGAGCCGATGTACTTGTCGCGCGGGTCGCGGTCGCGGTCGGTCCCGACGGCCCGGTCGGCGGCGACGGCGGTGTCGTCGTCGGATCCCGCCGTCGTCCAGTCCGTCCCGCCGCGGCCCTGCGGGTTGAAGCCGAACTTCACCAGCGACTTGATGAACGAGGACCCCGGGTCCATCTCGGACCCCTGCAGCGACGGGGCGAACCTGTGCCCGCGCGAGCCGCCATGCGGCGTGCCGAGCGTCACGACGTCCTCGACGAGCAGATAGGGCGGGAAGTCGGCGACGTGGCGCTCGGTCGCGGCAAGCGCGTAGCGGATGATCAGCCCGCCCATCGAGTGCGCGACGACGTCGATCGGCACGTTGCGCGAGGAGTACGTGTCGTAGATGTTCCACGCGAGGTGGTAGGCGAGGTGCTCGATCGGCGTGTTGGGGGTCGACGAGCCCTCGCGGTGCGGCTGCGGGCCGGGCAGCGGCGCCGCCGGCAACGGGAGGGACTTGGAGTGGTCGCCGTCGGCGTCGATGCGCGTGTTGCAGTTCTTGTCACCGTGGTAGTAGGCGACGGTGTGAAACGGAATCTGGCCGGCCTTGAGATTCGCGAGATCCCTTGTCCCCTTGAGGCCCCAGGCGTTGAAGTTCTTCGTCATCGCGCCCCACGTCGAGGCGCAGTCGGTGTCGGCATTGAGGTTCCACCCGTGGATGAAGTAGATCGGCCTGTTCGGCGGCTTGGAGGCGCCCGAGGTCGGCGCGACGAGCGCCAGCGCGAACACGACCGACAGCCCGGCGATCCAGCGCAGCCACATGGTTCTCCCCCGGTCGACCCTCGGACGGTGGCACCGTAACCCCTGGCAACTTTCACTGCAATGCTGCGAAAGCCGAGCGTCCTCCGATCACGCGCTCGCGCGCGATCAGGTCCACGCGCCGTCGCCGAGCAGCTCGTCGACATCGACAAGCTGCGCGGCGCGCACGGGCCCGGCGCGCCGGCGCCTCGTGCGACGCTGTAGGGACGCTCAGCCGGTAGCCGCCCGATACGATCGCCCGCCAGCGACACGAGGAGCGCAGGCAGAGCAATGGACGCCGGATTTCACGGGCTGTGGCCCACCCCCATCGGGCTGCACCGCTATCCCGACGCCGCCACGCTGAATCCCCTGCTCGTGAGCGCGTTCGCGGACGGGCGGGCGGCGCAGGAGCAGGCGCGCGGCGTCGAGCCCGGGCCGTTCTTCGCCAGCGACGATGACCTGCTGCACCGCGTGAAGATCCCCGAGTGGCAGGACTTCGTCCGCTGGATCGTCGACTGCCTCGGCAAGACCGTGAAGCAGGCGAACTTCGAGGCCTGGGGCGGGCAGGAGCTCGAGCTGCGCGTCGGCATCGAGGGCATGTGGTTTCAGTGCAGCCGCGCGGGCGCGTTCCACGACGTGCACACGCACGGCAACTGCTCGTGGTCGTCGGCCTACATCGTGCAGGCCGACGAGCCCGAGCAGCGCGAGGCGCATCCGGTCTACGGCGCGGCGAACGGCGTGACCCGCCTCTACGGCCCGCCGTTCAACCACCTCGGGGGCGCCTTCGTCGACGTCGGCAACGCCTACCTGCAGCCGCCCCACCAGGACATCGAGCCGCTGCCGGGCCAGCTGCTGCTGTTCCCGTCCTGGCTCCCCCATCAGGCCATGCCCTACGACGGCGAGAAGGAGCGGATCATCATCTCCTTCAACGCCAGCGTCCACTCGACGCAGGGCGACCAGCTGCACAGCTACAGCGCGCACTGACGCGGCGGCGGGCCGCGCGGCTCAGACGATGAAGGTGTTCCCGCCGCCGGCCAGCGGGTTGCGCAGGCGCTCGGCGTCCGCGGTCCGCCCCGCGGCCTCGTAGACCGCGGCGAGGTTCTCGCGGCAGCCGCG
>DATJEE010000143.1:0-7554 GCA_035496995.1 Solirubrobacteraceae bacterium | reverse complement strand
GATCACCGGCGTCGCGACGTTCGTCGGCGGCACGGCGCACGCCATGCCGTTCCTCATCAACGACATCCACACGGCGCTGACCGTCGCCTACGCCGTCGTGTCCGTCGAGCTCGTCGTCATCGCCTGGGTGCGCAAGCGCTTTCTCGGCGTCGCGCTACGGACCTCGCTCATCCAGGTCACGCTCGGCGGCATCATCGTCGCCGCCGTCGGCGTCGCCGTCGGGCACGCGTAGCGCGATCCAGTCGACGCCCGGCGCGTCGCTCAGCCCGTGGGCGATCGTCGACACGACGACGACGAGCGCGGCGAGGTTGAAGAGCGTGCTCGACGCGTCGAGGCCGGCCGCGAGCACGAGCAGCGCGAACGTCATCGTCGCGACGCCCTTGGGCCCGAACCAGGCCATGAACGCCCTCGCGTAGCGGTCGACGCCCGTCCCCGCCAGCGCGAGCCAGACGGCGACCGGCCGGGCGACGAGCAGCGTCACGACGACGATCGCGACCGCCGCCAGGCCGTCCCCGAAGAGCCCGTGCAGCGTCAGCAGCGAGCCGAAGACGACGAAGATCCCGAGCTTCACGATCTCGACGATGTCGTCCGCCCGCTCCTCGAAGACGTGCGCGATGTCGGGTCGCCGGATCCCGAAGACGATCGCGCAGACGAACACCGCGATGAGCCCGTTGCCGTGCGGCGGCAGCACCGTCGTCCCGTAGGTCACAAACGCGACGCCGAGCGCGTACAGCGCGCGCTGGTGCGCCGGCACGCCCGCGCCGAGCTTCCCGGCGGCCGGCAGCAGCACGCTCGCCAGCACGCCGATGACGAGCCCGAAGGCCAGCCCGACGCCGACGTCCTGCAGCACGAACCTCCACCAGACGAAGTCGCCGCCCGAGGCCTGCAGCGCCGCGATCAGCGCGAGCACGGGCGCCAGCGCGAGCCCGTCGTTCATCCCGGACTCGAGGTTCAGCGAGTGGCGGATGAGCCGCGGGACGCGCGGGTTCGTCACGACGCCCGACGACAGCACCGGATCGGTCGGCGACAGCAGCGCGCCGAGCAGGAACGACTCCGTCCACGAGAGGCCGGTCAGCGCCTTCGCCGTCAGCGCGACGATCACCGCGGTGATCGGCATCGCGAGGACGAGCTTGCGCACCGGCAGGTGCCACGCCGTGCGCAGCATCTCCTCCTCGACCTCGAGGCCGTCGCGGAAGAGGATCACGACGAGCGCCGTGATCGCGAGGATCTCGACGAAGCCCGACTGCGCGTCGAGCTCCAGCACGCCGAGGCCGCCGGTCCCCAGGACGAAGCCGAGGAGCACGAAGATCGGCGTCAGCGCGAGGAAGCTGCGCTGCACGAGGCCCGAGATCAGCGCCCCGAACATCAGCAGGCCACCGAACAGCGCCGCGACGGTCTCGAAGTCGGTCACCGCCCGAACCCTCCCAGACGGCACAGATAGCCTTCGCCCCCATGCCCCTGCCCGATCTCCTCCGCCAGCTCCTCACCGCCGCCGGCCCCTCGGGGTACGAGACCGCCCCCGCCGCCGTCTTCGCGCAGGCGGGGCGCACGTTCACCGACGACGTCGAGATCGACGTCATGGGCTCGGCCGTCGCCCGCGTCCGCGGCACCGGCGATCCCGACAGGCCCGCGCCGTTCCTCGCCGTCGTCGGCCACATCGACGAGATCGGCCTGATCGTCACGCACATCGACGACGACGGCTTCCTGCGCTTCATCGGCGTCGGCGGCTGGGACCCGCAGATCCTCGTCGGCCAGCGCGTCGAGCTCATCACGCGCGACGGGACGGTGCTCGGCGTCGTCGGGCGCAAGCCGATCCACCTCCTGCGCGACGAGGCGCGCAAGAAGGTCGCCGAGCTGCGCGACCTCCACATCGACATCGGCGCGAAGGACGGCGACGAGGCGCGCGGGCTCGTGCGCATCGGCGACGTCGCCGTCATCGCCGGCGAGCCCGTCGAGCTGCGCAACGAGCGCGTCATCTCGCGCTCGATGGACAACCGCCTCGGCGCCTTCATCGCGCTCGAGGCCGCGCGCCTCGTCGCCGAGGCCGGCGGCGCGCCCGGCGACGTGGCGGCGGTCGGCGTCGTCCAGGAGGAGATCACCTTCGGCGGCGCGCGCACGTCGGCGTTTCGCCTGCAGCCCGACGTCGCGATCGTCGTCGACGTGACGCACGAGACCGGCGCCCCCGGGATCGAGGTCGCCGAGCTCGGCAAGCACGTGTTCGGCTCCGGCCCGATCATCGAGCGCGGCTCGATCCTCAACCCCGTCGTCTTCGAGCTCCTGCAGGCCGCCGCCGAGGGCGAGGAGATGGCGTTCACCGTGCAGGCCTCCGCGCGCTCGACCGGCACCGACGCCGACGCGATCCACATCTCCCGCGCAGGCATCCCGACCGGCGGCGTCTCCGTAGCGCTGCGCTACATGCACTCGCCGGTCGAGATGGTCGCGCTCGAGGACGTCCACGCCTGCGCGCGGCTCATCGCCGCGTTCGCGCAGTCGCTGACGGCCGAGACGTCGTTCGCGCGGTAGCGCCGGGCGCGCTCGTGCTGCTGCTGTTCGACATCGACGGGACGCTGCTGCAGCGTGCCGCCGGCGCGCACGCCGCGGCGATCCACGAGGCCCTGCTGACGGTCCACGGCGTGAAGGATCCGCCGCGGCTCGCGGGGCACGAGGTCGCGGGCCGCACCGATCAGGAGATCGCCCGCGGGCTGCTCGTCGCCGCCGGGGTCTCGGCGCGGCGCATCGACGAGCGCGCCGACGACGTCCGCATCGCCGCCTGCGAGGCGTACGCGCGCCTCGTCCCCGACGACCTCTCCGCGCACGTCACGCCGGGGATCGCCGAGCTGCTCGCGGCGATCGGCGCGCGCGGGCGCGACCGGCTCGCGCTCGTGACGGGCAACTACGAGGCGATCGCCCGGCTGAAGCTGCGCGCCGCCGGGATCGGGCACTTCTTCCCCTGCGGCCAGGGCGGCTTCGGCTCCGACCACGAGGACCGCACCGAGCTGCCGCGGATCGCGCGCCGCCGCGCCGGCGACGCGGGCGCGCCGTTCCCGCGCCGCGCGACGGTCGTCATCGGCGACACCCCGCGCGACATCGCCTGCGCGCGCGCCGACGGCGTCCGCGTCCTCGCCGTCGCCACCGGTCCGTTCAAGGCCGCCGAGCTGCGCGCGGCCGACGCCGTCGCCGCCGACGCCGCCGCGCTCGGCGTGCTCCTCGAAGCGCTCTCCTAGCCGTCAGCCCTGCAGCCGGTGCGACGCGAGGAAGCGCCATGCCGTCCGCGCCGGATCGACGCCCGCCGTCCGCAGCTCGGGCAGCAGCTCGATGTGCCTGCCGCCCGCCAGGCGCAGGTGCTCGACGGCCGCGCCACCACGACAGCCGTGCCAGCGCTGCCGCGTCACCGCGGCGGTGACCCGCGAGCTGCGCGGGCCCGACGCGCAGCCGTCGAGCTTCGCCCACGCCGCGACGAAGGCGGGGATCGGGCCATAGGGGACGAGCGGGTCCCCGCTGCCGTGGATCTCGAGCATCGAGATCGGGCGCGACGGGCGGCAGTCGCCGATGCCGCTCACGGCTGGGGCGAACAGCACGACGCCCGCGAAGCGCCCGGGGAAGCGGCAGGCGAGCAGGTTCGCCATCCCGCCGCCGTTGGAGATCCCTGTGAGGTAGATGCGCGCGGGGTCGATGCAGGCGCTGCGCTCGATCGCCGCGAGCGTCTGCGTGACGGCGCCGATCTCGTCGGCGCCGGCCCAGACGCCGCCCGCCGTCGCGCTCGGGTAGGCGACGACGAAGCCCGACCGCCGGGCCTCGGGCGTCAGGCGGGTGACCTGCTCCATCTGAGCCCCGCTGCCGGTCGCGAAGTGCAGCGCGAGGACGAGCGGCGCGGGCGTCCCGCGCACATCCGCCGGGACGCGCAGGATCGTGTCAAGCGGCGCGCCGGGGACCTTCGCGGGCGGCGCCTTCGCCGACGAGCAGGCGCGCGCCGGGGCGGCAGGTGCTGCCGGAGTCGCAGGTGCGGCCGGCGCGCTCGCCGTGGAGCCGTCCGAGGACCCGCAGCCGGCGATCAGTACCGCACACGTCAGGACGAGGGCGCCGAGCGCACGCACGGCGCGAGTCTAGATCGCCCGGGATAGGCTGCGCGCCATGAGCTCAACGCAACGTCTGGTCCTGCTCGTCGGCGCCGTGATCGTCCTCGGCGGCGCCTTCATCCTGTTCTCGGGCAGCGACACCAAGGACAGCGCAACCGTCGCCACCGCGACGACGCCGGCCGCGACGAACGGCGCGCCCGCGGCCACCACGCCCGTCGCCGCGCCGCAGCCGAAGGTGACGACGATCGTCGTCCAGGGCGGCAAGCCGGTCGGCGGCGTCACGACGATCAAGGCGACGAAGGGCGACCGCGTGAACATCGAGGTCAGCTCGCCGGACACGACGAGCGAGGTCCACTTCCACGGCTACGACATCAAGCGCGACCTCAAGGCAGGCGGCAAGGTGCGCTTCGCCTTCGACGCCAAGCTCGAGGGCATCTTCGAGATGGAGCTCGAGGGCACCTCCGTGCAGATCGCGAAGATCGTGATCAGCCCGAGCTAGACACGGTCTCGGGTGCCGGAAGCGGCGCCCGGCCGAGATCGGCGAGGAACGCCGCCAGCGGGCGCGGCTCGCCGAGGTGGAAGCCCTGGCCGTGCGTCACGCCGAGCGCGCGCAGGAGCTGGACCGTCTCGTCGTCGCCGACGTGCTCGGCGACCGTCTGCGTCCCGAGCCCGCGGGCGATGTCGACGACGGCCTTGATGACGAGGCGGTCGGTCTGCGTCGAGCAGCACTCGCGGACGAACTCGCCGTCGATCTTCAGGATGTCGAAGCGCACGTGCTTGAGGTAGTAGAACGAGCCGAAGCCGGCGCCGAAGTCGTCGAGCGCGAAGTGGCAGCCGAGGCGGGCGAGCTCGTCGGAGAACTCGCGCGCACGCCCGATGTTCGCGATCGCGGCGGTCTCGGTGATCTCGAAGATGACGCGCGCCGGGTCCAGGCCCGTCTCGCGCAGCTCGCGCTCGATCGTGCGGAGCATCCCGGGGTCGCCCATCGAGACACCCGAGAGGTTGATCTCGACGCGCGGCGCGCCGCCCGCGTCGCCGGTGGCGGCGACCGCCCGGATCGCCTGCGTCACCGCCATCGCGTCGATCTCCTGGATCATCCCGAGGCGTTCGGCGGTCGAGAGGAACGCGGCCGGCGGGATGAGGTCGCCGACGTCGTTGCGCATCCGCACGAGGACCTCGAACTGCGTGACCCGCCCGCTGGCGAGCTCGATGATCGGCTGGGCGACGAGCTCGAAGCGCGCCTCGTCGATCGCGACGCGGATGCGCTCGGCCCACGTGATCTGCCCGCGCATGTGCTCCTGCGTGTGCTCGCCCTCGACGTGCAGCGCGAGCCGGTTGCGCCCGCCCTCCTTGGCGTCGTACATCGCGACGTCGGCGTTGACGAGCACGTTCTCGCCGCACAGCTCGTCGGTCGCCTCGAACAGCGCGACGCCGATGCTCGCGGTCATCGCCCGGCCGTTGGCGCCCGGGACGCCGATCCGCTCGGCGCGCAGGGCCTCCAGCAGGTCCTCGGCGACGCGCGTCGCCGTCTCGGCGGTCGCACGCGGCAGCAGGGCGGCGAACTCGTCGCCGCCGAGGCGGGCGAGCACGTCGGTGTCGCGCAACCGCGAGGCGAGGACCTTCGCGACGCGCGCGATGACCTGGTCGCCGGCCTGGTGACCAAGGGTGTCGTTGACGTACTTGAAGTGGTCGAGGTCGAGCAGCAGCAGTGCGCCGCCGGACCCGTAGCGGCGGACGAGATCGGCGTGCGTGTTGAGCTGATCGGCGAAGCTCGCGCGGTTGTGCAGCCCCGTCAGCGGGTCGTGCGTCGCGAGGTAGTGCAGGTTCTCCTCGTAGCGGCGGCGGTGCGTGACGTCCTGCACCTGCACGAGGAAACGGCGCGGCGTGCCCTCGTCGCCGCTGATCGTCGTCGCCTGCAGGGCGACCCAGAGCGGCGCGCCGCTGACGTGCACGAGCTCCGCCTCGTCCTTGTAGTGCGTCCTGTCGCCGAGCAGCAGCGCGCCGACGGCGTGGCGGTCGTAGACGCTGTCGGACGCGCCGATGAACTCGTCGAAGCGCCGGCCGGCGAGCTGCGCCGCGCTGCGGCCCGTGAGGTCGCAGAGCGCGCCGTTGACGCGGACGATGCGCCCGTCGTCCTCGGTGAGCGCCATCCCGATCGGCGAGCCGTCGAACGCGCTGCGAAACAGGTGCTCGGCCGTCGCGAGCTCGGCGACGGCGCGCTTGCGCGCGCTGATGTCGCGGATCGCGCTCGAGACCATCGTGCCCTCGTCGGTGTCGATCGGGCTGAGGCTGATCTCGACGGGGAACTCGCTGCCGTCCTTGCGCAGGGCGAAGAGCTCGAGGTCGCCGCCCATCGGCCGGGCCTCGGCGTGGTGGACGTAGCGCTTGACGTGATGGCGGTGCTGCGCGCGCAGGTGCTTGGGGATGAGGATCGAGATGCTCTGGCCGACGAGCTCCTGGCGGCGATAGCCGAAGAGGCGCTCGGTCTGGGCGTTGACGAGCGCGATGTGGCCGTGGTCGTCGACGATGACCATCGCGTCCGGCGCGGCCTCCAGCAATGCGCGGAACTTGCGCTCTGAGCCCCACAGCAGCCGGTCGCCGCGCATGAGGCGCCGCACGAACCGGTAGTACGTGCGGCTCGTCCAGTACAGCAGCCAGCGCAGGAACTCGCTGAGCGTGATCACGGCGCGGCGCTCCGGCCGCGCCAGGCGGGCTCCTGCTCGAACTTCAGCACGAGGTTGCGCTTGCGGAAGTGGCGAAACAGCGGGCCGTACGTGAAGCGCTGGAAGTTCGCGGCCAGGTTGCCCCAGGGGTCGGGCTCCATGAACGGCATGAACTTGTCGGGGAAGCCCGGCATCGTGCAGCCGATGCAGATCCCGCCGGCGTTCGGGCAACCGCCGATGCCGTTGACCCAGCCGCGCGCGGGCACGTTGCAGACCGCCGCCGGGCCCTTGCAGCCGAGTTTGACGAGGCAGCGCGGATCGTTGCCGTACGTCTTCGCGAACTGCCCCTGCTCGGTGAAGCCGGCACGGCCGCAGCCCTCGCGCGTCGTGCGGTCGAAGAGGCGCACCGGGCGCAGGCGGTCGTCGAGCTCGGGGGCGGGCCCCATGCCGCCGACGAACAGCACGAGCTCGAGCAGGATCGAGGTCATGTTGTCGGGCTGCGCGGGACACCCGGGAATGCAGACGATCGGAACGCCCATGCTCGACTTCCAGCCCCAGCCGAGGAAGTCCGGCACGCCCATCGCGCCGGTCGGGTTGTTCTTCATCGCGGGGACGCCGCCGTAGGTCGCGCAGGTCCCGACGGCGAGGACGACGGCCGCCTGCGGCGCGAGCCGGTCGATCCACTCGTTGACGGTGATCGGCTGGCCGTCGATCGGGTCGACGCCGAAGCCCGTCCAGTGGCCCTCGCCGCTGCGGCGCTCGTCGCCGATCGCACCCTCGATGACGAGCACGAACGGATCGAGCAGACCGTCCTC
>DATJEE010000142.1:0-2600 GCA_035496995.1 Solirubrobacteraceae bacterium | reverse complement strand
GTCCACCAGTTGGACTTCCAGTCGTGGATGACGCCGACCCGGAGGCCGCCGGGGTGCACCTTCTGGCCCATTACGCGGCTACCTCCTGCTTCTTCTTGCTGCGCGACGCCTTCGGCTTCGCCTCGCTGGGCGCCGCCGACTCGACCGTTTCCGGTGCCTTGGTGGCCTGCTGCCGCTTGCGGCGCGGCTCCTCCACGGCGGCGACGACGACCGTGATGTGGCAGGTCCGCTTCTTGATCCGGTTCACGCGGCCGCGCGCACGGGCGCGCCAGCGCTTGAGCGTCGGGCCCTCGTCGGCGTACGCCTCGAGCACGACGAGCTCGTCGCCGTCGAGACCGTGCGCCGACTCGGCGTTGGCGACGGCCGAGGCGAGCACGCGGTCGATCTCGCGCGCCGCTGCGCGCGGCGTGAACGCGAGCACCGTCCGCGCCTCGGGCACCGTGCGGCCGCGGATCAGGTCGAGCACGAGCCGGGCCTTGCGCGCGGACATGCGAACCCACCGCGCCTGCGCGCGAACCGTCGTCGGGGTGTCGGTCGTAGCCGCCATCAGCGCTTCTTCACCTGAGCCTGCCGGTCGCCGGCGTGGCTGCGGAACGTCCGTGTCGGCGCGAACTCGCCGAGCTTGTGCCCGACCATCTGCTCGGACACGAAGACCGGCACGTGCTTGCGGCCGTCGTGGACGGCGATCGTGTGGCCCACCATCTCGGGGAAGATCGTCGAGGCCCGCGACCAGGTGCGGATCATCCGCTTCTCCCCGGCGGCGTTCATCGCCTCGACCCGGGAGAGCAGCCGCTCCTCGACGAAAGGCCCCTTCTTCGAAGACCTTGACATTTAGCGCCTCTCCTTGCCGCGGCGGCGGCCGCGGACGATCAGCTTGTCGGATTCCTTGTGCTTGCGGCGGGTGCGCTTCCCGATCGTCGGGACGCCCCACGGCGTCACGGGGTGATGGCCCTTGGACTTGCCCTCGCCGCCGCCGTGCGGGTGGTCGACGGGGTTCATCGCGGTGCCGCGGACGGCCGGGCGCTTGCCCAGCCAGCGGCTGCGCCCCGCCTTGCCGCTCGACTCGTTCGCGTGGTCGGTGTTGCCGACCTGGCCGACGGTCGCGCGACAGGTGAGCAGCACGCGCCGCATCTCGCCGGAGGGAAGGCGGAGCACGCCGTAGGGCGCGTCCTTGGCGACGAGCTGGATACCCGAGCCGGCGGAGCGCGCGAGCTTCGCGCCCTGGCCGGGCCGGAGCTCGACGGCGTGGACGACCGTGCCGGTCGGGATGTCCGCGAGCGGCAGGGCGTTGCCCGGCTTGATGTCCGCGCCGGTTCCGGCCTGGACGGTCGCGCCGACACGCAGCCCGACCGGCGCGAGGATGTAGGCCTTCGCGCCGTCGGCGTAGTGCAAGAGTGCGATCCGCGCCGAGCGGTTCGGGTCGTACTCGATCGAGGCGACCCTGGCCGGCACGCCGTCCTTGACGCGCTTGAAGTCGATCCTGCGGTAGCGGCGCTTGTGGCCGCCGCCCTGGTGGCGCGTCGTGATGCGCCCGCGGTTGTTGCGCCCGCCCGTCTTCTTGAGCGGCTCGAGCAGCGACTTCTCGGGCGTCGACGTCGTGATCTCCTCGAACGAGGAGGTCGCCATCTGACGGCGTCCCGCGCTCGTCGGCTTGTACTTCTTGACTGCCATCAGACCTGTGCCCCTTCGAAGATCTCGATCGACTCGCCCTCGCGGACCTGGACGATCGCCTTCTTCCAGCCGGGCCTCGTGCCCTTGAAGAGCCCGCGGCGCTTCGGCTTCGACTGCACCTGGACAATGTTCACGCGCTCGACGTGCACTCCGAAGAGCTCCTCGACCGCCTGGCGCACCTGGGTCTTGTGCGCGTCCGGATGCACCTTGAACGTGTACCGCCCCTCGGCGATCCCGGAGTAGCTCTTCTCGGAGACGACCGGTGTCAGGACGACCTGCTCGTTCGTGAGACCGCTCATGCCGACGCCTCCTTCCCGGCGCGTTGCTCGACGAGTGGGAGGGCGCTCTCGGTGACGACGAGCGCGCGCGCCCAGACGACCGCCGCGACCTCGAGCTCGGCCGGCACGGTGACGAGCACGCGCTCGAGGTTGCGGAAGGACTTGACGACGGCCTCCTCGTCCTCGTGGGCGACGACGAGCACGGGCGCGTCCTTGCCCCACGCCTCGAGAACGTCCTTCGCCTGCTTCGTCGACGGGGCGTCGAAAGACCCCGCGTCGAGCACGGCGAGTGTCCCCTTCGCGGCGTGGTGCGAGAGCGCGCCACGCAGCGCGGCGCGGCGTGCCTTCCGGTTGACCTTCACGTCGAAGCTCCGCATCCCTGGCGGGAAGACGACCCCACCGCCCGTGAACTGCGGGGCGCGGATCGTGCCCTGGCGGGCGCGGCCGGTGCCCTTCTGGCGCCACGGCTTCGCGCGGCCGCCGGAGACGAGCCCGCGGCTCTTGGCGCCACGGGTGCCGCTGCGTGCCGCGTTGAGCTCCGACCGCACCGTCTCGTGGACGAGATGCGGCTTGACCTCGACGGCGAACACCGCGTCGTCCAGCGTGACCTGCTTGGACGACTTGCCGGCGGCGTCGATCAGCGGTGCCTTA
>DATJEE010000141.1:0-3455 GCA_035496995.1 Solirubrobacteraceae bacterium | reverse complement strand
CAGCATGGAGATCGACTTCGTGCGCCCGCGGGCGATGCGCCGCGTCGGGCGGCTGCCGCTCGCCGACTTCCTGCACGCGTTCCGGATCTACACCGAGGTCTTCTGGGAGGCGGTGCTCGAGAGCGCCGTCGACGAGGCCGGGCGGCGCGAGGCGCTCGCGCTGCCGTCGATCGTCATGCGCTACATGAGCATCGCGGCCGGCGAGGCCGCCGAGGTCTACGTCGAGGCCGAGCGCCTCCTGCTCGCCCAGGGCGAGCGCAGCCGCCGCGATCTGCTCGAGGACCTGCTCAGCGGCCAGGCGCCGGACCCCGGGCCGAAGCTCGCCGCCGCGCGCCAGGCCGGCCTCGTGCCCGCCTGCCCCTGCGTCATCGTCGTCGCGGCCGCGACCGCGCCGCCGCCCGACGACCACCACCTGCGGGCCTGCGCGACGTGGCTGTCGCGGGCCTTCGGCGGTATCGACCAGCCGCTGGCCGTCGTGCGCCATCACGAGGTCGTCATCGTCGCGCCGGTCGACCGCGACGCGATCGACGGCGTCGTCGCCGCCCTGACCGCCGTGCAGGCGCAGCTCGCCGACGAGCGCCTGACGCTCGCCGTCGGCGTGAGCACCGTGCACGACGGCCTCGAGACGATGCCCGATGCCTACCGCGAGGCGGTGTCCGCGAGCGAGCGCATCCGCGCGACCGGCGGCGTGATGGCGCTGTCGGACCTCAGCGCCTTCGACTGCCTGACGCTCTTCGGGCAGGACACCGCGCGGCGGCGCATCCCCGCCGCCGTGCGCTCGTTCGTCGCCGACGAGGTCGCCGAGGGCCGCGTCCTGACGACGACGCTGCTGGAGTACGTCGCCGCGGACTTCAACGCCAAGCTCGCCGCCGAGCGCCTCTACGTGCACCCGAACACCGCCCGCTATCGCCTCGCGAAGATCGAGGAGCGCACCGGCAGCCGGCTGCGCTGCGTCGCCGACGTGCTCGATCTGCTCATCGCGATCCGCGTCGCCGAAGCCGAGTTCGGCGCGGTCGCGACGCCCGTCGTGGCGCCGCGTCTGGGCACCTGACGCCGCGGCGTCATCCGTTGTCACCAGGCCACAACGGCGGCCGCGCAACTTCGGGACCGGGGGCCGATGGCCCCCTCCATATAGAGGTCTAGCGTGACGGTATAGAGCCGCGATCCCCGATCGCGGCTCGTGAGGAGGAGGAGACGGGGTGTTGCTCGAGGTCGACGACGTCGTCGTGCGCTACGGCGGGGTGGTACTCGCGCTGGAGCGCGTGAGTCTGCAGGTGCCACAAGCGGGCGCCGTCGCTCTGCTGGGCGCCAACGGCGCCGGCAAGACGACGCTGCTGCGCGCCGTCGGCGGCCTGCTCGGCTACCACCACGGGGCGATCGTCAGCGGCGAGATCCGCTTCGACGGCGTCTCCACGCGCCGTCTCGACGCCGCCCGGCTCGTCGCGCGCGGGGTCGCGCAGACGCTCGAGGGCCGCCGCGTCCTCGCCGAGCTGACCGTCGCGCAGAACCTCCAGCTCGGGGCCTTCGCGCTGCGCGACCGCCGGCGCGAGGCGGAGCTGCTCGAGGAGGTGCTCACGCTCTTCCCCGGCCTCAGCGACCGCCTCGACCAGCGCGCGGGGCTGCTCAGCGGCGGCCAGCAGCAGATGCTCGCGATCGGGCGCGCGCTCCTGGCCGGCCCGCGCCTGCTGCTGCTCGACGAGCCGTCGCTCGGCCTCGCGCCGGTCGTCGTCGCCGGGATCGCCGAGGCGCTGCTGCGCATCCGCGAGCGCGGGACGGCGATCCTGCTCGCCGACCAGTCCACGGCGCTCGCGCTGCGCGCCACCGACACGGCGTTCCTCCTGGAGAACGGCCGTGTGCGCGCGACCGGCCCGACGGACCAGCTCCTGCTCGACGACGAGCTGCGCGCGAGCTACCTCGGCACCGCCGGCGGGCGCGACCTCGTGCTCGACGAGATCGGCGGCTGATGCTCGAGGTCCGCGACCTCACGCTGCGCTTCGGCACGATCTGCGCCTTCGAGGGCGTGAGCTTCGACGTCGCCCGCGGCGAGCTGCTGGCGGTCATCGGCCCCAACGGCGCGGGCAAGAGCTCGCTCTTCAACGCGCTGTCGTGCGTCTACCGGCCGCAGAAGGGGACCGTGCGCCTCGAGGGCGAGGACATGCTCGCCCTGCGGCCGCGCCAGCTCGCCGGCCGCGGCGTGGCGCGCAGCTTCCAGAACCTCGGGCTCGTCGGCGAGCTGACGGCGCTGGAGAACGTCCTCATCGGCCGCGACCACCTCATGCGCGCCGGCGCGCTGCGCGGCGGTCTCGGCCTCGCGCGCGCCGAGGAGCGCGAGCACCGCGCGGCGGCGAAGCTCGCGCTGCGCAAGGTCGGCATCGAGGACCTCGCGGGCCGCGTCGTCGGCACCCTGCCCTACGGCCATCGCAAGCGCGTCGAGCTCGCGCGCTGCGTCGCGATGCAGCCGCGGCTCATGCTGCTCGACGAGCCGGTCGCCGGCATGTCGGCCGCCGAGCGCGCCGACATGACGGCGCTGCTGCGCCGGCTGCACCGCGACGAGGGCCTGACGCTCCTGCTCGTCGAGCACGACATGGGCGTCGTGATGCAGCTCGCCGACCGGGTGCTCGTGCTCGACTTCGGGCGCCCGATCGCCGTCGGGTCGCCGGCCGAGATCCAGAACGACGACCGCGTCATCCGCGCCTACCTCGGCGAAGAGCTGGAGCAGACGGCATGACCCAGTTCCTGCAGCTGCTCTTCCAGGGCGTCGCGCTCGGCGCGACGTACGCCCTGATCGCGCTCGGCTTCGTCGTCGTCTACCGCGCCAGCGGCGTCATCAACTTCGCCCAGGGCGCGATGCTGCTCGCCGGGGCGTACACGATCTCCTGGCTTGCGACCGACGTCGGCGTCCCGTTCCTGCCCGCGGTGCTCGCCGCCGTCGCGCTGCTCGCGCTCGCGGGCGCGGGCTTCCAGATCGCGGTGCTGCGGCGCGTCAGCGGCGAGCCGACGTTCGTGCTCGTGATGATCACGATCGGCGCCGGGATCGCCGTGACGTCGCTCATGGAGGCGCTCTTCGGCACCGATCCGCGGCTGCTCGGCGACCCCTGGGGCTCGACGTCGTTCGCAGTCGGCGACGTGACGATCAACTGGGTCAAGGTCTGGGGCATCGTCGTGACGTGCGCGGCGCTCGCGGCGTACTTCTGCTTCGACAGGTACACGCGCTGGGGCCTGGCGACCCAGGCGACGGCCGAGGACGAGGAGGCGACGCTGTCGCTCGGCGTCCCCGTGCGCCGCGTGCACCTCATCACCTGGGCGATGGCCGGCGCGCTGGCGACGCTCGGCGGGCTGTTTCTCGCCGGCTTCCCGGCCTCGCCGCAGCCGTCGATCGGCGACGCGGCGCTGCGGGCGTTCCCGGCGATCGTCCTCGGCGGGCTGCGCAGCCCGACCGGCGCCGTCGTCGGCGG
>DATJEE010000140.1:0-6881 GCA_035496995.1 Solirubrobacteraceae bacterium | reverse complement strand
TCGCCGGCGTCGAGGATCACCTCGGCGACATGGACTTCAAGGTCGCCGGCACGTCGGAGGGCATCACCGCCCTGCAGATGGACATCAAGATCACGGGCGTGACGTTCGACATCCTGCGCGACGCGCTGACGCAGGCGCTCGCGGCGAGGACGTTCATCCTCGGGGAGATGGCGAAGGTCATCTCCGAGCCGCGCGCGGAGCTCAGCGAGCACGCCCCGCGGATCATGACCGTGCACATCGACACCGACAAGATCGGCCTGCTGATCGGCAAGGGCGGCGAGACGATCCGCGGCCTGGCCGAGGAGTTCGAGTCCCAGATCGACGTCAACGACGAGGGCCAGGTGCTGATCTACTCGGCCAACGGCACGCTCGGCGAGGCGCTGGCGGAGCGCATCCGGTCGATGACGAAGGAGGTCGCGGTCGGCGACGAGTTCCCCGCCGCGAAGGTCGTCAAGACGACGACGTTCGGCGCGTTCATCGAGCTCGCCAAGGGCACCGACGGCCTGCTGCACATCTCCAACGTGTCGCCCGGCCAGCGGGTCGACACCGTCGAGGACGTGCTGAACAAGGGCGACGAGATCCACGTCCGCGTGGTCGAGGTGGACCGCGAGCGCGGCCGCATCGGCCTGCGCCTCGCGACCGATCCGGACATCGCCGGCAAGACGGTCGAGGAGCTCGCGGCCGTCGGCGGCGGCGGCGGGGGCCCGCGCGGCCCGCGCCCCGAGCGCAGCAACGGCGGCGACCGCGGCGGGCGTGGCGGCGACCGCGGCGGCGACCGTGGCCGGCGCGGCTCCGGCCGCCCGCGCCACGGCGATCCCGACCGGGGCTGACGCCCTGCCGGATCACCGGCTGACCGTCCTGGACTCCGGCGTCCGGGTCGTGACGGAGGCAATGCCCTCCGTCCGATCCGTGACGCTCGGGTTCTGGATCGCGACCGGCTCGGCGGCGGAGGACGCCGCCGAGGCCGGCCTGTCGCATCTCGTCGAGCACATGCTGTTCCGCGGGACCGACCGCTACGGCTCGCTCGAGATCGACCAGATCTTCGACACGATGGGCGCCGAGCTCAACGCGGGGACGGGCAAGGAGTCGACGTCGGTCTACGCCCGCGTCATCGACGACCACCTCCCGAAGGCGTTCGACGTCGTCTCGGACATGGTCTGGCGCCCGCGCCTGGACGCCGAGGACCTCGCCAACGAGCGCGAGATCGTCCTCGAGGAGATCGCGATGTACGAGGACGACCCGCAGGACCGGGTCTTCGACGTGCTCGGCGAGGCGATCTTCGGCGACCATCCGCTCGGCCGCGCGGTCATCGGCACCGCCGAGGTCGTCGGCTCGACGACCGCCGAGGGCCTCGCGCGCTTCCACCGCGCGCACTACGCCGCCGGTGAGATCGTCATCGCGGCCGCGGGCTCGCTGGACCACGACGCGATCGTCGAGCTCGCCCGCGCGATCGACGTGCCGCGGCACGCCGCCGTGGCCGCGGTGCCCGACGTGCCCGCCGGCCTCGTGCCGCGGGTGCGCTTCCTGCGCAAGGACACCGAGCAGTACCACCTGACGATCGGCGGCCCCGGCCTCGCGCGCGACGACGAGCGCCGCTTCGCGCTGCGCGTCCTGGACAACATCCTCGGCGGCACGTCGTCCTCGCGCCTCTTCCAGGAGGTCCGCGAGGATCGCGGCCTGGCCTACAACGTCTTCTCGTTCCAGTCGCTGTACGCGCACAGCGGCCAGATCGGCCTCTACCTCGGCACGCGCCCGGACAACGTCGCGCCCGCGCTGCAGGTCGTCGCCGACGAGCTCGAGCGGCTGCGCAGCGGCGGCGTGACGGCCGACGAGCTCGAGCGCTCCAAGGAGAACGTCAAGGGCCGCATCGTCCTGTCGCTGGAGTCCACGGCCGCGCGGATGAACCGGCTGGGCGCGGCGGTCCTCAACGACATGCCGCTGCTGACCGTCGACGAGGTCGTCGCGCGCCTGGACGCCGTGTCGGTCGCCGACGTCGCCGAGCTCACCGCCGAGCTGCTCGGCCCAGAGCGCCTCAGCGCGGCCGGCGTCGGCACCGACGAGGACGTCTTCCGCCGCGGGATCGAGTCGCTCGGGCTCGCGGCCGGGGCGCCCGAGAGCGCGCTGTCGTAGCGAGGACCTGCGATGAAGGCCGCCACCCACTCATCGTCGAGCAACGGCGCGCAGTCGTGAGCCGCCTGCGCGTCGCGGTCGCGGGCGCGGCCGGGCGGATGGGGCAGGCGGTCGTCGCGGCCGTCGAGGGCGCCGACGACCTCGAGCTCACGGGCAGGGCCGATCCGGCGCTCGGCGTCGCGCTCGCCGACGTCCTCGCCGACGCCGACGTCGTCGTGGACTTCACGCAGCCCGACACGGCGCTCGCCAACGCCCTGGAGTGCGTCGCCGCCGGGGTCCACGTCGTCATCGGGACGACGGGCTTCGACATCGAGCCGCTGCGCGAAGCCAAGGGCGCGAACGTCTTCGTCGCCCCGAACTTCGCCATCAGCGCCGTGCTGATGATGCGCTTCGCCGCCGAGGCGTCGCACCACATGGCGAAGGCCGAGATCATCGAGCTGCACCACGACGGCAAGCTCGACGCGCCGTCGGGCACCGCCGCGCGGACGGCGGAGCTCATGGACGGCGACGTGCCGATCCACTCCGTCCGCCTGCCGGGGCTCGTCGCCCATCAGGAGGTCATCTTCGGCGACGTCGGCCAGACCCTGACGATCCGCCAGGACTCGCTGACGCGCGAGTCCTTCATGCCCGGCGTGCTGATCGCCGTCCGGCGCGTGCCGCAGCTCACCGAGTCGCCGCTCGTCGGGCTCGAGCACCTGCTGTTCGCGTGACCGGCGGCATCACCGTCGCCGTCACCGACCACGCGGTCGAGCGCTTCCGCCAGCGCGTGGGGTCGCGCCGCGGGGGCTTTGACATCCGGCCCGAGATCGCCGGCCGGGTGAGCGAGGCCTGGGCCGCGGGCCGCGTGAGCCAGACGCCGCCGCCGGGCGCCGACGAGCAGGCCGCCCGGGGGACGGTCTACGTCCGCGACCTCGTCGACCGCGGCGTGATCTTCGTCTGCCGCCACGACAAGGCCTCGCGCGAGCTGCTCGTCGTGACGCTCTGGGAGGACGAGCGCTACGGCGCGCCGCGCGTCGACCGGCGCTTCACCGACGCGCTGAAGGACTCAGACCCCGCGCTCGTCGATCCCGGCAAGCGCTGGCGCGAGCGCCGCGACGCGTAGCTGCGTCAGGCGCCGGCGGCCGCCGGGCCCTGGCCGCCTTTGAGCTCGTCGAGGATGCGGAAGAGCGCCGCGCGCCCGGCGCGGCCTTCCTCCAGCAGGTAGTCGAGGGCCTCGCGGTCCTTCTCCCGGTTCTTGGCGATGTCGGCGTAGATGTGTCGTACGGTGGCCTCGAAGCGCTGGGCGACGCGCTCGCCGCGCAGGCTGCACTGGCGCAGCTCGACGCGGCTGTCGTCAGACGACTGGCGCAGGCCGGCCAGCTCCGCGCGTGCCTCGGCGAAGGCGAGGCGGTTGGCGGCCATGGTCTCGTCGCTGCGCGCCATGATCTCGTTGCTGCGCGCCATGTGCTCCTTGGCCGCCTCCAGGTGGCCGTCGATGCGCCGGAGAAACTCCTCCTCGGTCATTCGAGCATTGTCGCAGGCAGATCGCGGCATTCCAACGCGCGATCGTGGCGCCGGCGTCGCGACTTTGCGTCAGGCCTCCGCGAACCCGTAGCGCGCCTGGAGGCGCTTCAGCGGGCCCGGCGCCCACCAGTTCCACTCCCCGAACATGGCCATGAGCGCGGGCACCAGCAGCGCCCGGACGATCGTCGTGTCGACGATCACGGCGACGGCCTCGGCGAGCGAGATCTGCTTCATGAAGAACACCTTGCTGACGCCGAACGCGAGGAAGACGACGGCGATCGCGGCCGCCGCCGCGGTGATGACGCGGCCGGTCTTGCCGATCCCGACGGCGACCGCCTCCTCGTTGCCGATGCCGAGGTCGTGCTGCTCCTTGATGCGGGCGAGGACGAGCACGGCGTAGTCCGTCGCGAGCGCGAACGTCACGGCGAAGAGGAACGCGAGGCTCGTCACCTCGATCGCCGACGGGCCGGTGTAGGCGAACAGGCCGTCGAGCAGGCCCTCCTGGAAGGCGAGGACGATGACGCCGAGCGAGGCGCCGAGCGTCAGCCCGTTCATGATCAGCGTCTTGAGCGGCAGCAGGATCGAGCCGGTCAGCGCGAACAGCAGCAGCAGCGTCGTCGCGGCGATGATCGCGCCGACGAGCGGCAGGTGGTCGATGAGGCTCTGCTTCTCGTCCATGAAGCGCGCGGTGTTGCCCGAGACGAGCAGCTCGCCGCCGCCCGGCAGGGCCTGGGCGCGGATCTCGTCGACGGCGCGCTGGACGCGCTCGTCGAGCGCCGCGTGCGCCGGCGTGAAGTTCGCGACCGCGACGCGCGGCGAGACGCGGGTGAACGGCGTGCCGCCGGCGAGGCCGCCGATCTTCGACAGCCGGGCGTGCAGCAGCGCGAGCTGCGCCGGGCTCGCCGGACCGCGGGCGGTGACCGTGACGGGGAACGACACGCCGCGCGAGTAGTGCTGGTCGACGTACGCGTTGACGGCGTAGGAGGGCTGGCTCGGCGGGACGGCCTCGGCGCTCGGGCCGGTGAACTGCGTCGTCAGCAGCGGCGAGGCCGCCGCGAGCAGCAGCGCCGTGCAGCCGACCGCCACGAGGAGCGGGCGGCGCATGACGGCCTTCGCGAGCCGGTACCAGCCGCCGGAGGCGTCCGACACCGCCGGGCCGCGCCGGATCGAGAGGGCGTTGATGCGCGTGCCGAGCAGCGCGAGCAGCGCCGGGATGACGAGGATCGCCATGACGGCCGAGAGCACGCCGACCGCGGCACCCGCGGCGCCGATCGAGTAGAGGAAGCGCTGGGGCATGAGACACAGCGGCGCCAGCGCAGAGGCGACCGTCAGCCCCGAGAACAGCACCGTGCGGCCCGCCGTCTGCACCGTGCGCCGGTGCGCCTCGCGCGTCGCCCCGCCGTGGCGGTCGAGCTCCTCGCGAAAGCGCGAGACCATCAGCAGGCCATAGTCGACGGCGAGGCCGAGGCTCAGCGCCGTCGCGATGTTCAGCGCGAACAGCGACGTGTCCACGACGCCGGACATGACGCGCAGCATGAGGTACGTCCCGAGGATCGAGATGACCCCGAGCAGCAGCGGGATGAGCGCCGCGATCGCGCCGCGGAAGACGAGCAGCAGCAGGACCGTGAGGACCGGGAAGGCGATGAGCTCGGCCGTCGTGAGGTCCCTGCGCGTCTCGTCGTTGACCTCGTTGAAGCTCACGCCGAAGCCGCCCATGCCGACGTCGAGCGAGCTGCGGCCGATCCGCCGCTTGGCGTCCTCGGCCGCGACGCCGCCGTCGCTCTCGATGTCCTGCGTCGACAGGCTCGCGGTGACGATGAGCGACCTGCTGTCGCCTGCGATCAGCGCCGCGCCCTCGCGCGGGTCGCGCAGCGGGTTGACGACGTGCGCGACGAAGCGGGTCTGCGCAAGCGCGCGGGCGATGCGATCGACCTCGCGGCGCACGGCCGGCGCGGCGATGTCGAGATGGCCGCCGCCGGGGGGGCGCACGACCACGACGATCCCGGGGCTCGCGTCGTAACCGAGCTCGCGATGCAGCAGCGCGGTGGCCCGCTCGCTCTGCGACGCGCTGTCGGTGAAGCCCGCGGCCTTGAGGTGGTGCTCGACGTCGTAGCCCAGCCCGCCGGCGACGACGACGAAGACCCCGACGAGCGCAAGCACGAGCTTCGGGCGCTGCCAGGTGAGCTTCGCGACGCGGTCGAGCACGAGGATCGGAGAGCCTACAGACCTGACACAGTGTCAAACGATATTGCGGACGAAGCGCGTGGTCGCGGGGTCGTCGGCGTAGCCCGCCTTGCGCCACATCTCGCGCACGCCGTCGTCGGATGCGTCCACGAGGGCGTTGATCCGCCGCGCCCCGCAGTCGCGCAGGCGCCGCTCGCCGGCCGCGACGAGGCGGTGGGCGATGCCCTGGCGGCGCGTGTCCGGCGCGACGGCGAGGCGCGCCATGCTCCCGCGCCACCCGTCCCAGCCGGCGAGCAGCGTCCCGACGATGCGGCCGTCGCGCTCGGCGACGAGCAGCGCACCCGCGGCGACCGCGAGCCCGACGGCCTCGTTGTCGTCGGGCGTCGTGGCGTGCGGGCTGCGCGCGGCCGCCCACAGCTCGAGGACCGCGGCGATGTCGTCGCGCCGTGCGGGGCGGATCACCGCCTCGGGCTCAGACATCGGCGACGAGCTCGCGCAGCCGCGTGTGGCGCCGGCGGGCATCGGTGCGCCGCACGGCCATCGCGAGCGCCGCGCGCTCGCCGACGACGACGCAGACGTCCTGCGCGCGCGTCACGGCGGTGTAGACGAGGTTGCGCGTGAGCATGATGTTGTGGCCCCGGAAGATCGGCACGACGATCGCTCGCGCCTGCGAGCCCTGGGCCTTGTGGACCGTCGCCGCGTAGGCGAGGCGCAGCGTGTCGAGGGCGTCGACGGGGAGCGACACGCGGCGGCCGTCCTCGCCGGCGAACAGCACGCGATCGCGGTCGGGATCGTGGTGCAGCAGCACGCCGCGCTCGCCGTTGAAGAGGTCGTGCTCGTAGGAGTTGCGCGTCTGCATGACCTTGTCGCCGACGCGCAGCGCGGTGCCGCCGATCCGCGCGCCGTCGGGGTTCAGCCGCGCCCGCAGCTCGGTGTTCAGCGCGTCGATGCCGAGCGGCCCCTTGTGCATCGGCGCGAGGACCTGGACGTCGGCGGCCGGGTCGAGGTCGTAGTGCGAGGGCAGCCGCGTCGCCGCGAGCTCGCAGACCTCGTCGAAGATCGCC
>DATJEE010000139.1:0-30922 GCA_035496995.1 Solirubrobacteraceae bacterium | reverse complement strand
GTCGAGAACGTCGCGCTGTGGCACGAGCGCGACATCTCGCACTCCGGCGCCGAGCGCGTGATCGTGCCCGACTCGCTCATCCTGCTCGACTACCTGCAGTACCTCGCGACCCGCGTCGTGCGCGGGATGGTCGTCCACGAGGACCGGATGCTCGAGAACCTCGGCCTGACGTACGGGGCGCTGTTCAGCCAGCGCGTGCTGCTCGCGCTCGTCGGCGACGGGATGTCGCGCGACGAGGCCTACCGGATCGTGCAGGAGGCGGCGCAGCGGGCGTGGGGCGAGCGCGTGCAGCTTCGCGAGCTGCTGGAGGCGCGCCCGGAGCTCGGGCTCGACCTCGATGCGATCTTCGACCTCGCCGAGGTCACGCGCTGGGCGCACGAGATCGTCGGCCGGCTCGACGCCCTCTGAGCCGGGCCGGGATCAGCCGCGGCCGTTGCTAGCCTCCGGCCCGTGACTCTCCTCGCCGACCTCCCCCTCCTCGCGACCGGCAAGGTCCGCGAGCTCTACGACCTCGGCGACCGGCTGCTCATGGTCGCCAGCGACCGGATCTCGACGTACGACGTCGTGCACCCGACGCCGATCCCCGACAAGGGCAAGGTCCTCGCTGCCCTCTCCGTCTTCTGGTTCGAGCTCACGGGCGACGTCGTGCCGCACCACCTCGTGTCGGTCACCGAGGGCGTGCCCGACGAGGTGCGCGGGCGCGCGCTGAACGTCCTGAAGCTCGACATGCTCCCCGTCGAGTGCGTCGTGCGCGGCTACCTCACCGGCTCGGGCTGGAAGGACTACCAGGCGACCGGCTCCGTCGCCGGCATCGAGCTCCCGGAGGGGTTGCGCGACTCCGAGAAGCTGCCCGAGCCGATCTTCACGCCCTCGACGAAGGCCGACGTCGGCCACGACGAGACGATCGACTTCGACCGCGCCGCCGAGATCGTCGGCGACCGCGGCGTGATGGAGCAGCTGCGCGACCTCTCGATCGCCCTGTACTCCGCCGCCGCCGACCACGCCGCCTCGCGCGGGGTCATCCTCGCCGACACGAAGTTCGAGTTCGGCCGCGACGCCGACGGCGTCATCCGCGTCGGCGACGAGGTGCTCACGCCCGACTCGTCGCGCTTCTGGCCCGCCGACACGTACGAAGTCGGGCGCGCGCAGCCGAGCTTTGACAAGCAGTACGTGCGCGACTGGGCCGCGGGCACCGGCTGGGACAAGAAGCCGCCAGCGCCCGCGATCCCCGACGACGTCGTCGCCGGCACGCGCACGCGCTACATCGAGGCCTACGAGAAGATCACCGGGCAGTCGTTCGACGCCTGGCTGCAACGAGTCGCTCCGTGACCGTCCACGCGCGGGTACTCGTGCGCCCGAAGGCCGGGATCCTCGATCCGCAGGGCGTCGCCGTCGAGCGGGCGCTGCCGGCGCTCGGCTTCGAGGGCGTCGCGAACGTCCACGTCGGCCGGCTCATCGAGCTCGACATCGAGGACCCGAGCCAGCTGCAGGCGATGTGCGAGAAGCTCCTCGCGAACCCGCTGGTCGAGGACTACGAGATCCTCGAAGCCCAAGAACAGCGGCCGGATGCCGATGGTTGATTTCAGGACGCGGGGCCGGATGCCCCGCGGAACACTCTCCGTCAAGTGAAGTTCGGCGTCATCCGCTTTCCCGGCTCGTGCGACGAGGTCGACGCCGTGCTCGCCTGCGAGCACGTGCCCAACGCCTCCGCGCAGCTGCTGTGGCACGGCGACCCCGACCTGCACGGCGTCGACGCGATCGTCGTCCCCGGCGGCTTCTCCTACGGCGACTACCTGCGGGCGGGCGCGATCGCGCGCTTCTCGCCCGTCATGGAGTCCGTCATCGCGTTCGCGCGCGCGGGCGGGCTCGTGCTCGGGATCTGCAACGGCTTTCAGGTGCTCTGCGAGGCGGGGCTGCTGCCGGGCGCGCTGCTGCCGAACGTCGGCCGGCGCTTCATCTGCCGCCAGGTGCAGCTCGAGGTCGTGCACTCCACGATGCCCTTCACCGCCGACACCGCCGCCGGCGAGCTGCTCTCGATCCCCGTGAAGCACACGACCGGCCGCTACTACGCGCCACCGGAGCAGCTGGACAGCCTCGAGGCACATGACCAGATCCTCCTGCGCTACGCGAGCGGCGCCAACCCCAACGGCTCGTCGAACGATATCGCGGGCGTCCGCAACGCGGAGGGCAACGTCTTCGGCCTCATGCCCCACCCCGAGCACGCCGTCGACCCCCTCACCGGCTCGACCGACGGCCTGAAGATCTTCTCCGCGATGGCCCATGCCCACGGTTGATCAGGCGATCGCCCTTGGGCTGACGGCGGCCGAGTTCGAGCTCATCCGGGCGCAGCTCGCCCCGCGCGAGCCCAACGAGGTCGAGCTCGCGGTGTTCTCGCTGATGTGGAGCGAGCACTGCGCCTACAAGCACTCCAAGAAGCTCCTGCGGGCGCTGCCGACCGAGGGCCCGCGCCTCGCGCTGGGCCCGGGCGAGAACGCCGGCGCGGTGACGGTCGGCGACGGCTGGGTCGTCGCGTTCAAGGTCGAGTCGCACAACCACCCCTCGGCGGTCGAGCCGTTCCAGGGCGCCGCGACGGGCGTCGGCGGCATCCTGCGCGACATCTTCGCCATCGGCGCCCGGCCGATCGCCGTGCTCGACTCGCTGCGCTTCGGCGAGCCGGACTCGCCGCGCACGCAGTACCTGCTCGACCACGCCGTCGGCGGGATCGGCCACTACGGCAACTCGATCGGCGTCCCGACGATCGGCGGCGAGGTCTACTTCGAGGGGCCCTACGAGCAGAACTGCCTCGTCAACGCCATGGCGCTCGGGCTCGCCCGCGCCGACGCGCTGATCCGCAGCGCCGCGACCGGCGTCGGCAACGCGCTCGTGCTGTTCGGCGCCTCGACCGGTCGCGACGGGATCGGCGGCGCGTCGGTGCTCGCGTCGGCCGAGCTCGGCGAGGCCGATGCCGACAAGCGCCCGACCGTCCAGGTCGGCGACCCGTTCGCCGAGAAGAAGGTCATGGAGTGCTCGCTGGAGCTGCTCGAGCGCGGGCTGCTCGTCGCGCTGCAGGACCTCGGCGCGGCCGGCCTGTCGTCGTCCTCGGCCGAGATGGCGAGCAAGGGCGAGGTCGGCCTCGACATCGACGTGTCGCTCGTCCCGCTGCGCGAGGCCGGGATGGCGGCCTGGGAGATCATGGTCTCCGAGTCCCAGGAGCGGATGCTCTGCGTCTGCGAGCCGTCGCGCCTCGACGAGGTCCTGGCGGTGTGCGAGAAGTGGGAGGTCGGCGGGACGGCGATCGGCACCGTCACCGACACGCGCGCGCTGCGCGTCTTCGTCGGCGACGAGCTCGTCGGCGACATGCCCGTGCCGGCGCTCGTCGACGACTGCCCGCTGTATGACCTCACGCCGCAGGCGCCCTCCGAGCCGCTGTACGCACCGCCCGTGCGGACGCTCGAGCACGACGTCAGCGACCCGGGTATCACGCTGCTCGCCCTGCTCGCCTCGCCGAACATCGCCTCGCGGCTGCCGCTGTTCCAGCAGTACGACTCGATCGTCCAGTCGCGCACCGTGCGCCGGCCCGAGCAGGCCGACGCGGCCGTCCTCGCCCTGCCCGGCGGCGGTGCGATCGCGATCTCGATCGACGGCAACGGCCGCCGCGTGGCCTGCGACCCGTACACCGGCACGGTCGAGGCGGTCCTCGAGTGCACGGCGAACCTCGCCTGCGCCGGCGCCGAGCCGCTCGGACTGACGAACTGCCTGAACTTCGGCAACCCCGAGAAGCCGCACATCGCCTGGCAGCTGACGGAGTCGATCCGCGGCCTCGCCGACGCCTGCCGCGCGCTCGACGTGCCCGTCGTCGGCGGCAACGTCTCGCTCTACAACGAGAGCGGCGGCGGCCCGATCTACCCGACGCCCGTCGTCGGCATGGTCGGCGAGCTGCCCGACGCCGCCCGTGCCGGGCGCTCGGGCTTCGCGCGCGCCGGCGACGCCGTCGGCCTCGCAGGCCCGTTCCGCCCGCGCCTGCCGGGTTCGGAGCTCGCAAAGCTCCGCGGCGAGCCGCTTCCGACGGAGCTCGACGCGATCGACATCGCCGCCCTGCGCGCCGCGCAGGAGGCGATCCGCGACGCCGTCCGCGCCGGCGACCTCGCCAGCGCCCACGACGTCGCCGAGGGCGGCTTCCTCGTCGCCGTCGCCGAGTCCTGCCTCGCGGGCGGGCTCGGCGCGACGCTCGACCTCGGCCCGCGCGACGACCTCGAGCCGGCGCTCTTCGGCGAGTCCCCGGGCGCCGGCTTCGTCGTCTCCGGCTCCGCCGAGGCCCTGGCGCGCCTGGGCGAGCGCATCGATGTGGACGTCGTCGGCACCGTCGGCGGCGACGCGCTCGACGTGACGAGCGGCGCCGTGCTGATCAGCGCGTCAATCGACGAGCTGCGTGCCGCGCACGCGGCGCTCGCGCCGCTGTTTCCCTGACTCAGCCGGTCCGGCGGGTGGTGTGCCGGTCGGGCACGACCCGCAGTTGCGTCGCGGTCACGTGGTTCCCGCGTCCGGCCATCACACACAGCGAGACCGCCAGGGCGCAGAGCCCGAGCCAGACCGCCGCGATGGTGAGAAGAAGCCAGAGGGTCATCGGAGTTCGCCACATCCGTGACGACTTGGCCGACCGTACCGTTTGGCAACCGGCGTGCGTCGGCAGGTTTGCATGAGACATTCGTCGCAATGGACAAAACCGCCTGGAGGACGCGCGCTGCGCGACCGATTCGACCGTACGCGACGGCACGGTCGCCCCTCTCCCGCGTGAGCAGCAGCGGCTGTCACCGCTGATAGCGGCGGCTCCACACCGCCGGCGGGAGGGTGGTCGGTCGCGGCCGGCTGTGCCGATTGCGCAACGACTTCGTGCCAACTCGGCCACGCTGGGCCGCGCCGCCCGCTCCCCGCGCCAGGATGGGACCGCCGGCTATCGCCCCCGATAGCGCCCGCTGCTCATGGCCGATCAAGACCCCCACCACGATCCCGACGACGAGGATGAGTTCGACGACAGCGGCATCCCGCTGTTCGACTATCTCGACCAGCACGAGCACATGCATCCCGACTGCATCGAGCTCGAGAAGATCCCGCGCAGATTCTGGGAGCAGACCCTCGCGCCGTTTCATCGCTCGATCCGCGCAGGGATCGCCCATCGGGTGGCGGACGAGCGGCTGCGCGCACTCGCGTTCCAGGTGGCGGTGGAGATCGACCACGCGGCGGCCGATGCCCGGAACGCCCGCGACGAGGCCCGGTACGCCGCGCGGCGCACCGGCTACCCGCTGCCGATGCCGCATGCCGGGCACGCGGTGGCGCAGCCGACGAAGCAGGTGAACATCCGCCTGAGAGCCGACGATCACGAGCGGGTTGACCGAGGCTGCGCGGTGCGTCGAACTGCGACCGACGACGCTCGCGCGGGCGCTCGTGCTCAACGGCGCCGCGCAGATCCTGCGGGAACATGCGGGGTCGGCGGACCCGCGAGAGGTTCGTAGCCGAACGCCCGGCTATCCTTGAGGGCGTGACGACCCTCGACGAGCGCGAGGGACCGCGGGACGAGTGCGGAGTGTTCGGGATCCATGCCCCCGGTCACGAGGTCTCCCGTCTGGCGTACTTCGCGCTGTACGCACTACAACACCGTGGGCAGGAGTCCGCCGGCATCGCCGCCGCGGACGTCGGCGGGCACATCATGACGCTGCGCGACCTGGGGCTCGTGAACCAGGTCTTCGACGAGCAGAAGCTGCGCGCGCTCGGCGGCGACATGGCGGTCGGGCACGTCCGCTACTCGACGACCGGCTCCAACGGGTGGGACAACGCCCAGCCCGTGCACCGCTCCGACCGCCGCGAGCTGGCCCTCGGCCACAACGGCAACCTCATCAACGCCGTCGAGCTGCACTCCGAGCTGCGCGAGCGCGGCGTGCGCTTCCGCTCGACCTCGGACTCCGAGATCATCGCCGCGCTGCTGGCGTCGCACGAGGCCGAGCGCATCGAGGACGCCGTCACCGAGATCCTGCCGCGCCTGCAGGGCGCGTTCTCGACCGTCCTCATGACGAAGGACACGCTCGTCGCCTTCCGCGATCCCGCCGGCCTGCGCCCGCTCGTGCTCGGCTGCATCGACGGCCACTACTGCGTCGCAAGCGAGTCCTGCGCGCTGGACATCATCGGCGCCAAGCTCGTCCGCGACGTCAAGCCCGGCGAGATGATCTGGATCAACGGCGACGGCCGGCTGCAGACGCGCCAGGTCGTCGCGGGCGCGCGCGAGGCGTTCTGCATCTTCGAGTACATCTACTTCGCCCGCCCGGACTCGCGCATGAACGGCGACGTCCTGCAGGCCGCGCGCGGGCGGATGGGCGAGATCCTCGCCCGCGAGGCGCCGACCCCCGGCGCCGAGCTCGTCATCCCCGTGCCCGACTCCGGCGCGCCCGCCGCCCGCGGCTACGCCCGCGCCAGCGGCCTGCCGCAGGACGACGGGCTGATCAAGAACCGCTACGTCGGCCGGACGTTCATCGAGCCCGGCCAGGCGCTGCGCAAGCACGGCCTGCGGATGAAGTTCAACCCGCTGCGGGAGATCGTCGGCGGCAAGTCGATCGTCGTCGTCGACGACTCGATCGTGCGCGGCAACACGACGCGCCAGATCGTCCAGATGCTCCGCGACGCCGGGGCGCTGGAGGTCCACATGCGCATCTCCGCCCCGCCGATCAGGCACCCGTGCCACTACGGCATCGACATGTCCACGCGCGAGGAGATGATCGCCCACGGGCGCACGGTCGAGGAGGTCGCCGCCGAGCTCGGCTGCGACTCGCTCGCCTACCTCTCGCTCGCGGGCGTCTACGAGGCCGTTCGCGGCTCGCGCGAGCGCCACTGCGACGCGTGCTTCAGCGGCCGCTACCCGCTCGAGGGCACCGACGAGGCCAACGGCAAGTACGCGCTCGAGCTCCCGCTCGTCCGCGCGTAGGGCAGCGTCGCGCTCAGCGGCTGCACGAAGAGGCCGCTCACCGACAGCCCGAAGCGCGTGAACGGGTGGATCGCGAGCCAGTGACGCGCGCGGCGGCTCAGCGCGAAGCGCAGCTCGATCGGCCCCGCGGTGAGGCGCCCGGCGCGCGCGTAGGGCAGATGGCGCGAGTCGTCGCCGCCCCGCAGGCGCCCGATGCCGCGCACGAGGCACGCGCGCGGGCAGTTGAGGTGCAGCCGGATCGTCGCGCCGTGGCGGACGGCGCGAACGGCGGCGCGGCGCGCGGCATCTGCCGGACGGGCAGCGGCCGCGCTCGCGACCGAGCTCGCGCCCGCAAGCGGCGCGCCGTCCGTCGTGAACGACCACTGGTGCTTGAAGCGCTGGCCGTCGACGGTCGCGACGACCTTCGCGGTGTACGTCGTGCCCGGCGCGAGCGGCGCCCGCGGGATGAGCTCGGCGCCGACGGGCAGGTAGCCCTGCAGGCCCTTCGTCGTGTTGTCGACGATCGCGATCGGGACGGGCCCGACGGGACCGACGACGTGCGCGCGCACGACCTTCGCGACGTCGGTCGGGGCGATGCCGGGACCGTCGAAGAGCACGTAGAGGTACGGCCCGGTCGGCGTGTCGGGCGCGATGCCGACGAACTCGCCGGGCGTGAACGGCAGCTCGTCGGCGACCTCGCCCTCGCGCCAGTTGGTCGCGCCGTTGCCCGGATAGGTGTACGTCACGTTGTGCGCCGGCGGGCGGCGGTTGAGCGAGCCGATGGTGGCGCAGCCGAAGCCGCTCGTCTCACCCGCGCCCATCGTGTCCAGGCGCGGCGCGAGCAGCTTGTGCAGGTGCATCGGGGCGTGCTCGAACGGGCTGTCGGCCGCCGACCACTGCAGGCCGCGGTAGAGCACCGCCTGGGCGCCGGCCGCGGCGCCCGCGTCCGTGAAGCCCGGCGCGGTGGGGTCCTCGTGGTGCGTCAGGACGTCGTTGAGGATGCCGTAGCGGTTGTGCAGCAGGCAGCCGACCGACGCCGCCGGGCTCTCCGTGATGCCCGCGGGGATGCCGTTGGCGGCCCGCATGGCGTTGACGTACCCGACGAGCTCGGGTCCGCCGGCGTCGGCTACAGCGAGCGCCGGGAAGGTGAAGAAGAGCGCGAAGACGACTGCCGCGAGCCGCGCGACTACTTGATCTGCGGCCCGTAGCCCCACTTCGGCATGGCCGACAGGCCGCCGACCTTCTCTGCCTTCTCCATGTCGCTGTTGTGCGCGCTCGTCGGATAGGGCGGGCGTTTCCATGGATGCCAGCCGACCGTACCGTAATGGTGGCGGAGGTAGGCGGTTAAATCTCCGCGGTGCCGGTCGCAGGCGTAGCGGGCCGGTCCGTAGAGCCCGCGACCCTGCCAGACGAGCCATTTCCCGGGCATCGCGTCGAGGTACTGCCCCCAGGAGATCTCGCGCACCGTCGACTCGAGGCTGATCTGCGTCAGCGGATCGGGCTGGGCGGTGCAGAACTGGCACCGGAAGATGAGCTTCACGGACACGTGCGTTGCAGAGTAGTCCTCCGACCCGCGTTTGCAACGAATCAGCGCATGTCGTTCGTGCGCTCCGAAGCGGCCGCTAAGGTCGGACGCCGTCATGGATCCCCACGCCGCCCTGCGCGAGCATTTCGGCTTCGACGCCTTCCGCCCCGGTCAGGAGCAGGCGGTCCGCGCAGCCGCCGGCCCGCCGGCGCGCGACGTGCTCGTCGTCATGCCGACGGGCGCGGGGAAATCGCTCTGCTACCAGCTGCCCGCGCTCATGCGCGACGACCTCACGCTCGTCGTCTCCCCGCTCGTCTCGCTCATGCGCGACCAGGTCGACGCGCTCGCCGTCGCCGCGCCCGGCCGCGCCGCGCTCGTCAACGCCCAGCAGGACGCCGCTGACAACCGCCTGGCGCTCGAGCGCGCCGCCGCGGGCGAGCTGCGGCTGCTGTACGTCGCACCCGAGCGCTTCTCCTCGGCCCCGTTCCTCGAGGCGATGCGCGCGACGAAGATCGGCCTCTTCGTCGTCGACGAGGCGCACTGCGTCTCGCAGTGGGGGCACGACTTCCGCCCCGACTACTTCCGCCTCGCCGACGCGGCGCGCTGGCTGCAGGCCGAGGCGATCATCGCCTCGACGGCGACCGCGACGCCGCAGGTCGCCAACGACATCGCGCTGCGACTCGGGCTGCGCGACGCGGTCCGCGTCTCGACGGGCTTCGACCGGCCGAACCTCTCCTTCGGCGTCATCGCGTGCGCGTCGACGCAGGCCAAGCACCGCCACATCACCGCCGCGCTGTCGACCCCCGGCGCGACGCCCGCGATCGTCTACGCGGGCACGCGCGCGGGCGCCGAGAAGCTCGCCGACCGCCTGTCGCCCGCGCTCGAGGGCGCGGTCGGCGTCTACCACGCCGGCCTCGGGCGCGACCAGCGCACGGAGGTCCAGCGGCGCTTCATGGACGGCCGCCTCGACGTCGTCGTGGCGACGAACGCCTTCGGCATGGGCATCGACAAGGCCGACGTGCGGACGGTCTGCCACGAGAGCGTGCCGGGCTCGGTCGAGGCGTACTACCAGGAGGCCGGCCGCGCGGGCCGCGACGGCCGCCCGGCGCGGGCCCTGCTGTTCGCCGAGGGCCGCGACAAGGGGCTGCACGTGTTCTTCATCCAGCGCGGCGAGATCGACGACCAAGCGATCGCGACGATCGCGCGACGCCTGGAGATGCGGGCGACGAACGGGCGCTACGACCTCGGCGCCGACGAGCTGGCGTCGGTCCTCGGCGGCGGCCGCGGCGACGGCGACGACCAGGTGCGCGCGGTCGTCGGCCACCTCGCGCGCGCGGGCGTGATCCGCCCGGCGCCGTCGTCGCCGGACCGCATCCGCGGGCGCATCGAGGGGCCCTTCGACGGGCGCGCGCGGGCGGCCTGCCGGATGTCGGCCGGCGACGCGCAGCGCGCGCGCTGGACGCAGTACCGCAACGTCTGGGCGTTCGTCGAGGGCTCGGCCTGCCGGCGCGAGACGATCCTGCGCCACTTCGGGGACCGCAGCACGCCTACGCCGGACCCCGGCGTGCCGTGCTGCGACGTCTGCGATCCGAGCTGGCTTCCCGTCGCGCCGGCCTCGCCGTCGAAGGCCCGCAAGCGCAGCGGTCGCGGCGGCGCTGGCCCCGCGCCGGCCGCCGGCGACCTCGACGCCGCGATCCTCTCCGTCGTCGAGACGGCCGACCCCGCCGTCGGCCGCACGCGCACCGTCGAGATCCTCCGCGGCGGACAGTCCAAGGCGCTCGTCAAGAGCGGCCACGACGGCCTGCCGGCCTACGGCACCTTCGACCACCTCACGGCCAAGCAGGTCCTCGCGCGCGTCGACGAGCTGATCGGCGACGGGCGGCTGCGCTCGACCGGCGGCGCGTACCCGAAGCTCCAGGCCGTCGTCACCGCCCGCGCGGCGTGATGGCCGGCCCGCTGCGCGTCGGCGTCCTCGCCTCGGGCACGGGGACGAACCTCCAGGCGCTGCTGGACAGCGTCCACGGCGCGGAGGCGCTCGTCGTCGCGGTCGCGTCGGACCGCGCCGATGCCGTCGCGCTCACGCGCGCGCGCGATGCCGGCGTGCCGACGGCGGTCTTCGCCATCGGCGAGCACCCCGACCGTCCCGCCCGCGACGGGGCGATCGCCGACTGGCTCGAATCCCACGACGTCGAGCTCGTCGTGCTCGCCGGCTACATGGCGCTGCTGACGAGCCCGCTGCTGCGCCGCTTCCCCGAGCGCGTCATCAACATCCACCCCTCGCTGCTGCCGGCCTTCCCCGGGATCCGCGCGATCGAGCAGGCCCTCGCCTACGGCGTGAAGGTCTTCGGCGTCACGGTCCACTTCGTCGACGACGACGGCGGCGTCGACACGGGGCCGGTGCTCGTCCAGCGCGCGGTCGAGCTGCCCGGCGCCGCCACGCCGGACGAGGTCATGGAGCACCTGCGGCCGATCGAGCACGCGCTGCTGCCGCAGGCCGTGCGGCTCGTCGCGCGCGGCGCCGTGAGCCGCGACCCGGCCAATCCGCGGCGGATCGTCATACGCCCCGACTGAACGCGCGTCCAGTCTTGGTTGCCGCGCGAGCGCGGGCACGCCATGATGCCGCCCGTGCCGCCGCGAGGATCCCGCCTGACGATCCCCCGTGCGCTCATCACCCTCGTCGCGCTCGCGCTCGTGCTCGTGCCGACCGCGCAGGGCATCGTGAAGAACGGCAGCGGCCGCGGCGACCGCTTCACCGGCACCAACCAGCGCGACCTGCTCTACGGGGCCCAGGGCAACGACTCGCTCACCGGCCTGGGGGGCGACGACGTCCTCATCGGCGACTTCGGCAACGACAAGCTCTTCGGCGGCACGGGCAACGACCGCCTCGAGGGCGACTCGGGCAACGACAAGCTCCTCGGCGGCGACGGCGTCGACCAGCTCGACGGCGGCAGCGGCAACGACAAGGTCGACGGTGGACTCGGCAACGACCGGATGGACGGCGGCGACGGCGACGACACGATCATCGGCGGCGAGGGCGACGACTTCATCCTCGAGCGCGGCTTCGGCAACGACGTGCTCGTCGACGGCGGTCCCGGCGACGACTACATCAACACCAACCGCGGCAGCGACCACCAGGTCTTCGGCCGCGACGGCAACGACATCCTCGTCGGCGGCAACGGCGCCGACGAGCTCAACGGCGGCGGCGGGGCCGACGTCATCGAGGGCGATCAGGGCAACGACACGCTCATCGGCGAAGGCGAGGACGACACGATCATCGGCGGCGAGGGCGCGAACATCCTCAGCGGCGGCGACGGCAACGACACGATCTACACGGGCTACGTCAACCCGAGCGAGGTCGACTGCGGGCCCGGGATCGACACGGTCTACGCGGGCTACGTCACGCTCGGCAGGCTCGAGCGCGGCACGCCCCAGGCGGTCCAGGACCCGTCCGTGCGGACGCCCTGGACGTTCAAGGACTGCGAGGTCCTGATCCCCGTGACCGTGCGCGACAACGCCGTCGGCCCCGAGCGCCTGAACCCGCAGTTCAAGGACTATCGCCCGCTCGAGGGCGCGGCGACGAACGCCGGGCTCGACGCCGCCGGCCCGCCCGGCGCGGCGGCCGTCGCGCTCGTCAAGGGCACGAACGAGGACCAGCCGATCCGCAAGTACGGCGCCGCGACGCAGGGCAACGACTCGCTGAGCGTCCGCAGCGGCCACGGCCGCGCGCTGGCGCCCGACGGCGGGCTGTACGGCCTCGGCGGCAACGACCGCCTCGAGGGCGACAGCGGCAACGACCGCCTCTACGGCGGTCCCGGCAACGACGGCCTCTACGGCCGCGGCGGCTCGGACGTCCTGATCGGCTCCGGCGGCAAGGACACGCTCGAGGGCGGCCGCGGGCAGGACATCCTCGAGGGCGGGCCGGGCAACGACCGGCTCAACGGCGGCTTCGACGACGATTCGATCAGCGGCGGCAGCGGCAACGACAAGATCACGGCCGTCGGCGGCGGCAAGGACACGATCGACTGCGGCGCCGGCGACGACACGGTCATCGCCGACAAGAGCGATGTCGTCAGCGCCAACTGCGAGCACCGCGGCTGACGGCGGGTCCGGCGCCGGCGGTATCCTCGCCCCATCGCCGGTTCGAGTGAGAGTCCGCAGGAACTGACCGCTCCGGGAGGCGTGCGCGTCCGTCGCGCGCTCCTGTCGGTCTCCGACAAGCGCGGCGTCGCGGAGTTCGCCAAGGGCCTTGCCGGCCTCGGGGTCGAGCTCGTGTCGACCGGCGGAACGGCCGGGACGCTCGAGGGCGCCGGCCTGACCGTCCGCTCGGTCGAGGACTTCACGGGCTTCCCCGAGATCATGGACGGCCGCGTCAAGACGCTGCACCCGCGCCTCTACGCCGGCCTGCTCGCCGTACGCTCCGACCAGGCGCACCTCGACGCCGCCGAGGAGCACGACATCGAGTACGTCGACCTCGTCTGCGTCAACCTCTACCCGTTCGAGCGCAGCGTCGCGCGCCGGCTGCCGGCGGCCGAGATCATCGAGAACATCGACATCGGCGGCCCGACGATGATCCGCGCCGCGGCGAAGAACCATGCCTACGCCGCCGTCGTGACGAGCCCCGAGTCCTACGACGCGATCCTCGACGAGCTCGGCTCCTCGGGCGGGCACCTGTCGACGACGACGCGCGAGTCGCTCGCCGCCGAGGCGTTCGCCTACACCGCGCGCTACGACACCGCCGTCGCGCGCTGGTTCGCCGAGAAGTCCGAGGACTTCCCGCCGCTGCACGTGCGCGCGTACGAGAAGGTCCTCGACCTGCCCTACGGCGAGAACCCGCACCAGCGCGCCGCGTACTACACGGAGGTCGGCGCGCGCTCGCACGTGCTGTCGCAGATCCAGCAGCACCACGGCAAGCAGCTGTCCTTCAACAACCTGCTCGACCTCGACGCCGCGCGCAGCCTCGTGCGCGAGTTCCCCGAGCCGGCCTGCATCATCATCAAGCACAACAACCCCTGCGGGGTCGCCCTCGGCGAGAGCGCGCTGGACGCCTACGAGCGCGCCTACGCCACCGACCCGCTCAGCGCCTTCGGCGGCGTCATCGCCTTCAACCGGCCGATCGACGCCGCGACCGCCACGCGCCTCGCCGAGCAGTTCGTCGAGGTGCTGTTCGCGCCCGGCTACGACGAGGACGCGCTGGAGATCCTCATGCGCAAGCCGTCGATCCGGATCCTCGAGGACAACGAGCGCCGCGCGCCGCTCGTCGCCGAGCCGGACATCAAGCAGGTCATGGGCGGTCTGCTGATCCAGGACCACGACATCGAGAACCTCGATCGCACGGAGATGGAGATCGCGACGAAGGTCCAGCCCACGGACGCCGAGTGGCGCGACCTGCTCTTCGCCTGGCGCGTCTGCAAGCACGTGCGCTCCAACGCGATCGTCCTCGCCCGCGACCAGGCGACGATCGGCATCGGCGCCGGCCAGATGAGCCGCGTCGACTCCGTCCGGCTCGCCGTCGACAAGTCGCGCGTGAAGTCGCTGCAGGGCGCCGTGCTCGCTTCCGACGCGTTCTTCCCCTTCAGCGACGGCCCGGAGATCGCGATCGGCGCCGGCGTCACGGCGATCATCCAGCCCGGCGGGTCGCGCAACGACCCCGAGGTGCGCGAGGCCGCCGACAAGGCGCAGGTCGCCATGGTCTTCACGAGCCGGCGCCACTTCCGCCACTGACCGAGTCGTCCATCCGCCGCCACCCGGCGCTAAAGCTGCGCGCCGGCGGTGCCGATACCGATCGTGGTGTCCTGGCGCGGATCCCAGCCGTGTGTCGCAAGGATCGTCCTGGTCGCGGCGCTTTACGCGGCGACCGCGAAGGGCGGGCTTGCGCTCGGAACATCGGCGACGGACGTCACGGCGGTCTGGGCGCCCAGCGGCATCGCCCTCGTGGCCGTCGTGCTCTGGGGGCGCCGGATGCTGCCGGCCGTCGCCCTCGGCGCCGTGCTGGCGAACATCGGCATGGGCGTCGGGCCGCTGACCGTCGCCGGCATCGCGACCGGCAACACGCTCGAGGCGCTCGCCGGCGCCTGGCTGCTGTCGCGCGCGGGCTTCCGCCCGGCGCTCCCGCGTCTGCGCGACCTCGCGGCGCTCGTCGTCGCGGCCGGTCTGCTCAGCACGCTGGTCGCCGCGACCGTCGGCGTCGCGAGCCTGCTGGCCGGCGGCGCCGTCAGCGCCGCTGACGCCGCCGGGGCCTGGCTGACCTGGTGGCTCGGGGACATGGGCGGGGACCTGCTCGTCGCGCCGTCGCTCTTCGTGCTCTTCGCCGATCCGCCGCGCGCATGGCCGCGCCGGGCGATGCTCGAGGCGGGGGCGCTCGCGCTCGCGACCGCCATGGTCAGCGCGATCGTCTTCAGCGTGCACGTCCCGCTCGTCTTCCTGACGTTCCCGCTCATCGTCTGGGGGGCGCTGCGCTTCACGCAGGCGGGCGCCGCGGCGACGTGCCTCGTCGTCGCCGGCTTCGCGATCGCCGAGGCGGCCGCCGGTCACGGGCCGTTCCACGACGCCTCGACCGCGCACGCGCTCCTGCTGGCACAGGTCTTCGGGACCTTCGCCTGCATCACCGCGCTCGTGCTGGCGATCGTCGTGCGCGAGCGCGAGCGCGCGGTCGCCGAGCTGCGCCGCTCGCGCGACGAGCTCGAGCAGAAGATCCGCGAGGGGACGGCCGCGCTCACCGGGGCGCACGCGCAGATCGCGGCGCGCCACGAGCTCGCCCCCATCGGCAGCTGGGACTGGGACATCGAGACCGGTGAGGTGCGGTGGTCGGCCGAGCTGCGCGCGATCTACGGGCTGGCCGACGACGACCCCGCGCCGACCTACGAGACGTACCTCGCCCGCGTGCACCCCGACGACCGGACGACCGTCCGGGACACGATCGCCCGGGCCCGCGCCGACGGACTGCCGTTCACGCTCGACGAGCGGATCATCCGGCCCGACGGGAGTGTGCGGATGCTCGCCAGCGGCGGCCAGGTCGTCACCGACGCCGGCGGCCGGCCGGTGCGGATGCTCGGCATCTGCCAGGACGTGACGGAGGGCCGGCGCGCCGCCCGCGAGCTGCTCGAGAGCCAGGAGCGCGCGGCGCTCATCGTCGAGGCCTCGGGCCACGCGTTCATCTCCATCGACGCGGCGGGCCGGATCATCGAGTGGAACACCGCCGCCGAGCGGCTGCTCGGATGGAGCCGCGCGGAGGCACTCGGGCGGTCCCTCGCGGAAACGATCCTCCCCGAGGCCGATCGCGCGCGTCACCGCGCCGGCCTCGCCCGGGTCGTCGCCGGCGGGACCTCGCAGGTGGTGGGACGCACGCTGGAGATCGACGCACTGCACCGCGACGGGCACCTGATCGCCGTGGACGCGGCGATCTCGGCGACGCGGTCGCAGGGGGTCTACAGCTTCCACGCGTTCCTGTACGACATCTCAGCGCGCAGGCACGGCGCGCGGCTGCTCGCGACGGAGAACGCCGTCGGGCAGGCGCTGCTGGAGTCCTCGTCGCTGGACGAGGCGCGCCGGCGGGTGCTCGACGAGATCGGCACGCGCCTGGGGTGGGCGTACGGCGGCTGGTGGGCGATGGGCGGGCCGGCGGGATCGCCACACCGGGAGGCGACGTGGTGGGCGCCGGGCGTCGGGCCGGCGCTCCTCCAGCGCGCCGCCGACGCGCCGTTTCTCCCCGGGATCCAGCTGCCGGCGCGCGTGCGCCGGTCCTGGAAGACCGTCGTCCTCTCCGATCTCGGCGGCGAGGCGGGCATGCTGTCGGCGATCGGCGTGCCGGTCATCAGCCGGGGCGAGGTCGTCGCCGTCGTCGAGTTCGCGTGCACCGAGCACCTGCGCAGCGGCGACGACACCGACCGGATGCTGCAGCGCGTCTCCGAGGCGCTCTCGTCCTACGTCGAGCGCGAGCGCATGGAGGGCCAGCTGCAGCACCTCGCCGACCACGATCCGCTGACGGACCTCTTCAACCAGCGCCGCTTCGACGAGGAGATCGAGCGCGAGCTCGCCTCCGCGCGGCGCTACGGCACCGGCGGGGCGATCCTCGCGCTCGATCTCGACGACTTCAAGGACGTCAACGACACGCTCGGCCACGATGCCGGCAACGCCCTTCTCGCGTCCGTCGCCGAACTCATGCGGGTGCGCCTGCGGGGGACGGACATCCTCGCCCGCCTCGGCGGGGACGAGTTCGCGGCGATCCTGCCGCACACCGACGAGGGGCGCGCCCGCCACATCGCCGAGGAGCTGCTGTACGCGATCCGCGAGCACGCGATCGTCACGACGGCGCGGGGGTCGTGCCGGACCACCGCCAGCATCGGCATCGCGGTGCTCGCGGACCGGCCCGACAGCCCGTCCGCCGAGGAGCTGCTGACGGAGGCCGACAGGGCGATGTACGACGCCAAGGAGGCGGGGCGCGACCAGGTCCGCGTCTACGACCCTCGCACGAGCCGGCTGCTGGGCCGGACGATGGCCGAGCAGATCCGCGCCGCGCTGGCAGACGATCGGTTCGTCCTGCACGCCCAGCCGATCGTCGCCCTGCGCGGTGACGGCCCCGATCGGCACGAGCTGTTCGTCCGGATGATCGGCGCCGGCGGCGAGCTCGTCGCCCCCGGGGCGTTCCTCGCGACCGCTGAGCGCGTGAACCTCGTGCAGGAGCTCGACCGCTGGGTCGTGCGCCACGCCATCGCGCTGCTGGCCAAGCTCCAGCGCGACGGGCGCGACGACTGCTTCGACATCAACCTCTCGGCGCGCTCGATCGCCGATCCGGAGCTCTACGCGCTCATCGAGCGCGAGCTCGCGAGCACGGGCGTCGATCCCGGGCGGCTGACGTTCGAGGTGACCGAGACGGTCGCGATCGCCGACCTCGGCCGCGCCCGCCGGCTCAGCGCCGCGCTCGGGGAGCAGGGCTGCCGTTTCGCCCTCGACGACTTCGGCACGGGCTTCGCCTCGTTCTCCATCCTCAAGCGGCTGCCCTTCGACGAGGTGAAGATCCACGGCGAGTTCGTCGAGGATCTCGTCGCCAGCGGCGCCAGCCGGCTCATCGTGCGCTCGATCGTCGAGATCGCGCACGGCCTCGGCATGCTCACGGTCGCCGAGTGTGTCGGGGACGAGGCGACGATCGATCTGCTGCGCCGCTACGGCGTCGACTACGCCCAGGGCTTCCACCTCGGCCGGCCGATCCCGCTGGAGTCCCTGAGCCTCGCGTAGCGGACATACTGCGTCGATGCCCGGCATCGAGCGGTACGGCTCCGGCGGGCCGTGGGAGCAGCGCTTCGGCTACAGCCGCGCCGTGCGGGCGGGCGACCTCGTCCTCGTCGCGGGGACGACGGCGATCGACGAGGACGGTGTCGTGCTGTGCCCCGGTGACGCCGGCGGGCAGGTCGAGGTGATCGTCGACGCGATCGAGGCGGCACTCGCACAGGCCGGGGCGCGCCTGGACCAGGTCGTGCGGACGCGGATGTTCGTCACCGACATCAGTCGCGCCGAGGAGATCGGCCGCGCCCACGGCGACCGCTTCGGCGCCATCGCGCCGGTCGCGACGATGGTGCAGGTCGCCGCGCTCATCGACCCGCGGATGCTCGTCGAGATCGAGGCCGAGGCGTACGTCGGCGATCAGCGGGCAGTTCGGAGTCCGTCCGGGCCGCCCCGCACACTCCCCGGCTCGTGATCGTCGTCCTCGCCCCATCTTGATCGCCCTCCGGGCCTGGCAGATCCAGGCGCTCGAGCGGATGTCGGCGTGGAACGAGGGCACGTTCCTGCTCTCCGCCGCGCCCGGCGCCGGCAAGACGATCCCGAGCCTCGTCTTCGCCCGCAGGCTGCTCGACGCCGGCGTCGTGCGCCGCGTCCACGTCCTGTGCCCGACGACGCCGCTGACGCACCAGTGGGCCGAGGCCGCGGGGCGCCTCGGCGTCCAGCTGCAGCCCGACGCGACCGAGCTGACGCCGCCGCGCGACTTCCACGGCGTCGTCGCGACATACGCCCGCGCCGCGTCGTCGGCCGCCCGCTGGGCCGCGCAGTGCGGGCGCGACACGCTCGTCATCGCCGACGAGGCCCACCACCTCGGCGAGGAGCTCGCCTGGGGCGAGGGCTTCGCCCGCGCCTTCGGCGCGACCAGCCGCTGGCTCCTGCTGTCCGGCACGCCGTTTCGCTCCGACCAGAGCGCGATCGCCGGCGTGCGCTACGAGGACGGCGTGGCCGTGCCCGACGTGAGCTACACGTACGCCGACGCCGTGCGCGACGGCATCTGCCGCCCGGTCGTCTTCATCCCCTACGACGGCATGCTCTCCTGGCAGTCCGGCGACGACGTCATCGAGTCCTCGTTCGACACCGTGCTCAGCACGCGCGAGGCCGGGCGCCGCTACCGCACCGCGATCTCGACCGACCTCGCCGACGGCCTGCCGCGGATCCTGCGCGCCGCCGACGAGCGCCTCGGCGAGGTCCGCGCGCAGGGCCACCGCGACGCCGGCGGGCTCGTCGTCACCGCCGACGGCGAGCACGCGCGGCGTGTCGGCGCGGTGCTCGCGCAGGTGACGGGCAAGGCGCCCGTGGTCGTCCTGCACACCGACCCGCGCGCGGCGGCGAAGCTGCGGGCGTTCGGCAAGGGCCGCGAGCGCTGGATCGTCGCCGTGAACATGGTCTCCGAGGGCGTCGACATCCCGCGCCTGCGCGTCGGCGTCTACGCGTCGGCGGCCAAGACGCCGCTGATCTTCCGCCAGATCGTCGGGCGCTTCGTGCGCACCCTCGCCGGGCGCGCCCTGGAGCACAGCTACCTGTTCCTCCCCGCCGACGGCCTGCTGCGCGCCCACGCGGCGGACGTCGAGACCGAGCTGCGTCACGTCCTCGCCCCGCCGAAGGACCCGGGCTTCGGCGAGCTCGAGGAGCGCGAGGAGCGCCGGCGCAGCGAGCCGGCGGTCGCCGAGGCGTTCGTCCCGCTCGACGCCGACGTCGCGCCGCAGCTCGCGCTGTTCGGTGGCGGGCCGCCGGCGCCAAAGGCCGTCGCGGCCTTCGCCGGCCCGCCGGCGGTTCCCGACGCGCCCGCCGAGCTGCCGGCCTTCAAGCGCCGCGCGCGGTTGCGCGAGAAGCGCACGGGCCTCGTCCGCGCGCTCGCCGGGCTCGACGGGCGCTCGCACCGCGAGATCAACGCGTGGGTCAACGCGCAGACCGGCGTCGCGAGCGTGGGCGACGCGTCGCTCGAGCAGCTCGAGCGCTCGATCGAGGTGCTGCTCGCGGAGCTCGATCGCCGCAGCCGCCGGCGCGCCACGGGCTGATGGGCCGCCTGGGGCTCGAACCCAGAACCTAGGGGTTAAAAGCCCCTTGCTCTACCAGTTGAGCTAACGGCCCCCCGACCCATACCCCCAGGGGGAATCGAACCCCACTCTTCGAGATTGAAAGCCTCGCGTGCTAACCGGTACACCATGGGGGCTGGGGGCCGCGCATTCTACGGCGCCCGCCGCACCTGCTCGGCCGCGCGCTCCCGTTGGGCCCGCGCGCGGCGCTCGCGGGCGCGCTCCCGGCGCGCGAGCAGGCGCTCCTGGGCGCGCTTGTCGGCGCGCTTCTCGGCAGCCGCCAGACCCTCGCGCACGCGCTCGGCGAGCGGTGTCGCCGGATAGTCGCTCGCCGTCGCGAGCAGGCGCTCCACGGCGCTGCGGTTGCCCGCCGCCAGCGCGGCGCGCGCGCGGCGCGCGAGCCGGTCGGCGATGCGGACCCGGACGCGTTCGCGCTCGGTCGCCGTCAGCGCCGGGAACGTCTGCTCGGCCGCGGCGTAGCGGTCCTCGGCGACCGCCTTGCGGGCGTCTGCGACGGTCGCCCGTCGCGGCGTGCCCCTGGCGGTCGTGACGGTGCCTGCCGGCAGCGTCGAGGTCGTCGCCGGCACCGTCGCCGGCGTGAAGGGCCGCGACACCTCGGCCGTGTCCTCCCCGCCGCAGGCGGCGAGCAGCGTGGCGGACGCCAGGAGCGCCGCCGCCGCCGGGCGCGCACGGCGCCCGGCGGCAGTTGCATGCGATCGCATCACTCGTCGGCTCCGGGGGGACCTAGAGCCCGAAGAGTCCTGCGGGTGTGGCCGTGCCGGTCATCGGCACGTTCGTCGGGGACGTCGGTGCGTTCGTCGCCAGGCGCAGCGTGCCGGTCTTGGCGCCCTGCGGGTTGGTCGCCCGGAAGCGCGCGGTGACCGTGCACGTGGCGTTGGATGCGAGCGTCGCGGCCGTCGGGCAGGTGTTGCCCGTGACCGTGAAGTTCGGGCTGCTGCCGGCCACGATCGACGCGCTCGTCACGGCCAGCAGCGAGCCGGCGGGGCCGCTGTTGCGGACCGTCAGCGTGCGCGTCACGCCGTTGCCGCCCGTGATCGGGCCGACGGAGTTGTTCCCGAAGGCGAGCGTCGTCGGCGTGACCGTGATCGCCGAGTTCACCCCGCTGCCCGACAGCGCCACGATCTGCTGCGTCCCGGCGACCCCACCGGAGTTGTCGGTGAACGTCAGCGACCCCGTCCTGGCGGCGGCGGCCGTCGGCAGGAAGCGCACGATGACCGTGCAGTTCGCGCCGGGGTTGACCGTTGCGGGGAACGTCGTCGCGCAGGTCCCGCCCTGACGGGTGAGGTCCGTCCCCGTCACGGCGATGCTCGTGACCGACAGCGGCCCGCCGCCCGTGTTGCTCAGCGTCACCGTGGACGTCCTCGCGACGTTGACCTGCGAGGCGCCGAACGCGACCGCGCCCGGGTTGACACCCGCGGCGCCGTTGACCGCGATGCCCGTCCCGCTGAGCGTCACGTCCTGCGTGCTGCCGGCGACGCCGTTGTGGTTGTCGGTGAATCGGAGCGTCGCATTGCGCGCGCCCGCCGCCGACGGGGTGAACACCGTCGTGACCGTGCAGCTCGCGCCACCCGCCAGGGTGCCGTTGGCCGCGGTCGGGCACGTGCCGCCGGCGGCGCCGGCCGGGCGGCTGTAGTCCGCGGCGGCCGCGCCGACGCGCGTGATGCTCGCGATCGTCAGCGGCTGCGTGCCGCTGTTCGTGAGCGTCACGGTCTGCGACGGGCTCGGCGAACCGACGTTGCGGGCCGCGAACGTCAGCGTCGCCGGCGTGACCGAGGCCGACGGCACGATCGACAGCGTCTGATCGGCGAACTGCAGCTTCTCGACGTTGCGCACCGTGTCGACGCCGTCGGCCTGCGTGCCGCGGGCGTGGTTGATCGTCATCAGCGTCGAGTTGAAGTTCGGCGTGATGTCGTAGTCGGCGCGCGGCCCGGAGAACACGGCGGTGTCCGGCAGGGTGCCGGGCGCCGGCGTGATGATCTCGCGGACGATCCGGATGTTGTTCGGGTTGATCGTGCCCGCGAAGACCGCCGCCTGCAGCGCGGTCATGCTCGTCGCCGTCTGCGTCTGCGTGGCCGGGTTGTTGGGGTCCGTCCGGACGCTCAGGCGGACGTTGAGCCAGCGGTCGCCGTCGATGATGTCGTCGCCGCCGCGGCCCTCGAGGATGTCGGCGCCGTTGCCGCCGAGCAGGATGTCGCCGGTGTTGAACGACGTCGCGCCGCCGAGCACGCCGGCCTGGAGGCCGTCGATGAGCGCCGGCCGCGTGAGGCTGTGGTCGGCCGCCAGCGTCGTGACGTCGGCGTCCGTGCCGCGCAGGATGTCGTTGTTGTCCCAGCCCGACAGGCCCTCGACGTTGTCGAAGCGGTCGCGGATGTTGTCGATGTCGGGCGGCTGCAGGCCGGTGAAGAACATGTCGGCGTCCTGCGGGCCCGGGGTGCGGGCGTAGGTGACCCAGTCGAAGCCGATCTGGCCCTCCATGCGCTCGGTGCCGGTGCCGGCGACGAGGATGTCGTCGCCGCCCTCGGAGTCGTAGTCGTCGTTGCCGCCGCCGCCGTCGATGACGTCGTCGCCGACGCGCCCCTGCTGGAACGGGTCGCCGTGCTCGCCCTGGAGCAGGTCGGCCTGGCCGCCGCCCTCGATCCAGTCCGCGCCGGCGTCGCCGAAGACCGTGTCGGCCGAGTCGCCGGCGATGACGAAGTCGTCGCCGGCGCCGCCGAACGTCTCCTTCGGATCGGCGCCCGCCACGACGAAGTCGTTGCCGGGGCCGGGCAGCAGGAGGTCGAAGCCGGGGCCGGCGTTGATCGCGTCGTTGCCGGGCCCGCCCTTGATGTTGTCGTCGCCGTTGAGGTCGGTGATGACGTCGTCGCCGACGTCGCCGTTGATCGCGTCGACGCCGTCGCCGCCCTCGATGCGGTCGTTGCCCTCGTCACCCCAGAAGGTGTCGTCGCCCTCGCTGCCCTGCATCCGGTCGTTCTGCGGCGTGCCGCCGAAGACCGTGTGCTCGGGACCGGCGAAGCGCACGGTGCCGTTGGGCTGCTTGAACAGGACCTCGGCCTCGTTGACGTCGGGCGTGTTCGGGTCGTCGGTGATCGGGCCCGCGCCGTTGGCGTTGATGTTCGCGAACTCGAAGATGAAGTCCGGGCGCGAGAACACGTCGAACGGCAGGTGCTTGGTGTCGGTCGTGCGGTTGATGAGCTCCGAGAAGGAGTTCTCCTCGAGCTGCGTGAGGAAGTTCAGGCCGGCGTTGCGGTGCAGGTAGTACAGCCGGTCGCCGTCCTGCAGCTTCTCGAGCTGGGTCTCGAAGACGAAGTTGAACGTCGAGCCGAGCAGGCCGCCGAAGACCATCTGCTTCTCGGCCAGGCCGCCGACCCAGAAGTCGATCTCGTCGACGCCCGTGCGCGTGACGCCGGCGGCGGTGTTGGCCCAGGCGCCGGTGCCGTTGAGGAAGTCCACGCGGTCGGCGGGCGCACCGGCCCCGCCGTCGACGATCAGCGTCGCGGCCGCGCGCTTGTCGGCGACGGTCGCCGCCGCCTCGATCGTCGGATGCTGCCCGTACGCCGCGACGAAGTTCACGAGCGACGACGGGTTGCGGATGCCGAGCTTGAAGTCGTTCCAGTCGTCGTACGGACGCAGGGCCGAGTTGCTCGTCTGGCCGAAGAACGTCCGCCGCGCCGCGTTGAGCGACGGGACGCCGGTGTCGCGCCCGCGGGCGATGTTGATCGTCGCGAGGTCGAGCGGCAGGCCGACGAGGTTGTTGCGCAGCGCGCCGGTGACGAACTCGTCGAGCTCGTTGCCGACCTGGCGCGTCATGCCGCGCACGACGCCGCCGGCGGCCTGCTGCGGGGTCAGCGTCGACCCGCCGGGGCCGTCGTCGAAGGCGAGCGGGTTGAGGAACGCCGGGATGAGCCCGATGTCATAGCTCGCGCCGGCCGGCGTGCTGCGGCCGACGGTCTCCGTGAGCATCGAGTGCCCGAAGCGGTACACCGTGTGCGCGAACTCGGCGACGATCGCCGGGTCGATGTCCGTGTCGTAGCCCGCGAACAGGTTGATCTGCGGCTGGACCTTGCGGGCGAACTCCTCGAAGACGAGGTGCTGGTACTCCATCTCGGTGACGAAGCGCGCGGCCTGGAAGAGGCGCTCGCCGTTCCAGACGCCGGGCGAGATCTGCCAGTCGGCGGGCTCGGGGCCGCCCGGCTCCTCGATGAGCGTCTTGATCTCGTCGACGCGCAGGTTGTGCTCGGTGTGGAAGACGTGGTGGACCGTCGTGAGGCCGATGTTCTCGTTGCCGCGGCCGTCGCCGGTGATGAAGTGCGCGTCGAGCAGCTCGTTGTCGTAGAAGCCCGTGGCGGGGGTGTTGCTCGTGTCGGTGTCGGGGTCCGGGGTCAGGGCCTGCGACGGCGTGTTCGGGTTGGCGTCGTGGTCGCCGCGCGGCGCCGCGGCGTGCGCGATGTCGTCGAGGAACGCGTGGCTCGTGCGGACGGCGGTCGTGGCGTCGACGGGCGAGCCCGGCGTGCCGGAGGCCAGCGTCAGCGGGCTCTCGTTCGTCACGAGCTGCGCCATGCCGGTCGTCGCGTTCGGGATGAACTTCCCGTACTGGTCGGTGAGGACGAGCGGGAGGTTGAGGAGGTCCTGGTCGTCGAGCGCGATGCCGAGCAGCGCCTGCGCCTGGGCCTTGACGTCGGTCCAGCGGGCGAGGCCGCCGACCGTCGGGCGGTCGAGCAGGCGGCCGTTGGCGACCGGCCGGTTCGCGCCGTTGAGCTCGTACTCGCGCAGGAAGACCTGGTGCGACGGGTGCGAGGTGTAGGTCTGGTTCTGGTCGACGAACGGCGTCGTCGTGTTCTGGTGCTGCTGGATGTCGTCCGCGGTCCCCATGAGGCCGTCGGGGCCCTTCTGGTTGTTGGCCCGCGTGAGGACCATGAAGTTCGTCGGCGAGCCGGGGACGAACAGCGGGTCGTCGGGCTTCAGCGGGACGATGACCGTGCCCGAGCCGCCCTTGGTGACGAGGTCCAGGCCGTGGTCGAAGAACTGGCCGAAGAGCGTGAACCACGAGTTGTACGGCGCCGACAGGCCGACGTCGGGCGCGACGTTCGGGATGAAGAACGAGTCCTTCGGGTCGGCCGGGTCGGCCGGCGGGACGGAGTTCGGGTTGTTGCCCGCGGCCGTCACGGCGCTCGGGTTGCGGCCGGACATGTCGACGATGAGGTTGGAGATCGTGCGCGGCGCGGAGTCCTGGACGATGCCCGCGGCGCCGGTCTTGTCGGCGTAGCTCGTCGGACCGGCGGTCAGCGGGCCGGGGCCGTCGGGATCGAAGGCGATCGGCTCGGCGTTGCGGAAGAAGGGGTTCAGCAGGCGCGGGAAGAGGCGGTCGGCGCTGCCGAAGTGCTCCTGACCGGGGACGAGGTTGTTGAAGCGCCCGTTGACCGTTCGCAGCCCGTAGGGCAGCGTCGCGTCGCCGACCTGGTCGGGGCCCGGGCCCAGCAGGTTGCCGCCGGCGGCGTGCGCCTCGGCCTTCTTGATCTGCGCCAGGATGAAGTCGATGTCGGCGCCGTCTGGCTCGACGGCTTGCGCGGCATTCGTGCCGCCGACCAGCGTTACCGCGCACACCAGCGCAGCTGCAGCACCGCGTGCTGCGAGACGAAACCTCATGTTGTCCAGCCCCCTGTGTCAGTCGCGACGAGTCTCGGCGCGATCGAAGCGAAGATCCCAGCGGGCGCGCTCGGGGGCTAGCGCAGAAGCCGACCACCTGTCGTACTTAAGGTGCACGCGTGTTGCGTAATCGCGCAATGGCTCTGCTGTATCCCGCTGCCGGGCGGACGCTCGGAGGACACGAGCGGCGGGCGTGCGCGGGCCTCTAAGCTTCGCCGCCGCGGGCGGTTAGCTCAGCTGGTCAGAGCGCCTGCCTTACAAGCAGGAGGTCCGCGGTTCGAGCCCGCGACCGCCCATATTCGCGTCAAGATTATGACGTAGTACTAATCAAGTCTGCGCGCTAACCTTGATCATGTGCCGGAGCTGGTCAAGCGTCGCTGGGAACCGGCGCTCTCGTCCGGGCTTCCCCGCAGCGCGCGTCGCGGCTGCGACTACGAGGCCTACGTTCCTGATCCTCTGGCCGAGCGTCCGCTCACGCTTCGCGCCGAGACCGCGGCCGACATCGCGGATGCCGAGCGCGCCGTCGCGCGCCTCAACTCCGAGGCCCGCGGACTGGCCGATTCCGAAGCCATCGCACGACTAATACTGCGAGCCGAAGCGGTTGCGTCCTCGCGGATCGAGGGACTGCAGGTCGGGGCTCGAAGGCTGCTCAAGGCCCAGCTGGCCGCCGGGCTCGGCGACGAGCCCGGCGATGTCACCGCCGCGGAGGTACTCAACAACATCGAGGCGATGCGCTGGGCGGTGGACACGGTGAGCGCGGCGGACGCCATCACCGTCGAGCATGTCCTGGGCATGCACGAACGGTTGCTCGCCGGGACGGCACTCGACCGGCACGCGGGGCAGATCCGTGACACGCAGAACTGGATCGGTGGCAGCTCGTACAACCCGTGCTCCGCCGCGTTCGTGCCACCGCCGCCTGAACGCGTCGGTGCGCTGCTCGAGGATCTCTGCGCCTTCTGCAACAGCGACGCACTACCGGCGGTCGCCCAAGCTGCGCTCGCGCACGCCCAGTTCGAGACGATCCACCCGTTCGTGGACGGCAACGGGCGGACCGGGCGCGCGCTGATTCACGTGGTGCTGCGCCGGCGCGGGCTGGCGCTGAAGGTGGTGCCGCCCATCTCGCTCGTACTCGCTACCTGGTCTGAGGCCTACGTCGGCGGACTGACCGCGACGCGCTACCGCGACGCGCCCGCGTCGCAAGCCGCGATGGACGGCGTCAACGACTGGCTCGACCTCTTTTCCGCAGCGACGCGACGCGCCGTCGAGGACGCCACGAGCTATGAGCAGCGCGTGCGAGATGTTCAGGCGAATTGGCGCGAGCGTCTGGGGCGCGTTCGCGCCGACTCCGCTGCCAGTCGACTGATCCACGCGCTGCCCGGCGCGCCGATGGTCACGGTCCAGAGCGCCGCGGCGCTCATCGATCGCAGCGAGCAAGCGGTCAACGATGCGATCCCGCGGCTCGTACAGGCCGGCGTCTTGACCCAAGTCACCTCGGGCCGGCGTAACCGGGCCTTCGAGGCAACTGATCTCATCGAGGTCTTCACCGACCTCGAGCGTCAGCTGGCAAGCCCCGAGGGCGACACCCGCTTCTCGCCGCCCGAGCGGCCGGTGCCGTATCGACGAACGCCCTAGCTGCGTCAGGTGTCCACCGGTGCCGGCCGGCCGGTGTGGAAGCCCTGCACGTAGTCGGCGCCGAGCTCGCGCAGGAGCTCGAGCGTCGCCTCGTCCTCGACGCCCTCGGCGATCGTGTGCAGGCCGAACTGGGCGGCGATGCCGATGATGCTCTGCACGACGCGCTGGTCGTCGCGCGAGTCGACGAGGCCGAGGACGAAGGACTGGTCGATCTTCAGGTAGCGCAGCGGCAGCAGGCGCAGGTACGTGAACGAGCCGAAGCCCGTGCCGAAGTCGTCGAGCGCCAGGCCGCAGCCGAGCGCCGTGAGCTCGTCGGCGAACTCGCGCGCGGCGTCGAGATGGCGGGCGCCCGCGGACTCGGTGATCTCGAAGACGATCCGGCTCGCCGCCTCGGGGACCGTCCGCAACAGCGCGATGATCTCGCGCCGCGCGGCGGGGTCGCACAACGTGACGGCGGAGAGGTTGACCTCCGGCGCGGGCCCCGCCGGCAGGCGCAGCGCCTGGCGCACCATCCACACGTCGATCGCCTGGATCATCCCGAAGCGCTCCGCCATCGGCAGGAACGCCGCCGGCTGCAGCAGCGGGCCGCCGGGCTTCGGCGGGCCCATGCGCACGAGCAGCTCGCACCAGTCCGGGGTGCCCGTCCGGAGGTTCACCACCGGCTGCGCGTAGACGAGCATGCGCTCGTCGTCGAGCGCCGCGTCGATCCGCGCGCACCAGTCGCGCCGCTCGCGCCGCTCGCTCTCGCGCTCCTTGCGCTCGGTCACGTCGGTCCCGATCGTGCACGTCTCGACGGGCAGGCCGTGGTCGTCGGGCAGGACGAACGTCACCGTCGCGTACGTGCGCGGCTCGCCGTCGCGCATGAGCACGGTCTCGTCGTAGACGGCCTCGCGCTCGACCGTCGCCCGGTGGTCGTTGGCGAGCATCTGCGCGGAGATCGTCGGGAAGAGCTCCGAGCACGGCCGCCCGACGAGGTCGGCGGGCGGCACGCCGAGGACCCGGCCGGTCTCGGCGTTCGTCATGAGGTAGACGCCGGCGAGGTCCTTCACGGCGACGATCGACGGCGTGTGATCGATGATCGCGCGCATGCGGCGCTCGCTGTGGCCGAGCACGCGCGCGGCCTGGACGCGCTCGGTCACGTCATGGCAGACGCCGACGAGCGCCGCCGTGGCGCCGTCGGGGCCGGCCAGCGGCCGCCCCTGGGAGAGCAGCATCCGCTCGGTGCCGTCGGCGCGGATGATCCGCTCCTCGAAGACGAACGGCTCGAGCAGCTCGACCGCGCGGTCGATCACCGCCCACACGCGCGCGCGGTCGTCGGGGTGCAGGAACTCGAGGAAGGCCTCGACCGTGCCCGGGAACGTGCCCGGCTCCAGGCCGTAGATGCGATGCAGCTCGTCCGACCAGCGCACGAGGCCGGTCGCCAGCTCCCAGCGCCACACGCCGAAGTGGCCGATGCGCTCGGCCTCGGCCATCCGGTCGGCGTACTCGCGCAGCTCCTCGTCGGCGAGCAGCCGCTCCGTGATGTCGCCCGACACGCTCATACCGAAAGACGGTCCCACGTTGGACGGCGGGCCGCAACCCACTCCCGACCAGTGCTTGGCGGCCGAGGGACAGGGGTAGCCTCGGGCCGATGCGCCGGGCCGCCATCCTCATGACCGGCATGTTGCTGACCCTGGCGATCGCCGTGGTCGCGGGAGCCGACGCCGCCAGCCCGCCCGCCGGGAGCTCGACCGGCACAGGGTCGGTCTTCGTGCCCAATCCGGTCCAGAGCCTCGGCCTCGAGCAGCTCACCGACCAGAAGGACGCCGACGGCGCCGTGCCGCTCGCCGCCTACCACGACGTCACGCTCACGCACCTCGACGGCAGCGGCTTTCTCAGCGGCGACTACGCCCGCGTCGCGAGCAGCACCGGCAACCTCGCGCAGTCGGCGGCGAACGTCTTTCGCTACACGCGCTCACAGGACGAGTTCGAGCAGGTCATGGCCTACTACTGGGTCACCCAGGCGCAGCAGTACATCCACAGCCTCGGCTTCGGCGAAACGCGCCGGCCGATCGACAACGGCCCGCAGGCGGTCCGCATCGACCAGCTCGGGCAGGACAACTCCTTCGCCACCGACCATCCGAAGAACGAGTTGCGCTTCGGCAAGGGCGGCGTCGACGATGCCGAGGACGCCGAGGTGATCCTCCACGAGTACGGCCACGCGATCCACTTCTCGCAGGGCTTCTCCTTCGCCTCCGAGGACGCCGGAGCGATCAGCGAGGGCTTCGGCGACTCCTGGGCGGTGACCGTCGCCGACGTCGTGTCGCAGGCGCTCGGCGTGCCGAACCGCGAGCCGCTGCCGTGCGTCGCCGACTGGGACTCGACCTCCTACACGACCGTCGTCCCCCATTGCCTGCGCCGCGTCGACACCGATCTGCACTACCCGACCGACCTCGACGGCGACGTGCACCACGACGGCCAGATCTGGTCGCGGGCGCTGTGGGACATCCGCCAGGCCCTCGGTCACGTCAAGGCCGACACGCTGATCCTCCAGGGCTCGTTCGACTTCCCGGGCACGTCGATGCCCGACCTCGCCACGCGCACGGTCGCCGCCGCGCAGGCGCTCTACGGCAACGCCGCCGCACGGGCCGTCCGCCAGGCGTTCGCCGCCCGCGGCATCCTCGCCTGACCGTTTGCGCGGACGGTCGGTGGGTAGGGCCTCTTTACCGCGGTCCGCTGAATCTCCGACCCGGTAGTTCCATTCTGCGGCGCCGACGGCGCCCGCACACGTGCCGGGACGGCGACTCGCGCTCCGAGAACCCCGCACGCGCAGCGATCTGCCAGATCCCCCAAGAGAAGGAGATCCACCCATGTCCCAGACCGATATTCACCCCGAGAACGACACCCCGAAGGCCTCTGACTCGAACATCAAGCGCATGGACAAGGACACGCCGTTTCACCCGATCCCCGGCTCGCCGGCAGCGGCCAGCCTGACGCCGAACGCCTGAGCGTCCGCGGCCGGTGCGTCGCTGACGACGCACCGGCCGGGCTTGAGGCGCCCAGTGCGCCTTAATGGACAATGGCCGCGGCCATTGCGCGGAGGTACGATCGCTGGCCCCGACGGTGAAGGGACAGCGAGTTGGACGGGACCCTCACTGAGCAGCCGAACGAGACGCAGCCCACGGGCCCCGGCAGCGGCGAGGTAGACGTACGCCTCGAGGCGATCGTCAAGCGCTACGGCGACGTCGCAGCCGTCGACGGGATCGACCTCGACATCTCCCGCGGCGAGTTCTTCACGCTGCTCGGCCCGTCGGGCTCCGGCAAGACGACGTGCCTGCGGCTCATCGCGGGCTTCGAGCGCCCCGACGCCGGCCGCGTCCTCCTCGGCGGCCGCGACGTCACCGCCCTGCCCCCGGCCGAGCGCGACGTCAACACGGTCTTCCAGGACTACGCGCTCTTCCCGCACATGACCGTCGCGGCGAACGTCGCCTACGGCCTGCGCGTCAAGCGCGTCGCGCGCGGTGAGCGCGAGGCACGCGTCGCCGACGCCCTGGCGATGGTGCGCCTCGAGGGCTTCGGCGGGCGGCGCCCGTCGCAGCTGTCCGGCGGCCAGCGCCAGCGCGTCGCGCTGGCGCGCGCGCTCGTGAACCGCCCGCGGGTGCTGCTGCTCGACGAGCCGCTCGGCGCACTGGATCTCAAGCTGCGCCAGCAGCTGCAGGTCGAGCTCAAGCGCATCCAGCAGGACGTCGGGATCACGTTCGTCTACGTGACCCACGACCAGGAGGAGGCGCTGACGATGAGCGACCGGATCGCCGTCGTCGACGGTGGCCGGATCGTGCAGATCGGCGCCCCGCGCGAGGTCTA
>DATJEE010000138.1:0-15016 GCA_035496995.1 Solirubrobacteraceae bacterium | reverse complement strand
GTCGGCGGCGGGCCGCCGGCGCACGTGCTCGCCGCGATGGAGGAGTCCGACGTGCACGCGATGCCGTGCGACGTCGCGCGCGACGGCGACCGCGCCTCGATGCCGGTCGTCGTCAAGGAGGCGATGGCGATGAAGCTCCTCGTCGTCGCCAGCGACGAGGTCGGGCTGCCGGAGTGCGTCCTTCAGCCGTGGGGCTTCCTCGCGCCGCCCGGCGACGCGGCCGCCCTCGCGCAGGCGCTGCGCGCCGCGCTCGCGCTGACGCCGGCCGAGCGCCGCGTCGCGGGCGCCGCGGCGCGCGAGTGGGTCGGCGAGCACGCGAGCGTCGACGCCGAGACGGCGCGGATGGCCGCGATCATCGCGGAGCGGGCGGCGCGACGAGGACGCGCAGGCGGCGGCTGAGCGCGATCGTGCGCCAGCCGGCGTCCAGCGCCCAGCGCTGCTCGCGCGTGGGCTGCGGCGGGAAGAAGCCGCGGCCGACGACGAGCAGGTCGTAGCGGCGGCGCACGAGCGCCGCCTGGAAGTCGCGCTCGTCGGAGTACGGCGTGAGGAAGCCGCGGACGAAGTGGCCGACGTACTCGACGTCGTTGCCCATCCGCGTCCCGAAGGCCGGCCAGATCGGCGTCAGGCCGGCGACCGTCCAGTCGGCCGCGAGGCCGATCCGCTTGCCCGTCGGCGCGGCGTGCAGGAGCGTGTCGATCGCCGGGTCGCTGCCGAGATAGCGGCCGTCGTTGATGCGCTGCTCGATGCGATGGCCGGCGGCGAGGCCGACGACGGCTGCGCCGATCGCCGCGACGACGAGCACGGCGCGCCGCGCGCGCAGGCGCCAGACGCCCCACGCCAGCGCGGCGAGCGCGGCGACCCCGGCGCCGCCGAGCACGACGTCCTTCGCGCCCTGCAGCTCGTAGCCCTCATAGGCGCCGTAGAGCGCGCCGATCGCGAGCGCGGCCTGCAGGGCGAGCGACGCCGCCCGCGGCAGGCGCCCGGCGACCCACGCGACGACCGGCAGCGCGAGCAGCAGCGCCGGGACGGCGTAGCGCGTGTTGGCATGCGCGAGCGACGGGTCGCCCTTGGCCCCGAGCGCCGTCGCGGGCGTGATGACGTAGACGCCGGCGAGCAGCACGGCGCCCGCGGCCATGAGCAGGACCGGCACGTCGGCGCGGCCGCGCCGGCGGGCGAGGACGACCGCGCCGGCGATCGCCAGGCCGCAGACGATCGGGATGACCCCGAGGCCCTGGACCATCTCGCCCGCGAGCTGGCGCAGGACGTGGGCGTCACCCGCGTAGTCGGCGATCGTGAAGCCGACCTGGTTGCGGATGACGTCGGGCGGGGCGTCGAAGATCGTGATCCCGAACGGCGCCACATGCAGGGGAAAGACGGGGTTGCCCGACAGCGTCCAGTTGCGGATGAGCCAGACGACGATGCCGCCGAGCGTCAGGCCGCCGACGAGGACGGCGTCGCCGAGCGCGCGCGGCACGCGCCCCGGCCCGGCGCCGCCGCGGGCGGCGACGAGCCGCGCCAGCGCCCAGATGCCGACGACGACGGCGACCGAGCTCACGCCGTACCACTTCGTCCCGCAGGCGATCCCGAGCGCGACGCCGGCGAGCACGAGGTCCGAGCGCCGCGCGCTGCGGGCGTGGCGCAGGAGGAAGAGCACGCCGCAGCCGTACGTCGTCCACATGAGCGAGTCGGGCAGCGCCCGCGGGATCGTCGCGATCCCCACGACCGGCAGCGAGACCGCCGCGGCGGCGGCCAGCAGGCACGCCGCCCGGGGCGCGCGCAGCTCGCGCGCGACGGCGTAGGCGGCGACCGCCGCCGTCGCGAGGAAGAACGTGATCGGCAGGCGGACGAGGAAGTCGTTGTGCCACGGCAGGACGGTGCTCAGCAGCACGACGTCGCCGTTGTGGGGGTAGTCGCCGTGCGCGAGCAGCGGGACGAACTGGTCGATCTGCCACACCGACCCGGTCTGGATCCAGCGCGCGACGTTCGGGAGGTGGAAGGTCAGCGGGTCGACGCCGACGAGCTCGTCGCCGGCCCAGCGGGCGAGGTCGGCGAGCGCGGCGAGCGCCGCGAAGGCCGCCGCCGTCCCCGCGAGAACCCAGGCCGGCGTGCCGCTCGGCGCCAGGGGCTCGGGCGCGGGCTCGCGCGCGGCGGCGGCGCCCGTCACCGGCCGCACGAGCGCCGCGAGGCCGATCGCGACGGCGCAGGCCGCCAGCACCGTCCCGCGCGAGAGGATCGTGAGCATGAGCGGCACGAGGTGCACGGCGATGAGCACGGTCGTCCCGATGACGATCGCCGCAAGCGCCCGCTCGAGCCCGTCGAGGTGGGCGAGGCGCCGGCGCACGACGAGCGCCGTCGCGACGCCGACCGCGGCGAGCATCGCGGCGAAGAGCGCGGTGCCGGCGAGGAAGTCCTGCAGGGGCATGACGCGCGGAGGCTAGCGCGGTGGTCTGCGCCGACTTGCCGTGTGCCCCGGCGGGCCCTCGCCGCGGCGAACGAAATTTCGGCGCGGGCGATTGCACGCGGCGAGCGACCGAGGTAGCGTCGGGCCGACGACGCGGCGGCCTCGAGTGACACCAACCGCTGCGGGCCGGCGCGCCGTCGCTGTCACGTTCGTAGACGACGCCGGTCCAGGGGAGCAGCCATGCCAGTAACCCGCCTCTACAACTCCGCCGCCGCGCCGGCGGCACCCGCCGCCACGCCCGCCACGCCGTCCGTGCCCGCCGGCACCGTGGTGGGACACGGCGAGACCCGCCTCCTGCCGCGCAAGAAGGCGTGGGGCGTCAACCAGCTCCTCATCCCGGGCGCCCCGCCGCCGCGTGGCGAGACCGCGGGCGCCCACGGCGCCCACAAGGGCAGGATCTCGGTCCGCTAGAGACCGATCGCGGCCTGACCTGCGCGCCGGGCGGGGCGGTCGCCCCGCCCGGCGGCGCGGGCCGTATCGTGGCGGGGTGTCGCGCCCCGGGCTGATCTCGATCCTCGTCGTCACGTACGACCACGCCGAGGAGATCGGCGCCTGCCTCGACGGCGCGCTCGCCCAGGCGGGCGGGGAGCTGGACGTCGAGGTCGTCGTCGCCGACAACGCCTCGCGCGACGACACGGCAGCGGTCGTCGCCGCCCGCGCTGACGGAACGCGCGTACAGCTCCTGCAGATGGGTTCCAACCGCGGCTTCGCCGCGGCCGTCAACGCCGCCTACGCGGCATCGAGCGGCGCCCACGTCATGCTCCTGAACCCCGACTGCGTCATGGACCCCGGCTGCGCCGCCGCGCTGCGTGCCCACCTCGGCGCGCACCCCGGCGTCGGCCTCGCGGCCGCGCTGCTGCACGACCCCGACGGCACGCCGCAGCTCTTCGCCCGCCGCCGCCTGTCCCTCGCCGGGGCGCTGTGGACGTTCACGACCGTCGGGCGGCGCGTGGACAGGACGCTGCGTGGCGGCCGCCACCTCGCCGGCCGGCGCTACGAGGAGCTCTGGGCCGCCGGCCCGCCGCGCGAGCCGGTCGCCGTGTTCTGCCCGGCCGCGGCCTGCGTCATGGCCGCGCGCGAGACGCTCGCGCCCGCGCCGCTGGACGAGGCCTTCCCGCTCTTCTTCAACGACGGCGAGCTGTGCACGCGCGTGCTGCGATCCGGTCGCAGGATCGAGATCGTCCCCGCGGCGACCGCGTCCCACGGCTACGGGACGAGCGTCGCCCGCGCGCAGCACGCCGACCCCGCGCGGATGCGCGCGGAGTGGGTCGCGTCGCTGCTGCGCTACGGCGGCCGCGTCTGGCCGCGGCCGGCGCAGGCCGTCCTCGCCGCCGCGCTGCTCGCCGACGCCGCCGCCGGCGCGGCGCTGTGCCTGCTCAAGCGCGAGGACCCGCGCGAGGTCCGCGGCACGCTCGGCGGGCTCGGCCTGCCCGGCGGCCCGCCGCCGCTGCTCAGCCCGGCGTGGCGGCGACGCCGATGACCGCCCGGCCGACCGCCGGCTCGGGCCTGCGCATCACGACGGCCCGCGGGACGATCGTCAACGCCGTCTTCTTCACGGCGATCAACACGCTCGCCCTCCTGCGCGGCTTCCTCGTCGCCGCCTTCCTCACGACGACGGAGTACGGCGTCTGGGGCGTCATCCTCGTCGTCCTCTACACGCTGCAGTTCCTGCGCCAGGTCGGGATCGGCGACAAGTACATCCAGCAGGACGAGGCCGACCAGGCGCACGCGTTCCGCAAGGCGATGACGCTCGAGGTCGTCTTCGCCGGGATCGTCATGCTCGCCGGCGTCGCGCTCGTGCCGGCGCTCGCGCTGATCTTCCACGAGCCGAAGATCATCGCCCCGGGGCTCGTCGCGCTGCTCGTCGTGCCCGCGCAGGCGCTGCAGGCGCCGCTGTGGATCTTCTACCGCGAGATGGACTTCGTCCGCCAGCGGCGCCTGCAGATCCTCGACCCGGTGACGGGCATCGTCGTCGCCGTCGCGCTGCTCGTCGCGGGCTGGAACTACTGGGCGCTGATCGTCGGCGTCGTCGCGGGCGCCTGGGTCGGCGCGCTCGTCGCGTTGCGCGCGTCGCCGTACAAGCTCGGCTGGGCGTTCGACCGCGCGACGCTGCGCTCCTATGCGTCGTTCTCCTGGCCGCTGTTCTTCGCCGGGATGTCGGGGATCGTCGTCGGCCAGGGGCTGCTGATCGTCGGCGAGGCCGAGCTCGGGCTGGCGGGCGTCGGCATCATCGCCCTGGCCTCGACGATCTCGCAGTACTCCGACCGCGCCGACCAGGCGATCACGCAGACGATCTACCCGACGATCTGCGCGGTCAAGGACCGCGCCGACCTGCTCTTCGAGGGCTTCGTGAAGTCCAACCGGCTCGCGCTGATGTGGGGCGCGCCGTTCGGCCTCGGCCTGGCGGTGTTCGCCGACGACCTCGTCCAGTTCGCGATCGGCGAGCGCTGGCGCCCGGGCATCGGGCTCATGCAGGCGATCGGCGTCGCGGTGGCGATCCACCAGATCGGGTTCAACTGGGACGCCTTCTACCGCGCCCGCGGGGACACGAAGCCCGTCGGGATCGCCTCGGCGCTCGCGATCGTCGCCTTCGTGGCGATCGCGCTGCCGCTGCTGGCGGTCGACGGCCTGCGCGGCCTGGCGATCGCGACGCTGCTCGTCGAGGCCGTGAACTTCGCGATCCGGATGTTCTACCTGCGGCGGATGTTCGCGTCGTTCCGGCTCGTCCGCCACACGGCGCGGGCCCTGCTGCCCAGCGTGCCGGCGGTCGCCGTCGTGCTCGGCCTGCGGCTGCTCGTGGGGGAGGAGCAGACGCTCGCGGCAGCGCTGGCGATGCTCGCGCTGTACGTCGTGACGACGGTGGCGGCGACCGCGCTCTTCGAGCGCGAGCTCCTACGGGAGATCCTGGCGTACGTGCGCCGGCGGTTGCCCGCCGACGCACCAGCCTGAAGAACCTGCTGCTCCTACTTGCTGACCTTCAGCGTCATCGACTGCGCCGCGGCACCGTGGATCTTGCAGTAGATCTTGTACGTGCCGGCCTTCGTGATCTTCTTCGAGAACGTGCCGGACTTCTTCGCCGCGCCCGAGTCGAACTTCACGGGGCCGCTCTTGACGGCGACGGTGTGCGGGAACTTCCCGGTGAAGGTCCACTTCACGGTGTCGCCGACCTTGGCGGTGACCGTGCCGTGGTTCTTGGCCTTGGAGATGAACCAGAAGCTCGTGCTTCCGGTGTCGCCGACCTTCACGGTCTTCGTTGCCGCGAGCGCCGGGACGGCCAGCACCGCTGCTGTTGCCGATGCCGCGGCGATGGCCAGGAGCGTGCGCATCATCGTGCCTACTTGGTGACCTTCAGGGTCATCGTCTGGCCGAGCACGGCGTGGAACGTGCAGACGATCTTGTACGTGCCGGCCTTGGTGAGCTTGTGGCTGTAGCTGGCGCCGGGCTTGAGGGTCTTGGAATGGAACTTGACGGGACCCGACTTGACGGTGACGTTGTGGGCCAGCTTGCCGGACTTGACGTAGCTCCACTTGATGGTGTCGCCGACCTTGGCCGTGACCGTGGGCTTCGCACCCTTGCTGCCGAAGAAGGTGTCGCCGATCTTCACGGCCTTCGTTGCCGCGAGCGCGGGAACGGCGAGCGCTGCGGTCGATGCGGCGACGGTGGCGAGGACGATGAGCTTGCGCATATGGCGAGGGGTCCTTTGCACTAGGGGGTGGGTGGTCCCGGCTGCTGCGCCCTGATGGCACTCGGTTCCCGCAGCAAGCCGGCGACGTGCTCGGGCATTGCCACCCGGGCCGCCTGGATCCTACGGCGCTCGCGCAGGCTGCGAGACAGTTGTACGAGCGCGACCGCGCGACCGGCCAGTTCCACGTGGACGAGTCTTCGAGGCCGGTTGGTCCACAACTCGCTCGCCCAGCGGTGGACAAGGCGCCGGACGCGCGGTTCGGGGAGGCACCGGACGGCGCACGCGACGCTGTTGCGGGCGACGTAGAAGCGGGCCCGGGCGAGCGACTTCGTCGTCGCGCCGAGGCGATGGGTGACGCGCGCGCCCGGCACCAGCAGGGCGTGGTATCCCGCCAGCACGGCGCGGAAGGCGAGGTCGACGTCCTCGTAGTAGAGGAAGAAGCGCTCCTCGTAGCCGCCGAGGAGGTCGAAGACGTCGCGGCGGAACACCGGCGCCGCGCCGGGGGCGGCGAAGACGGGGTACGGGGCGGCCGGCAGATCCGACAGCGGCCGGTCGCGCAGGAGCTTGTAGGCGTAGCCGTCGGCGACGTACTGGTCGCCGGCGCTCTCGATGCGGCCCGTCGCGGCGCTGACGAGGACGCTCCCGAGCGCCCAGACGTGCTCGTCGCGCGGGGCGGCCAATAGCTGCGCGAGCCAGTCGGGCGCGGGCGTCGCGTCGGAGTTCAGGACGCAGACCCAGGGCGCGCTCGTCGCCGCGACACCGCGGTTCGCGCCCCCGGCGAAGCCGAAGTTGTGGCCGAGCTCGAGGACCGTGACGTCCGGGTGGCGCGCGCGCAGGAGCGCGAGCGAGCCGTCGCGCGACCCGTTGTCGGCGACGACGATCTGCGCCGGCGCGCGCGTCTGGGCGGCGAGGGCGGCGAGGCAGTCGGGCAGCAGGCGCTCGCCGTTGTAGTTGACGATGACGACCGCGACGTCGTCGTCGGCCATGCGGCTACGCCCCGGGGTCGAAGCGTGCGATGAACGCGTCGACGTCGGGCTGCGACAGCAGGTCGACGTGCTCCTTGACCTTCTCCGTCGGCCAATCCCACCAGCGGATCCGCAGGAGCGCCTCGACCTGCTCGTCGCCGAAGCGCCGGCCGATCTCGCGCGCCGGGTTGCCGACGACGATCGCGTAGGGACGCACGTCCTTCGTCACGACGGCCTTCGTCCCGACGACCGCGCCGTCGCCGATCGTCACGCCGGACATGACCGTGCAGCCGTTCGTGACCCACGTGTCGCTGCCGACGACGATGTCGCCGCGGCCGTGCGTGAAGCCGTCCTCGTACGCGCCGGGGAGCTCGAGCATCGCCCGCAGCCCGTAGAGCGAGACCCACTCCGTCCGGTGCATCCCGCCGACGTAGAAGTCGGCGTCGGGGGCGACGGAGGCGAAGTTCCCGATGACGACGCGCCCCGTGTCGCCCTTGTACTTCACGACGTGCGGGGCGTAGTAGCTCATGTTGCCCATGACGAGCGTGCCCTCGGCGATGTGGCGCTGGGCCTCCTCCTGCAGCGCGACGGTCCCGTCGGCGTTGTTCAGCGCGCGGCGCAGGTGCTGGACGGCCTCCACCCGCGCCCGCAGCCGTCGCAGCTCCTGGACGGCGCGCCGGGCCTGGAAGGTCGCGCGTCGGGCCGGGCTGGGCATCGGGGGCAGTGTACGGCGAGCGTGCCGGTACGCTCGGGACCGTGGCCGGCGATCAGGCTCTTGCGGACCTCTACGAGGCCAAGGCGCAGACGTACGCGGCGTTCGGCAACGGCGTCATCGCCGGCCACGCCCTGCGGCTGCTGCCCGCGGGCGGCGCGGCGCTGGACCTCGGCTGCGCCTCGGGCGGCCTGCTCGCGCTCCTGCGCCCGCACGCCGGCCACCTCGCCGGGCTCGAGCTGTCGGAGACCGCGGCGCGCGCGGCGGCACAGGTCGGCGACGAGGTCGTCCAGGGGGCGCTCGAGGACGCCGACCTGCCGTTCGCGCCCGGCGCCTTCGACCTCGTCGTGCTCGCCGACGTGCTCGAGCACCTCGCCGATCCGGCCGCGGCGCTCGCGCGGGCCGCCGGCTGGTGCCGGCCGGGCGGCGCGATCCTCGTGAGCGTGCCGAACGTCGCGCACTGGAGCGCGCGCCTCGCGCTCGCGCGCGGGCGCTGGCCGCAGGAGGAGAGCGGGACCTTCGACTCCAGTCACCTGCGCTGGTTCACGCGCGCGTCGCTCGGCGAGCTGCTGCGCGGCGCGGGCCTGCGCGACGTCGAGCTCGACGCGATCGTGCCGGCGCTGCGCAACCACCTGCCGCTCCAGCGCGTCGCGCGGCGCGTGGAGCCCGCCTGGCAGGCGCTCGGGCGCCGGGCGCCCGGGCTGCTCGGCTACCAGGTCGTCGGCATCGGCCGGCGCTGACCGGCGCCGCGGCAAGCTCCTACTTTTCCCGTCCTTCGGCGCGATTGTGCCGATCCTCCCGCGGGGTAGGAAAGTCGTAATCCACTTCCAGGGGGGAGTTCTCAGATGAAGCGTTCGACCAAGGTCGCCGCCTGCGCGGCGCTGCTGGCATCTGCGTCCGTACCGACCGCGGGAGCAACCGTGGTGCCGCAGTTCACCGCGACGCAGGCGGCGGACGGGACGATGGAGTTCGACGGCTCGGCGTCGACCTGCGACTTCGGCCCATGCGGGTTCAACTGGCGCTGGGACGACGGGAGCCGCCTCGGGGTGACGATGGGCAGCGGGCCCGTCATCGCGTTCCAGTTCCCGGCTGCGGGCTGGCAGATGGTCACCCTGAAGGTCAGCGAGCACTGCTTCGAGGGCTCGGCGCGCTGGTGCTGGCGGACCGTCAGCGAGCAGGTCTTCGTCGCCGAGACGGACCCGGGCGCCGCCGTGTAGCGCCGCGCGACGGGTTCGCGCTTCGCCCTGGGTAGTGTTGCGCCCGCCATGGGCTTGAAGACCGTTCGCTACGACATGAACCACGGCGCCTCGCGGCGCATCCTCATGCCGCTCGTCGAGCGCTGGGCCGCCTCGCACCCGCCCGACGCGGAGGTCCTCGAGGTCGGCGCCGGCCACTACGACCACCGGCCGCTGTTTCACTGCAAGCTGACGAAGTTCGACGCCGACGAGTCCCAGCACCCGGACATCGTCGGCGACGCCCACGCGATGCCGATGGAGGACGAGCGCTTCGACGCGGCGCTCGCGATCTCCGTCCTCGAGCACGTCAACGACCCCTACCAGGTCGTCCGCGAGATGTACCGCGTGCTGAAGCCCGGCGCGCCGGTGCTCGCCTGGATCCCGTTCACCTTCGGCGTCCACGGCTTCCCCGAGGACGTCAGCCGCTTCACGGTCTTCGGCATGCACCAGCTCTTCGAGCGCGCGGGATTCGAGATCGTCCGCATCGACGAGAAGAAGTACGCGGGCGCGTTCCTGCAGATGACGAACCTCGTGCACTTCATCCTGCCGCGCACCGATCACCGCCGCTGGGTGCGCCCGCTGAACAAGTTCCTGTTCCTCATCTTCCGCATGGGCTATCCGCTCGACGAGCGGTTCTCCAAGCTCAAGCTCAAGACGCTGTACACGGGCGCCGAGATCGAGGCGCGCAAGCCGCTGAAGTAGGCGGCGGGATCGCGGCGCGCCGGCGGCGGGATCAAACGGCAACCGATGCGGTTCGCGGACCGCCGGCCGCGGCCCTGACCTCAGCCCGCCGCGCGCAGCCGCGTCACGCCGTCGTCGCCGACCTCCTCGACGATCCGCCCGTCGGCGACGAGCAGGTCGGCGTGGCCGAGGACCTCCGACAGCGTGAGGTAGGCCTGCGTCACCGCGACGGTGCCCCACAGCGCGCCGGCGATCTCGTAGGCCGTCATCGGCCCGTCCTCGAGCAGCCGGCGGATCTTGCGCGCGCGGCGCCCGTGCCCCTTGAAGCGGTCGTCGATCAGCGCGACGTGGTCGGTCACGGGCTCGCCGTGACCGGCGAGGACAACGGAGACGTCGGCCATCGCCCGGGTCGCGCGCAGCGACGCGAGGTAGATCTCCAGCGCGTGCGGGCGGTCGGGCGGGTCGTCGCCGAGCGGGACGTCGAGCGGGCGCGAGATCAGCGGGTTGGAGGAGATGTGCTTGATGAGGTGGTCGGCGCCGAGGACGATCCCGCGGCGCTCGTCGTGGAAGATCGTGTCCGACGGCGAGTGGCCGGGGCGGTGCCAGACGCGCAGCGTGCGATCGCGGAACGTGAGCGTCGCGCCGTCGGCGAGCGGCGTCGTCACGGTGCAGGCGGCGCCGAGCGCCCGGTAGGCGTGCGACGCCGCCAGCAGCGCGAGGCGCACGTCCTCGGGAATCCCGTGCTCGGTCATGACCCGCGCCGCGAAGACGTCGTCGGACTCCATCGCCTCGCCGTAGCGGGCGACCCACGGCGCGAGGAGGTCGAGCGCGGCGACCTCGGCGCCGGACCGCCGCGCGAGGATCGAGGCGAGGCCGAGGTGGTCCATGTGCTGATGGGACAGGACGATCAGCTCGAGGTCCTCGATGACGCGCCCGTGCGCGGCGAGCGCCAGCCCGAGCGTGTCCAGCGACGTGCCGGAGTTCGGCCCGGTGTCGAGGAGCGTCAGCGGGTCGTCGTCGATGAGGTAGCAGTTGACGCGGCCGACCTGGAACGGCGTCGGGATCGGCAGGCAGTGGATGCCCGCGGCGGCCGCCGACGCGAGCGCGTCGGTCATCGCGAGGACCGACGTTCCGTGTCCTCGCCGGCCGTCGTCGAGCGATGACGCGCTGTCACGCCCGGATGATGCCGAGGACCTCGTCGCGCCGGCGCTCCATGTCCTCCACGGACACGAGCGACTCGAGACACAGGCGCATGAGCGGCTCGGTGTTCGAGGTGCGCACGTTGAAGTGCCAGTCGTCGTAGTCGACCGAGACGCCGTCGAGGTGCCCGATGCGGGCATCGGCGTACTGCGCCTCGATCTCGGCGAGCTTCGCCGGGCCGTCCTCGACGGTCGAGTTGATCTCGCCGGAGATGAAGTACGTCGAGCGGTAGGGCGCCAGCAGCTCGGAGAGCTTGCGCCCCTCGACGCTCAGCAGCTCGAGGATCAGCAGCGCCGGGATCGTGCCGCTGTCGGCGCAGTAGAAGTCGCGGAAGTAGTAGTGGCCGGAGACCTCGCCGCCGAAGGCCGCGCCCTCGTCGCGCATCCGCGTCTTGAAGAAGGCGTGCCCGACGCGGTTGGGATATGCCGTGCCGCCGGCGCGCTGCACCGTGTCGGCGACCCCGCGGCTGGCGCGGACGTCGTAGAGGATCGCCTCGCCCGGCGACTTGCGCAGCAGCGACTCCGCGAGCAGGGCAGTGAGGAAGTCGCCGTCGACGAAGGCGCCGGTGTCGTCGATGAAGAAGCAGCGGTCGGCGTCGCCGTCCCAGGCGATGCCGAGGTCGGCGCCCTCCTCGACGACCGTGCGCATGATGAACTCGCGGTTCTCGGGCAGCAGCGGGTTGGGCTCGTGGTCGGGGAACTCGCCGTCGGGCGTCCAGTACGCCTTGACGAGGTCCAGGCCGAGGCCGTCCAGCAGCGGCCCGACCATCGGCCCCGCCATCCCGTTGCCGCCGTCCACGACGACCCGCAGCGGCTTGACCGCGCTCGGGTCGATGAACTTCAGCGCGGCGGCCTGGAAGTCGGCGTAGACGTCGACCGCCTCGAACGACCCGCCGCCCGGCGCGTCGCCGAGGCCCGCCTCGATGCGCCGCCGCACATCCTGGATCCCGGCGTCGCCGCTGAGCGCGATCGCGTGCTGCTTGACGAGCTTCGCGCCGGTGTAGGCCTTCGGGTTGTGCGACGCGGTGCACATCAGGCCGCCGTCGAGCTCCTGCGAGCCGACGAGGAAGTACAGCATCTCGCTGCCGACCTGGCCGGCGTCGAGCACCGTCGCGCCCTCGGCCATCATGCCGTCGCGATAGCGCCCGGCGAGCTCCGGCGCGGTGAGGCGCATGTCGCGCCCGAGCCCGATCCGCAGCTCGCTCGCAGGCCGGCCGGCGAGGTCGGCGAGCACGAGCGCGAAGCCGCGGCCGACGGCCTCGGCGACGTCGCCGTCGATCTGCTCGCCGTAGAGGCCGCGGACGTCGTAGGCCTTGAAGATCTCGGAGGGCGCGGACGTCGGCATCGGCCGCGGATCGTAGTGGCATCTACAATCAACCCCATGTCCGGGCATTCCAAGTGGGCGTCGATCAAGCACAAGAAGGCGATCGTCGACTCGCGGCGCGGCAAGCTCTTCACGAAGCTCGCCCGCGCGATCACCACCGCGGCGCGCGACGGCGGCGGTGACCTCGAGGGCAACCCGTCGCTGCAGCTCGCCGTCCAGAAGGCCAAGGACGCGTCGATGCCCAAGGACAACATCGAGCGCGCGATCGCCAAGGGCACCGGCGCCGGCGCCGACGCCGCCGCGATCGAGGACGTCCTCTACGAGGGCTACGGCCCCGGCGGCGTCGCGCTGCTGATCGAGGCGATGACGGAGAACCGCAACCGCACCGGCGCCGACGTGCGCCACGCGCTCTCCAAGCACGGTGGCAGCCTCGGCGAGCCCGGCTCGGTCGCCTACCTCTTCGACAAGCGCGGCCTGATCGTCGTGGACGCCGAGGCCTACGGCGAGGACGACCTCATGGCCGCCATCGAGGCCGGGGCCGAGGACATCGCCGAGGACGAGGGCGTCTTCGAGATCACGACCGAGCCCGCGACGCTGACCGCGGTGCGCACGGCGCTCGAGGCGGCGGGGGTCGAGATCCAGTCCTCCGACATCGCCTGGCTGCCGAAGGCCCGCGTCCCGATCGACGAGGACGACGCCGGGAAGATCATGCGCCTCATCGAGGCCCTGGAGGACTACGACGACGTCGACGCGGTGCACGCGAACTTCGACGTCGACGCCGACGTCCTCGAGCGCATCGCCGGGTAGCTGCAGGTAGTCACCCCGAACCCGTGCAAATGGGGGCGGGCGGGGCGCTGACCCCGGGCGGCGTTCGTACGCTGCGCGTCCGTGCAGACTCCCGACAGCTCGACCTTCCTGCGGCCCCTGCTCAACGTGCTGCGGGTCCGCAGGTGGATCATCCTGCAGGCACTGATCGTCGTTCCCGCCGTCGCGGTCGGGTGGTCGCTGTACCAGGACCCGCGCTACGAGGCCTCCTCGCAGGTCCTGCTGAGCCGGACGAACCTCGCCAACGTCCTCAGCGGCACGCAGGACCCGTCGGCGCAGGAGTTCGACTTCAACCGCATCATCCAGACGCAGGCCAACCTCGCGCGCACCCCGCGCGTCGCCCAGCGCACGCTCGACGCGAGCAGGCTCGCGAGCGTCACGCCGGACGAGTTCCTCGCCCAGTCGACGGTCCTGACGTCGCCGAACACCGACATCCTCACGCTGACGGTCCAGGACGGCGACCGCGCGCGGGCGATCGTGCTCGCGAGCAACTACGCGCGCGAGTTCGTCGGCTACAAGCAGGATCAGACCGTCAACCGCCTGCTCGCGCTGCAGAAGGACCTCCAGACCGAGATCGCCGGCCTGCCCGTGAGCTCGGTGCTGGCCCAGCAGGACCGCGGGCAGCTGCGGCGCATCCGCAACCTCATCGCGCTCGGCGACTCGTCGGTCAGCGTCGTGCAGACCGCGCGCCACGCCGAGCAGGTCCAGCCGCGCCTCGTCTCCAACGTCGTCCTCGGCGTCATCGCCGGCCTCGTCCTCGGCATCGGCCTCGCGTTCTTCGTCGATCTCCTCGACACGCGCCTGCGCCGCGGCGAGGACGTCGCCGAGCGCCTCGGCCTGCCGCTGCTCGGGCGCCTGCCCGCGCCGCCCAAGGCGCTGCGCAAGCGCGACCGCCTCGTGACGCTGATCGGGCCCGAGACCCCCGAGGCCGACGCCTTCCGCGTCCTGCGCACGAACCTCTCGTTCGCCGACATCGACGGCACGGCGCGCTCGATCCTCGTCTCGAGCGCCGTGCAGTCCGAGGGCAAGTCGACGACCTCCGCGAACCTCGCCGTCGCGCTCGCGCGGGCCGGCCGGCGCGTCATCCTGCTCGACCTCGACCTGCGCCGGCCCTACCTGCACCGCTTCTTCGACGTCCCGCGCGTGCCCGGGGCGACGGGCGTCGTGCTCGGCGCCGCCGGCCTCGACGAGGCGCTGACGCCGATCGCGCTCGGCGCCGGCGCCCAGCCGACCGAGGAGCTCGCCGCGATCGCCGCCGGGATGGGCAGCCTGCACCTGCTGGCCGCCGGCGAGCTGCCGCCGAACGTCGGCGAGTTCGTCTCCAGCGCCGCGATCCGCAACCTGCTCGCGCGGTTGCGCGAGCGCTGCGACGTGCTGATCATCGACACGCCGCCGCTGCTGCAGGTCGGCGACGCCCTCGCGCTCACGGCGCACGTCGACGCGATCCTCGTCGTCGCGCGGCTCGGCGTCGTTCGCCGCCAGATGGTCGCCGAGGTCCGCAAGCGCCTGGAGGCGTCCCCGGTCCTCCCGCTCGGCCTCGTCATCACCGACGCGAAGGTCGACGAGCGCAGCGCGGGCTACGGCTACTACTACTACGACGACGTGCCCGGGGGTCGCGCCAAGCGCCCGGAGAAGAAGGCGCCGCCGCCGGTGCCCGAGCAGACGCGGAGCCCAGTGTGAGTGTCGAGACGGTCGACCAGGAGAACATCGCCCGCGACCGCCGCGCGACGCTCGACAAGCTGCGCGCGTTCGGGCGCGAGTTCGGGCCCGCCTACGCCGCGCTCGCCGTCTCGCGCAAGGCCGCCGGCTGGCTGCCGGAGCGCATCGACGACCGCATGCTCGCGATCGAGGGGCGCCGCGGCGTCATGGGGCCCGCGCACCGGCGCTGGACGCAGCACTCCGTGACGACGAACCGCGAGGTCTGGTCGG
>DATJEE010000137.1:0-6432 GCA_035496995.1 Solirubrobacteraceae bacterium | reverse complement strand
CGCCATCTCCTCGTTCGTCTTCAGGAAGAACTCGTTCGTGTCGAACGTCATCTTCGGCTGGCGCAGCGTCGACTTCGTCTGCACGCACAGCAGCGCCGTGTGGTGGTGGTAGTCCTCCTTGCGCAGGTAGTGCACGTCGGCCGTGCCGACGAGCGGGCGGCCGAGCTCGCGGGCGATCTTGACGATCCCCTCGTTGGCCTTGTCCTGCTCGGCCAGGCCGTTGCGCTGGACCTCGAAGTAGACGTCCTCGGGGCCGAAGACCTCCAGGAGGTCGTCGGCGTGCGCGCGCGCCTCGTCGAGGCGGTCGCCGATGATCCGCTGGCAGAAGCGGCTGGCGAGGCAGCCGGTGAGGGCGATGATCCCCTCGCTGTAGCGCTCGGCGACCTGCAGGTCGACGGTCGGCTTGCCGCGGTTGAGGCCGTCGAGGAAGCCGGCGCTGGAGAGCTTGACGAGGTTGCGGTAGCCGACGTCGCTCGCCGCGACGAGCGTCAGGTGGTTGTGCTCGTGGCGCCCGCGGGCGGTGTGGTCGTCGACGAGGTAGATCTCGCAGCCGAGGATCGGCTTGATCCCATGCCTGCGCGCCGCCTGGAAGTGCTCGATGGCGCCGTTCATGACGCCGTGGTCGGTGAGCCCGAGCGCGGGCTGGCCGAAGGCCGCGGCGCGCTCGGCGAGGGCGTCGATCTTGCACGCGCCGTCGAGCAGCGAGTACTCGGAGTGGACGTGCAGGTGGGCGCAGGAGGGGGCGGTCACGAGCGGTTGAGGATAGGCACCGGGGCGGATGGCCCGGGCGGGCGATCCCGCACATTGCGGTCGCTGTTTCGGGACGAAGCGCGGGCTTCGCGTGACGGTTGTGCGAGCGGGCCGGCGGTGCCGTGGCTCACCCCCGTGTCTTTGAAGCGCGCGCGGACGCGGCGGCTGGGCCAGGCGGCGTACGGGCGCTACGCGTTTACGGCGTCGATCAGGGAACGGGCTCGGGCGAGCGGGGCTCCCCGGGGGGGTGTGTCGAATGATGCTCGTCTGGCGAGCGTAATTCGGCGCACCCCCCCACGCGAACGCCGCTGCGAACCGGACTTCTCCCTCATCGCCGTGGTAAGCGCACCGCGCTCACCCGAGTGCGGCGGCGTAAGCCTCGGTCACATCCGCGGGCTTCTGCCCCGCCCAGTCGCCACTGCCAAATCGTCAGTCGCCGCGGCGCGCCGCCGCGACGGCGGCGATGCTCACGACCGCTACCGCGACCGCGGCCGCCGACGCCGTCCGGCGCGACGGCATGACGTTCTGCACGCGCCGGCGGACGTACCACTGCGCGCCGTGCCATACGACGAATCCCAGCATCTTGTATCCCATGCCGGGAAGGCTACCCCGCGTCCGCGGCTACGACTCGTCCTCTTCGGCCTGGTTGCGCACGCGCCAGGCCATCCGCGACTGCAGCGACCACAGCTCGATGAAGCCCGGCGACGCCTGCTGGGAGAACAGGCCACCGGACTCGCCGAAGGAGGCGAGCGCCTGGTCGTACACGGCGTTGGGCGACTCGCGGGTCACGACGCGCGCCGAGCCCTTGTAGAGCTTCATCCCGATCGTGCCGGTGACCTGCTCGTTGACGCGGTCCATGAATGCGTCGAGGTCGCTGCGCAGCGGCTCCCACCACAGGCCGGCGTAGACGAGATACGACCACTGGCGCTCGAGGCCGGGCTTGAACTGGTTCTGGTGGATCGTGCCGACGAGCTTCTCGAGCTCCTGGTGGGCCGGGAGGATGATCGCCGCGGCCGGCACCTCGTAGATGTCGCGGACCTTCAGGCCGACGATCCGGTCCTCGATGTGGTCGACGATCCCGACGCCGTGGCGGGCGCCGGCCTCGGCGACGCGCTCGAGCAGCGCGACGAGCTCCATCCGCTCGCCGTCGACGGCGACCGGCACGCCGCGCTCGAAGGAGATGGCGATCGTCTGCGACTCCTCGGGCGCGCGCTCGGGCGGCGTGACGAGCTGGAAGACGTCGTCGTCGGGCGCGTGCGAGAGGTCCTCGATCCAGCGGCCCTCCGACGAGCGGCCCCAGAGGTTGTCGTCGATCGAGTACGGCGTGACCTCGGTCCCGCCCTTGACGGGGATCCCGTGCTGGCGCGCGTACTCGATCTCCTCGTCGCGGCCCATCTGCCAGCCGCGGACGGGGGCGATGACCTTCAGCTCCGGCGCGAGCGTCGCGATCGTCGCCTCGATGCGGACCTGGTCGTTGCCCTTGCCGGTGCAGCCGTGGGCGATCGTGTCGCAGCCGGTCGCGCGGGCCACGTCGACGGCGAGCTTGGCGATGAGCGGGCGGCCGAGCGCCGTGAAGAGCGGGTAGCCGCCGCCGTAGAGGGCGTTGGCCTTGATCGCCGGCAACACATACTCGCGCGCGAACTCCTCGCGCGCGTCGATCGTGTGGCACTCGACGGCCCCGATGCGGCGCGCCTTGCCCTCGATGACGTCGTAGTCCTCGCCGGGCTGGCCGAGGTTAACCGTGAGCGTCACGACCTCGGCCTCGTATTCGTCGGCGATCCACTTGAGCATGACGCTCGTGTCGAGGCCGCCGGAGTAGAGCAGGAGGACCCGCCCGACCTCTCCGCGCTCTGCGAGATAGGAGGCTGTCCGCGTGTGCGGGGTCTGGTTCGTGGTTTCGGCCATAAGTGGCCTGAAGCCTACGAGGCGACGCTCCCCGGCGGCCGCCAGAACAAAACCATCCTTCCGACCGGGTGACGAACGCCGCAAGATCAGCTAGCTTCCTGTGAACTAACGCGCGTTGGGGGACGCGCGGGACGGATCCAACCGACAGCAGGGGGACACCACCATGACCATCGAGGCACGTCGCATCCGCGGCGTCAGCGCGATCCTACTCGCGCTGGCCTTCATTCTGATCGCGGCCGTGCCGTCCGCGATGGCAGACACGATCTACCCAGACAACGTCGTCACGGGGTCCGCCTTCGACACCGGCCTCAGCAACCCGCCTCCTGGCGGGAGCGGCAGCAGCTACGCAACGGTCTCCAATACGTGCACGCTGATCGGCATCGGTCTACCCGCGCCGGTCTGCACGACGAGCACCGTCCACGCTCCCAGCATCGGGACGCCCGCCGGCTCACTCGAGCAGAACGCCACGAAGACGGCTGACCTGCTCGGTCTCATCGACGCGACGGCCACGGCGCAGTCGTCGCCCTTCACGATCGGCGGCGGCGCCAACCCGGTGAAGGCCGCCGGCACGCCGCTCAACGCGACCTTCCAGTTCGACATCTGCGCCGTCGCCGAGGCCCTCCTCGACATCGGCGGCGAGAACACGTTCACGTTCAACCTCATCGACGTGGCGAACAACACGCGCCAGCAGCTGTGGAACGAGCGCCGGCCGAACCTCGGCCAGAGCCTGCCGAACAACTGCGGCGCCGGCTTCTCCGGTCGCCTGAACGACGGCCTGCCGACCGGTGTCGTCATCGTCGGGCGCCAGTACCGCATCGAGCTCATCAGCCACTTCAAGTCCGGCGTGCTCACGGCGGCCCAGTTCAACCTCCGCACGTACTTCGACAACATCCGCCTGCGCGTCGACGACGGCACGCCGTTCCTCAGCGGGCCGCCCACGGTCGTCACGGATCCGGCGACCGACATCACGGCCGTCACCCCGACCACCGCGTCGGCCACGCTGAACGGGCGGACGAACGTCAACGGCACCGGCCTCGCCGGTGGCAACGCCACGTACTCCTTCCAGTACGCGACGAACCCCACGCTGACGACCCCGACGACCCTCGGGCCGTTCAACGCCGGGACGAGCAACACGTTCCAGGCGCGGGCGCGCAACACCGGCGCCGTCCTGCTGAACTGCACGCAGTACTGGTTCCGCATCAGCGCGACGAACGACAACGGCACCGCGAACGGCGCCATCGAGACGTTCCGCACGCCGTGCAAGCCGACGGCCACGACGGACACGCCGTTCCCGGCCCCGACGATCGCCGAGCTGCGCTCGAGCATCAACCCGCAGGGCTCCGACACGACGTACCGCTACCAGTTCGGGCCTGACAACAACGCGGGCACGTTCACGACGACCGTTCCCGCCGGCCCGGTCGACATCGGCGGCGGCACGACGGTCATCGCCCCGAACAGCCAGGTCATCGACGGGCTCACCCCGCTGACGGCCTACCACGCTCGGGTCGTCGCGGTGAACATCGTCGGCGAGACGGTCGCCAACGAGGTCAAGTTCACGACCCCGGGTCTCGGCGCGACGGGCGCGACCGGTGCCACGGGCGCAACCGGTGCCACGGGCGCCACCGGCGCCACCGGCGCTGACGGCGCACCGGGTGCCCCCGGCGCTCCCGGCGCCAACGGCATCAACGGCGCCCCGGGTCCGCAGGGTCCCGCCGGCGCCCCGGGCGCTCGCGGCCCGGCAGGCCAGACGCCGAACCTCGGTTCGTCGATCCAGGACCTGCTGTCCACGAACAAGCTCGCGATGATCCGCATCGACGCCTCGCGGCTTCGGGTTCCGATGGCGGGCCGTGACATCGGCCGCGTCCGGGTGCAGATCTTCTGCCGCCCGATCGCCGTCCGCACGTGCTCGGGCAACATGAAGGTCCGCTCGGTCAACAAGATCAACCCGGCGAGCACGGGCACGCGCCCCGCCCGCCGCGTGACCTTCGCGACCGACGCGGTGCAGCTGGACGTCAAGAAGATCGGGTTCGGGATCCTGAACTTCAACGCCCAGCGCCGCGCGGTCATCCGCCGGCAGCGCTCGATCCGCGCGACCGTCATCGTGTCGGTCATCGACGCGAACAACAACCGGCAGAACGTCCGCCGGAACGTCACGATCGAGCCCGGCCGCGGCTAGCCGGTAGAAGCGCAGAACGTCGGCTGCGGGCCCTCCTCGGAGGGCCCGCGGTCGTTCCGGGCCCCGGCCACAAGACCCCGCCGGACGCGACACGGCTAGGGTGACTGCGTGAACAACAATCCTCAGAATGCACTCCTGGCCCGGCTCCGTGAGATCGTGATCGAGACGCCGCTGTCCGGCGCGGTGAACGCCGGCAAGCGCCCGCTGCACATCACGCGGTTCGCGCAGGCGGTCGAGGCGCGTGCCGAGGACGGCGGGGCGCTGGTGAAGTACACGCGCGCCAAGGTCCACGCGGCGCCCACGGGCAGCTACACCGCGCTCGTCGCCGCCGGCCGGCCGGACCTCACCGTCGAGGCGATCGTCGCGGACACCGACGCCGAGTGGGCGAGCGAGTTCACCGACGCCGACCGCGAGGCGGCGCGCGCGCGCCTCGGCGACATGATCGAGACGCACCGCAGGGCGCAGGAGGAGGCCGACGCGGTGGCGGTCGCGCACGACCGCAGCATCCTCGCCAAGGTCAGCGCGAGCCGCGTCGCGAAGGGGATGCCGGGCCTGACGCCCGAGCAGGAGACGAACATGCTCGCCGAGCGCTCGGCTCGGCGCGCCAACGGCGACTGAGCCCCAGCGGCCCGGGCGGGCCTACGACAGCAGCGAGGCGAAGCGCGACAGCGCGTCGTCGACCTCGGACTCCGAGACGGTCAGCGGCGGCAGGAACCGCACCGTCGCCGGCCCCGTCGCGTTGAGGACCAGCCGCTGCTCGAGCAGCGCACGCCGCACGAGCTCCGGCGCGCCGCCGTCCTGCAGGTCGCAGGCCAGCATCAGGCCGCGGCCGCGGACCTCGGCGACGCCGGGCAGCAGCGAGAGCGCGTCGGCGAGCCGAGCGCCGAGCTCGCGTACGCGGGCCAGCAGCGCGGGGTCGGTGACGACGTCGAGGACGGCATTCGCTGCCGCGCAGGTGACGGGACCGCCGGCGAACGTCGAGCCGTGGTCGCCGGGCTCGAACACGTCGGCCAGCCGCGGACCGCAGATGAGCGCCCCGATCGGCAGGCCGCCGCCGAGCGCCTTGGCGGAGGTCATGAGGTCGGGGACGACGCCGGCGTCCTCGTAGGCCCACAGCGTGCCGGTGCGCCCGAGGCCGCACTGGACCTCGTCGTAGATCAACGTCGCGCCGTGCTCGTCGCAGGCGGCGCGCGCCGCCCGCAGCAGCTCGTCGTCGAGCACCCAGACGCCGCTCTCGCCCTGCACCGGCTCGAGGATGACGGCCGCCGTGTTGTCGTCGACGGCGCCCGCGACCGCCTCGGCCGTCGGCGCGACGGCGAAGAAGCCGGGCACGAGCGGCGCGAACGGGGCCTGCTTGGCCTCCTGCGGGGTCGCCGACAGCGAGCCGTACGTGCGGCCGTGGAACGCGCGGTGGACGGACACGACGTTGCCGCCCTGCTTGGCCTTGCGCGCGAGCTTCAGCGCGGCCTCGTTGGCCTCGGTCCCCGAGTTGGCGAAGTGGACCTTGCCGCCGAGCGAGCTCTCCGACAGCCGCCGGGCGAGGCGCATGCCGGGCTCGCTGTAGAAGAGGTTGCCGACGTGGACCAGGCGCGCCGCCTGCT
>DATJEE010000136.1:0-8259 GCA_035496995.1 Solirubrobacteraceae bacterium | reverse complement strand
GCAAGGCCGTCGAGGGCTATCCGGCGGGCGTGAAGGACGCCTTCGGCATCACCGATCTCGGGACGGTCGAGGCGTACCTGCATGCGGAGATGTTCAGCCTCGTGCTGCCGCTGGCGCTCGCCTACTGCGCGATGCGCTGGGTCGCGGCGGCGATCGCGGGCGCCGAGGAGAAGGGCCACCTCGACACGCTCCTGGCGACGCCGGTCGCGCGGCGCACGCTCGCGGCGAGCGCCTTCCTCACCGTCGCGCTCGCCACGGCCGCCGTGCTGCTCGTGACGGGCGCGCTGACGACCGTCGCCGGCGCGATCGCCGGCGACGCGGTCCCGGTCGGGCGCCTCGCGGCCGGGCTCGCCGGCGTCTGGGCGCTCGCGCTGTTCTTCGGCGGCGCCGCGACGCTCGCCTCCGGCCTCGTCCACCGCGCCGGGCTCGCGCTCGGGACGGTCGGCGGGCTGCTCGGGGCGATGTACGTCCTGGACCTCGTCGGCAAGCTCAGCGCGCCGCTGCACGGCGTGCGCTGGGCGTCGGCCTTCCGCTACTACGGCGCGCCGCTGCAGGACGGGCTCGACATCGCCGGGTTCGCGCTGCTCGTGGCCGTCGGCGTCCTGCTCGCCGCGGCCGGCGCGGCGTGCTTCGAGCGCCGCGACATCACCGGTTAACCGGTTGCGAGGATCGCGGCCGCCACGCGCTGCGGTGCCTCCAGCGGCGGCCAGTGCGCGACGTCCTCCAGGGCCGTGAACGGCGCGGCCGGCAGCCGCTGGCGGATGCGCGCGGCGATGTGGGCGCCGGAGATCGGGTCGAGCATCCCCCAGATGAACGCGAGCGGCACGTCGGTGCCTTCCAGCGCGGTGACCCAGCGCTGCTCGTGGCGCACGCGGTCGGTCATGTAGCGGATGAGGCGGTGCGCGAGGCGCTGCCCGTCGTCGCGGCTCAGCGCGCGCCAGATGTCGGCGGTGTCGGTGGCGGCGTCGAAGCCCTCGGCGAAGGTCGGCGCCAGCGCGCCGGCGAGCAGCTCCCCGGACAGCAGCGCGCTGATCTGCGGCCCCTGCTCGGGATCGAGCAGCGCCGTCTGGATCGGCTCGGGCCGGTGCAGATCGGGGTACAGGCCGCCGTTGAGCAGGTGCACGGCGACGAGGTCGACGGCGAGCGCGCCCTCGGCGCGGCGCGCGAGCAGCTCCTGCGTGACCGACACGGCGTAGTCGTGCGCGACGAGCGTCGTCGCCGTGACGCCCTCGCGGGCCCAGAGCGCCTCGACGAGATCGGCCTGCTCGTGCAGCGAATACTCATGATCGGCGGGCTTGTCGGACGCCCCGAAGCCGAGGAAGTCGGGCAGCAGCAGGGCGTGGTGCTCGCCGAGCGGGGCGGCGACGCGGGCCCAGTCGTACGAGGAGCTGGGGAAGCCGTGCAGCAGCGTCATCGGCGCGCCGGCGCCGGCGCGCCGGACGAAGATCAGCCGCTCGGCGCCGCCGAGCCGCAGCGGCACCCGCTCGCCGCTCGACCACCACGCGTCGATCCCGCCAACGCTCACGCCGGGAGCTCCACGAAGCTGTGGCTCACGCTCACGATGCGCCCGTCGTCGTCGAGCTCGTGCATCGCCGAGAACGGCGTCTCGTCCTCGGTCTCCGCCATGAGCGCAAACCGCGCCGTGTCGATCCGCAGCACGTCGAGCAGCGCGAGCTCGCCGGCCGCGCCGATGCGCTCGTCGACGCGGGTGAGCAGCATGTCCAGACCCGCGCGGCCGGACGCGATGTGCACCGGAGCGGCGGTTGCGAGCCAGTTCGCGCCCGGCGCCATGAGCGCCGCGATCGCGTCGGCGTCGCGCCGGTTCAGCGCCTCGAGCCACGCGCAGACGACGGCCTCACCGGCCTCGGCGTCCGCGGCGCGCCCCGCGAAGTCCGGGTCGTCGTCCGCCGGCGAGCCGTCCCACGTGCGTAACGCCCGGTCGACGTCGTCGTCGTCGTCGGGCGTGAGCTCGCGCACCGCCTCGAGGAACGAGACGACGGCCGCGCGCTGCGCGTCGTCGAAGAGGCTCCATTTCGAGCGCCGGAACCCGTCGGCGGCCTCGTCCTCCCAGTCGCGCGCCGTGAGGCTCCAGATCGTGCTGTCGACCGCGCTGTAGCCGGCTGCGAGGTGGCGCAGGGAGAAGCGCATGTAGGCCGGGATGAAGTGCCGGTAGCCGGCGGGCCCGAGGAACGAGAGCGCGGCGTACTCGGTCGCGACGACGTCGTCGGGCACGTCGCGCCAGTGCGCGAACGCATAGAGCGCCGCGATGTCGCCGTCGTCGCAGCAGTCCTCGTGCAGCAGCGCGTCGTCGGCCGGCCGCGGCACGCCGGCGAACGCCGCGTCGATCGCTGCGAGCGCCTGCTCGAGGACCCCCACGGGGTGAGCATCCCAGACGCCCGCGCCACCTGCCATCGTCGCCGTCACGATGACCGCGGCCGCCGACCACGTCAGCGCCGACGCGCTCGCCCGCGACGCCGCGCGCCTCGTTCGCGTGCCGAGCATCACCGGCGGCGAGCGCGCGGTGGTCGCCGAGCTCGTCACGATCGCCCGCGGCCATGGCCTCGACGCCGAGCTCGTCGAGTACGACCTCGCGGCGCTGCGGGCCGCCGACGGCCATCCCGGCGAGGAGGCGCCGCGGACCGAGCTCGTCGGCGCGGTCGTGACGCTGCCCGGCCGCGACCCGGCGGCGCCGCGGCTGTGCGTCAACGGGCACGTCGACGTCGTGCACCCCGGCACCGAGGCCTGGCAGCGCGACCCCTGGTCGGGCGCGATCGACGCCGGCATCCTGCACGGGCGCGGCGCGCTGGACATGAAGGGCGCCGTCGCCGCGGCGCTGCACGCGCTCGTGGCGCTGCGCGCGTCCGGCGCGCGGCCCGCCGGCGACGTCGTCCTGCAGGTCGTCTCCTCCGAGGAGGACGGTGGCCTGGGGACCTTCGCCGCGCTGCAGCGCGACAGCGCCTTCGCCGCGTGCCTCATCCCGGAGCCGACCGAGCTGCAGATCGTCTGCGCGCACGGCGGCGCCCTGACGTTCGCCGGGACGGTGCGCGGGCGGACGGCCCATGCCGCGCTGCGCCTGGACGGCGTGTCGGCGATCGACCGCTACCTGCCGATCCACGCCGCGCTGCACGAGCACGAGCGCGAGATCAACGCGCGCCCGCGCCATCCGCTGTTCGCCGGCCACCCCCTCCCCTACCCGCTGCTCGTCGGCCGGCTCGACGCCGGGCGCTGGTCGAGCCAGGTGCCCGAGGAGCTGCGCTTCGAGGGCCGCCTCGGGGTGCCGGTCGGCACGCCGGTCGCCGCGGCGCGGGCCGATCTCGAGCGCGCGGTCGCCGACGCCACCGACGACCAGGGTCCGCCCGTGCAGATCACCTGGACCGGCGGTCAGTTCGCGCCCGCCGAGACCGCGCTCGACGATCCCTGGGTCGCGTGCGTCGCGCGTGCCGCCGCGGCCGAGCTCGGCGCGCCGCCGGCGCTCGTCGGCGTCGGCTACGGCACCGACATGCGGCTGTTCTGCGAGCGCGGCATCCCGTGCGTCATGTTCGGGCCGCGCGGCATCCGCCACGCGCACGCCGTCGACGAGCGCGTCGCCATCGCCGACCTCGTCGCCGTCGCGCGGGTCATCGTGCGCGCCGCGCTCGGGCACGCGGCGCGCTGACGCTCAGGCGAGCGAGATCGCGACCTGCTCGAGCAGATCCATCGCCTCCTGCATGCCGCCCTCCATGCCGGAGTCGATGTGGGCGTCGCGGTGCGCCCTGATCGAATGCTCGACGAGCATCGTGAGCGTCGTGCGCCCGTCGCGCTCGGTGAACGTCGTCGTCGTCAGCGCCTCGCCGTCGGGCATCCCCTCGTAGACCTCGGTCGCCACGATGCGCTCGTTCGGGACGATCTCGCGGTACTCGCCGTGAAAGCCGACCTCGAAGCCGCCGTTGGCGACCATGACGTAGCGCCACGTGCCGCCGACGCGCAGGTCGATCTCGGCGAGCGTCACCGCGCCGCGCTGCCCGCTCCACCAGCGCTTGACCAGCTCGGGCGTCGTCCAGGCCTCGTAGACGAGGTGCTTGGGGGCGTCGAACTCCCGCGTGATGAGGATCTGCTCATCCGCCGGGAGCGTCACGATCGCCGTGCCGGTACTCGTCATCGCCGCCATCTCCTTCCTCCTTGCACTTGAGGTCCTCCAGTACGAGGTCGAGCGCGTCGAAGCGCGCGACCCAGGTGCGCTCGTAGGTCTTCACCCAGTCGTGGATCGGCTTCAGCGCGGGGCCGTTGAGCCGGTACAGCCGCCGGCGTCCCGCGCCGCGCACGTCGACGACCCCGACCTCGCGCAGCACGCGCAGGTGCTTGGAGACCTGCGGCTGGGCGAGCCCGAGCTCGCGGACGAGGTCGTTGACGGGGCGCTCGCCGGCCGCGAGGACGTCGAGGATCTGCCGGCGCCGGGGCTCGGCCACCGCGTTGAACGCATCCGCCGTGGTCGCCGCGCGTGCCATGCGGAACAAGATATGCCGATATCGGAATATGTCAACGGATGAGCGGCAACGCGCCAACTCGGAGGAAGGTCCGTGGCGCCGCGGGCGGCGGTCGCGTTCCTGCGCCAGTTCCCACCGACCCGCCATCCCCAGGAGATCACGATGTTCCGCAACCGCCTCGCCACGACCGCCCTCACCGCCGCCCTCGCCGTCGTCCCGGCCGCCGCGCTCGTCACCGCCGGCGCCGATGCAGCGCCGGTCAAGCCGACGTACGGCTCGGCCGTCCACGGCATCTGCGCCAAGAGCGCCGTCGTCACGAAGACCCCCGGCAAGGGCATCCTCGGCAACCTGCTCAGGAACGAGACGATCAAGGTCAAGCGCGTCAGCCCGTCGGGAACCTACGTCTACGGCTTCGCCCGCGGCACGGCGAACAAGAACGGCTGGGTCAAGACGGCGGCGCTGTGCCCGCGCTCCGGCGGGCTCGGCGATCCCCGCGTGAAGCACCCGTCGATCTACTAGATGATCGTCGTGACGTGGACGGCCCAGACGTCTCCACAGCGCCCGGCCGGCGGCCTCGCCTCCCCCTCCTCGGGGGCGGCGAGGCGCGGCTCGTCGCGGCCGCCCGCGCGGGCGACGAGCAGGCCTTCGCCGCGATCGTCCAGCGTCACGAGCGCGCGCTGCGCGGTTACGCCGCCAAGCTCCTGCGCGACACGGGCCTGGACCCCGAGGACGTCGTGCAGGACGTCCTCATCCGCGCGCACGCGGCGCTCACGAGCGGCGACGAGCGCGAGCTCGCCCTCAAGCCCTGGCTCTTTCGCATGACCCGCAACCGCGTCATCGACGTCCTGCGCCGCCGTGACCGCCCGGGCGAATCGCTCGATGCCGAGCACGCCGTCGAGCCCGCGGCCGCCGCGAGCGCAGGGCCGGCGCAGTCGCTCGGCCGCCGCGAGGCGCTGCGCGCGCTGCTCGCCGACCTCGCCGAGCTCCCCGAGCAGCAGCGCGACGCGCTGCTCATGCGCGAGCTCGAGGGCCTCTCGCACGAGTCGGTCGCGACGCAGCTCGGCGTGACCCCCGAGGCGACGCGGATGCTCGTCGTCCGGGCGCGCGAGAACCTCGTCAAGTCCGTCGCGGCCCGCGACGCCGCCTGCGCCGACATCCGCGCCGACCTCGCCGGCGCCCACGACGCGCGCCGGCGCCCGAGCGAGCACGCGCGCCGCCACCTGCGCGGCTGCGCCCCCTGCCGGTCCTATCGCGAGGACCTGCGCGGGATGCGGCGCTCCGTCGCGCTCCTGCATCCGGGCCCGGCGTTCCTCGCGTTGCTCGGAGCAGGCAAGCTCGGCGTGCTCGGGTTCTCCGGCGGGGGCGGGAAGACCGTTGCCGCCATCGCAGCCGCGGTGGCCGTGACCGCCGGGGCCGCGGGCGTCGTGATCATCGAGCACCCGACGCTGCACGCCGGCGACCCGGCCCCGCGGGCGGTCCCCGGCGGCAGGGTCGTGCTCGGCAGGACGATCAGGCCCGGCACACCGCTGCCCCCGGGCACCGCGCAGATCGAGCGCAGCGTGCGCCTGCCGCCGGTGCAGCGCAAGACCCGCACGGTGCTGCCGCTGACCTGCCCGGCGGGCTACGTCGCGCGCAACGTCGTGCCCGACGAGGGCGGCGGGCCGGCCTACCGCGGCGCGCGCCTGGCGGACCCGGTGCGCCTCGGCCACGCGCGGAGCGTCGACGTGGAGATCTTCTGGACGCGCACGCCGAAGCCGTACACGGCCGTGCTGCGGTTCGGGCTGGTCTGCTCGAAGAAGCGCGGGTGACGCGCGATCAGACGTAGCGGCGCATCGCCGCGACCGCCGATCTCCCCCAGCTGCCGCCGAACAGCGCCGCATGCGTCAGCAGCGGCAGGACCTGCCAGAGCTCGACGCGGTCCTCGTGGCCGGTGGCCAGCGGCGCGAGCTCCTCGTAGGCCGGGAGGAAGTCCCTGCCCGGCGACCCGAACAGCCGCAGCATCGCGAGATCGACCTCGCGATGGCCGCCGTAGGCCGCCGGGTCGATCAGCACGGGCCGCCCGCCGGCATCCGTCATGACGTTGCCGCTCCACAGATCGCCGTGCAGCCGCGCGGGCGGCTCGGCGGGGCCGCTGAGGTCCGCGAGCCGGGCGGCGAGCCGGTCGAGCAGCGCCGGCGCGCCGGTCGGCAGCGCGCCGCGGTCGGCGGCGAGCCGCGCGACCGGCTCGAGGCGCTGCGTGGCGTAGAACTCCGGCCAGCCGGCGACCGGCGCGTTGGGCAGCGTCAGCGGGCCGAGGACGAGGTCGTGGTCGCCGCCGAAGCCGGGCGCGCCGGCGGCGTGCAGCGCCGCCAGGCCGCGGCCGAGCTGCGCGTCGGTCGCGGCCGTCCGCGGGCCGCGCTCGATCCACTCCAGCGCGAGAAAGCGCGGGCCCGGCGGCGCGTCGGCGACGGCGAGCGCGCGCGCGACCGCCAGTGCCGCGGGCTCGGCGAGCCAGCGCAGCCCCTCCGCCTCGCGCGTGAACGCGGCGGGCGCGGCGTTCGCCGCCGTCTTGACGAAGAGCCGGCCGCCGCCGTCCTCGAACTCGGCGGCGTAGGCGTCGTTGAGGTCGCCGCCGGCGATCGGTCGTGGCTCGGACACCGGCCGGCCGAGCGCCGCGGTCAGCGCGTCACGGAGCGCCGACACGCCCGCGCAGGTCGTCGAGCAGCCCGCGGCAGGCGGCCTCGACGAGGTCGAGCACGTCGCCGAAGCCGTCCGTACCGCCGTAGTACGGGTCCGGGACGTCGAGGTCGCGGCCGTCACCGGCCGGGTCGAACTCGCGCAGGAGACGGACCTTCGCCGCGGCGCGGTCGTCGGGGGCCAGCCGGCGCAGGTCGCGGGCGTTGTCGGCGTCGGCCGCGAGGAGCAGGTCGAAGTCCTCGAAGTCGCGGCGGCGGACCTGGCGCGCGGCGCCGCTCAGGCGGATGCCACGCTGCGCGGCCGCGGCGACCGCGCGGCGATCGGGCGGGGCGCCGACATGCCAGCCGCCGGTCCCCGCGCTGTCGATCTCGATCCGGTCGCTCAGGCCGGCGTCGGCGACGAGGCCGCGCATGACCCCTTCGGCCGTCGGCGAGCGGCAGATGTTGCCCATGCAGACGAACAGGAGGCGGGTCGCCGTCAGCTCGGCGCCATCGGATCTGACGTGATGCTCGCCAAGCGTCTCACGAGTGCGCGCAAGACCTTGCGCTCGACGTCTCGGTTCTCGTCGAGTAGCTGCAAGAAGCTCTGGCGGGTCAGAACGTAGACGCGTAGCGGCGTTATCGCCCGCACATCCGCCATACGCCGGACGTTCTCGACCAGCGCGATCTCGCCGAAGAAGTCGCCCGGACCGCAGACGCCGATCCGCTCCGAGCCCCGCGTCACCTCGACCTCGCCGTCGACGATCACGAAGAACTCGCTGCCGAACTGACCCTCCGCGCAGAGGAGCTTGCCCTCCGGTATCTCGACGTCCTCGCACACCTGCGCCAGCCGGACCAGATCCTTCTTCGACAGCCCCTCGAACAGCGGAGCCCGACCCAGCGCCTCGGCCTTCGTGTTCTGCGAATGCAGCCGCACGGCTGCACTGTAACCAAGCGAGCTGATGCCGTGTGGCGAGTTCTGGAGACGGCGCGGCGTGGTAGCGCGCGAACCCTGCCACGATGGGCGCGGTGAGCGACGCCCCGCACCCGGATCACGAGCTGGGCCGGTTCATCCCGCTGCAGTACCACTTCAACATGCTCGACGACGCCGGCCGCACGGGCGCCTTCGAGGAGGCGGTCGC
>DATJEE010000135.1:0-11022 GCA_035496995.1 Solirubrobacteraceae bacterium | reverse complement strand
GGGCAACTCGATCGCGCGCACGCCCTACCTCTGGGGCGGCGGCCACGGCACGTGGCTCGACAAGGGCTATGACTGCTCGGGCTCGGTCTCCTATGCGCTGGCGTCGGCCGGGCTGCTCAGCGGGCCGCTGGACTCCGGGCGGCTGATGGGCTGGGGCAAGCCCGGCCCCGGCAAGTGGATCACGATCTACACGAACCCCCACCACGTCTACATGGTCGTGGCGGGGGTCCGCTTCGACACGAGTGGGACGCGCGTGACGGGCTCGCGCTGGCAGGCGTCGCTGCGGACGAACATCGGCTTCGTCGCCCGCCATCCCGAGGGGCTTTAGGGCCCCCGGTAAACTGCCCGCGGACATGTCGTCGATCCCGTCCTTCGCGCTGGAGGTCGTCAAGTCCGGCCTGACCACGCGCATCGCGCCGTCCGGCGAGCTCGACATCGCGAGCGCGCCCGAGTTCGAGCAGGCGATCGCCGACGCGACCGCCGAGTCCGGCGCCGAGCTCGTCCTCGACCTCCGCGAGCTGACCTTCATGGACTCCACCGGCCTGCGCGCGCTCGCGCAGACCAACGCGCGCGCCGAGGAGGCCGGTTTCGCCCTCTCGATCATCCGCGGGCCCCGCCAGATCGAGCGCGTGCTGGAGATCTCCGGCCTCGCCGACCTCCTGCCGCTCGTCGACGCGCCGCCGGCCTAGCGCGAGTAGCTGCGGAGCTTCGCCGCGAAGACGGCGTAGACCGGCCGCGGCGTGCCGTCGGGGCCGACGAGGCCCGCGTCGAACTTGCAGCGGGCGGCGCAGGATCCGTTCTCGACGCCGAACCAGTTGTAGGAGTACACGCGCTGCACGCCCCGGCTCCTGAACTGGCTCGCGAGCTTGAACATGTTGGGCATCCGCTTGGCCTGGCGCGACTCGCTGTACGGGAACGCCCCGCCGAAGCTCGCGACGGCGCCGGTCTCGGTGAACCAGAACTTCGTCGTCCGGTTGTAACGGCGCGCGGTGTTGATGATCTTCGCCGTGCCGGTCGCGCGGCTGCGATTGACGTCGGAGTAGTTGTGGATCCCGACGACCTTCAGCCGCTTGCGCCACGTCGCGCTCAGCCGCGCATAGAAGCTGCGGATGTAGCGATCGACGCCGGCCTGGTCGAGCAGATCCAGGCCGACGACGGCACACGAGCCGCAGCGCCGCTTCACGGCCGTGTACATGCTCTTGTAGTACGAGACGGCGTTGCCGATGTGGTTCCACGTCTCCTGCGAGGCGTGGTTCTCCTCGTTCCAGGCACCGAAGTCGCGCACGCCGAGCTTGCGGAAGTAGGCGACGATCCGCCCGGCGTTGCGCCGGTAGGTCGTCGTCGACACGAGCTTGCCGCGCTTGACGCGCAGGTCGGTCGTCGAGACGTGGATCAGCGTCGAGACGCCGGCGCCGCGGGCGGCAAGGACGAACGCGCGGGCCCTCGCGCGCTCGGCGCTGTCCTGCATGACGTCAGAGGCGACGAAGTAGCGCGTGCGCTTGATGGCGAGCTGCCCGAAGCCGGGGGCCGCGAACATCGCCGGGTTCTGGTCGGCGACGCCGACGCGGATCGAGCTGCGGGCGATGGCGGGTGCGGCGGGGAGCAGGAGGGCTGCGGCGAGGACGGCGAGCACGCAGCGGGGGAGCTTGGACGGCATGGTCGCGGCTCCTTTCGGGAGGGGTCGTCCCTTTCTCGAACCCCGCGTACGGCCCAACGATGCGTTCAGCCCGCGCCGGCGGCCGGCGTGTCGAGGCGCACGCGCTGGGCCCGGGCCTCGCCGTCGGCGGGATCGATGTCGATGATGTCGGCGGCCGCCGGGGCGAAGGCCGGCGTGCGCGCGTACGTCAGGCGCGCCAGCCCGATGTCCCCGCTGAGCTCGGTGAGGTTGCCGGTGCCGCCACCGCCGACGGAGCCGCCGTTGAGGATCGTGAGGTTGTCCTTGTGCTCGATGGCGGACTTGTGCGTGTGGCCCTCGAGGATCACGAGCGGCTTGGCGGGCGGCGTGTTGTGCAGGACGTCGACGGCGAGCTGGGCGAGCGCCGGTTCGTGGACGAGGACGATGTCGGCCAGGCCGCGGCGCGCCTGCAGCCAGCTCGCGAACTGCTCCTGCATCTCCGGCGTCGGCGTCGCGCCGTTGTCGCGGTAGCCGTCGCGGGCGAGGCGCTTGAGCGGGTCGTCGTAGCCCGCGACGCGCAGCCCGCGGACGTTCGTGACGAGCGCGCCGTCCGTCGTGCCGTCGGCGCGCAGGCGCCCGCTGCGCGTCAGGACGACGGCGCCCGCGCGGGCGAGCTTGCGCTCGAGGACGTCGGAGTCGTGGTTGCCGGAGATGAAGACGAACGGGCTCCCGGCGCGCACGACGCGCAGCGCGAGCGACTGCTCGATCGCCGAGCCCTTGTCGGTGAGGTCGCCGACGAAGAACAGCGGGCCGCCGCGCGCGGCGCGCTCAAGCGCGGGCAGCGCGAGGACGTTGTTGTGGAGGTCGGAGGCGACCGTCAGCCGCAGGAGCCGGTCGACGGAGGGGCGGCCGGCCGGCGCGGTCACGAGGCGGGCGATGCCGACGAGCTGCTGGTCGATCTCGTCGTCGAGCGTCTTCGCCGACGCGCCGAGGTTCTCGATCGTGCGCAGCGCGGCCGGGACCTCCGTGCCGTTGGCGTAGTACTGCGGCGAGTCGACGTTCGAGCGCGGCGGCAGCAGCACGACCAGGGCGACCCCGCAGGCCAGCGCCGTGACGCCGGCCGTGGCGAGCGTCGTGCGCAGGCGCGGCCCGCGGCCGCCGCGGACCGCCAGCGCGACGAGCATGCCGAACGCGAGCCCGGCCGCCATCGCGACGATGATCGCCAGGCGCAGGTAGCCGGCGAGCGCGTCGCGCGCCTGCCCGCGCACGAGCTGGGTGTCCAGGCGGCCGGCCTCGGCGAGGCGCACGACGGCGTCGCGGTCGACCGAGCGGACGTCGACGTTCACGCGCGCCGGGAGGCGCACGACGGGGAAGCGCACGCCCCAGTCGACGACCGGGACGTAGAGATCGAGCGCCCCGTGGCGGGTCGGCTCGATCGAGAGGCGAACGCTGCCGACGTCGAGGACGCGGTCTTGGCGGAAGGTCACGAGCGCGGTCGCCGCGCCGGCGACCGTCGCGACGATGACGACGGCGGCGATCAGCGCCTTGCGCACGTCGGGGAGCGAGGGTCTCACGCGGTCGAGGCTAGCCGTGCGCTCACGCCGCCCTGCTCACGTATTTCTTGCGCAGGATGCGGCAACGACGGGTCGCGAGGGTTGACGCGGTCGGTCCGACACCTGTGACATCCGATGCATGCTTGATGATCGGTGCGTGCAACCGCGGCAGATCTACGCGAGCACCCTGACGCGCCGTGAACGGCGGTGGGCGAGACGTCGCGCCCGCGGCCTGCGCGGAGCCGCGCTCGTCATGGCCTGCGCGCTCGCCGCGCTCACCGTGCTGGCCGCCGTCGCACCGGTCCTCATCTGACACGCGGGCCTCGTTCCGCCGCGGCGCCCGGACCGCCGCGGCGGGACGAACCCGGTCGCGAAGACTCATGGTCGTCGTCGCGGTCCGTGTCCTCGTCCGCGACACCGGCGCCGGGAGCGCCGCGGGCGCAGCGTCCGCATCGACGCGCTGCGCGGCGGCAAGGCCGTCGCGAGTCGCCGCGCGCCGCCGGCTGCGTTGCGCCCCGGTCGTACGCGCGATGCGCGTCGTGCCGGCGGTGCCCGTCAGCGTGCCCGCCGTACGCCTGCGCGCCTGCGTCGCGACGCGGTGCGAGCGCGGTCCCCTCGTGCTGGTGGCGCCGGACGCGCGCGGGCATCCCGTCGCACGACCCGTTCGGCCTCGCGCCGTCGCTGAACGCGGGCGACGGCCTGCTGTCTCGTCCCGCGGAGGGGTGCCTGGGAGCCGCCGTGGGACCGGGGCGTGCGCGGTTTCTGGGTCCAGTGGCGAGTTCGTCCGGGGCGGCTCAGCCGGACTAGGCCGCCAATCGAGGAGGGTGCGCCGGATCGTGCACGCCCAGCGATAGCGATCCGGCACACCCCCGCGCGGAGAACGCCCGCGCCGGGCCCACCCGTTTCCTCACCGACGCGGTCAGCGCCCCGCACCCGACAGGCCACCACGGTAGGCCACCCGTAATTCGGCCCACCGCGAAGTGACGGGCAGCGAGCGCTACCGTGCCGGCGCCGCCTCGCCGGCGCCCCGGACAGCGGCGGCGGGCTGCGCCGCGCGCGCCGTCGCGGTCGCCGCGAAGACCCAGAGGATCGACAGCCACGTGGAGGCCGCGAGGCCGACGTGGACCCAGACGATCTCGGCCGGCAGCTCGAGCGCGTACTGCACGCCGCCGACGACGCCCTGCGCCGCGAGCAGGAGGCACAGGACCGTCAGCGCCCGGCGCTGCTCCGGCGGCCCGCCGCGCCGGCGCGCGAGGAACCAGAGCCCGACGGCGGCGAGACCGAGCAGCGTCGCGAGGCGCGCGTGCTGCTCGATGACGAAGCGCAGCGTCTCGGCGCCCTTGAAGTCCAGGCGCTTGATGACGTCCCCGGTCCCCGCCCCGCCGGCGTGCGGGCCGGCGGCGGTCGCGGCCGTGCCGGCGAAGATCGTCACCGCGCCGAGCCCGACGAGGCCCCAGACGGCGCGCGCCATCAACCGATCGGCCGGGCCGGCGGCGGCGCCGGCCGCGGGCTCGCGATGGGCGCGCCAGTCCAGCGCGACGCAGGCGACGAGGATGAGCATCGACAGCAGGTAGTGGCTCATGACGAAGCCCGGCGCGAGGTCGTAGAGGACGGTGAAGCCGCCGAGCACGGCCTGGCACACGACGCCGAGCGGCAGCAGCAGCGAGAGCCAGACGAGGTCGCGGCGCAGCGGCTTGCGCAGGAACGCCGCGACGAAGGCTCCGATCGCGGCGAAGCCGACGAAGAACGTCAGCATGCGGTTGCCGAACTCGATGACGCCGTGCGTCGTGAGCTTCGTGTAGAGCGAGGTGTCCGTGCAGCGCGGCCACGTCGGGCAGCCGAGGCCCGAGCCCGTCACGCGCACCGCCGCGCCCGTGAGGACGATGAGCGTGAGCATGACGAGCGCCACGCGCGCGAACAGCGCATAGCGCTCGGGGCTGATCGCGAGGCGGTCCTTCAGGACGGTGAGCCGGTCTTTCATCCGGCGCGGATCTTAGGACGCGACCGGTGCGAGCCGCGCCTCGTCCACGGGCTCGGCGCGCCGGCGCGGGTTCTCGATCCCGACGGCCGCGATCAGCCCGCCGGCGATCATCAGCAGCCCGGCCGTGATCATGCCGCTGTGAAAGGCCGCGACGTTGGCGTCGCGGACCGCCGCCCGCACCGCCACCGGCGCCGCGCCCGCGGGCAGCGACAGCGGCCGGTCACGGGCCGCGCCGACGTACGTGCGCGCGGCGGGATCGGTCGAGCGCGCCGCCGCGCGGCCGTCGAGGCCGGCGCCGAACTGCGCGGACACGACCGCGCCGACGGCCGCGATCGCCAGCAGCCCCGCGACGCGCGCGAAGGCGTTGTTGACGCCCGAGGCGATCCCGGCGTAGCGCCGGTCGGCGGCGTCGAGCACCGTCGCGGTGAGCGGTGCGACGGTCATCGCGAGGCCGACGCCGAAGACGAGCCCGGCGGGCAGCACGCCGCCGAGGTAGTCGGCGCGCGCGTCGAGCCGGGCGAACGCCAGCAGGCCGAGCCCCGCGACGATCGGGCCGCCGGCCATCAGCAGCCGCGGGCCGACGCGCGCCGACAGGGCGCCGAAGCGCCGCGACAGCGTGACGAGCAGCAGCGTGATCGGCAGGAGCGCGAGGCCCGCCTTCAGCGCGCTGTAGCCGGCGATCTGCTGGAGGAACAGCGCGACGAAGAACGTCGCCGCCCCGAGCCCGGCGTAGACGACGAACGTCACGAGGTTGCCGACGGCGAAGTTGCGGTTGCGGAAGATCGACGGCGGCAGCATCGGATCGGCCGCCCGGCGCTCGTAGGCGATGAACGCGGCGCACGCCCCGAGCCCGCCGACGAACGTGCCCCAGACGGCCGGATCCGCCCAGCCGAGCGCGGGCTGGCGGATGAGCGCGTAGACGGGCCCGGCAAGCCCGAGCACGCAGAGCACGATGCCCGGGACGTCGATACGGCGCGTGCCGGAACCGGGGATCTCCGGCACCGCGCGCACGATGAGGACGAGGCAGACGACGACGAGCGGCACGTTGATCGCGAAGATCACGCGCCAGGAGACGGTGTCGACGAGCAGGCCGCCCAGCGGCGGCCCGAACGCGACGGCCGCGCTCGTGCCCGCCGTCCAGGAGCCGATCGCCGCCGCGCGCTGCGGCCCCGTGAACACCGCGGTGATGATCGCCAGCGAGCTCGGCACGAGCAGCGCGCCGAACGCCCCCTGCAGCGCCCGCGCCCCGATGAGCACCGCGACCGTCGGCGCCACCGCGCAGACGAGCGAGGAGGCGCCGAAGCCGGCGACGCCGACGGCGAAGATGCGCCGCCGGCCGTAGAGGTCGCCGAGCGCCCCGCCCGCGAGGACGAAGGAGGCGAGCATGAGCAGGTAGGCCTCGACGACCCACTGCTGGTCGGCGAGCGTCGCGTCGAGGTCGGCGCGCAGGGCCGGCAGCGCGACGTTGACGACGGTCTGATCGACGAACACGATCGCGGAGCCGACGATGCACGCGATGAGCGTCAGGCGCTTCGCGCGGGCCTCGTCCATCGCGGGGAGACTAGATTGCAGGCCCTATGCGCCTGCTGGAGACCCGTCTGGACGGCCCGATCCTGCTCGAGCCCGACGTCCACGGCGACGCCCGCGGGTTCTTCCTGGAGAGCTATCGCGCGAACGTCTGGGCGCAGCACGGCATCGGCGACACGTTCGTCCAGGACAACCACTCGCGCTCGGGCCGCGGCGTCCTGCGCGGGATGCACTTCTCGATCGGCGCCGGGCAGGCGAAGCTCGTGCGCTGCGCGCGCGGGCGGATCCTCGACGTCGTCGTCGACCTGCGCCGCGCCTCGCCGACCTACGGCGAGTGGGAGAGCGTCGAGCTCGACGACGAGCACGCGCGCCAGCTCTTCGTCCCGATCGGCTTCGCGCACGGCTTCTGCGTCCTGTCGGACGTCGCCGACGTGACGTACAAGTGCTCGACGTACTACGACGGCGCGGTCGAGCGCGGCTTCCGCTTCGACGATCCCGAGGTCGCGATCGCCTGGCCGCAGGACGTCGAGCTGCTCGTCTCCGATCGCGACCGCCAGGCACCGGCGCTCAGCGAGATCGCAGCCGATCTGCCGTTCTGACGGCCTCTATGCTTTCCGGAATCCGGTGCAGGTCGCGACTTTCCGTCAGTTGCAGCGTTGGACCATGAAGATGGTGCGAGCGAGTGACGCGTCGACGAGCGTGCTGGAACCGGCGTCTGCGGTGAGCGCCGTGGTGCAGCCGCGGCCGCTCGCCGGGCGGACGCTCGCGATCGTGCCGGCCTACAACGAGTCGGCCACCGTCGGCGACGTCGTGCGCGCGATCCACGCCGAGGCGCCCGCCATCGACGTCCTCGTCATCGACGATGGCTCGACGGACGACAGCTCGGCGGCCGCGGCCCGCGCGAGCGCCGTCGTCCTGCGCCACGCGTTCAACCTCGGCATCGGCGGCGCCGTCCAGACGGGCTTCATCTACGCCCTCGAGCACGGCTACGACTACATGGTGCAGGTCGACGGCGACGGCCAGCACGACCCCGGCCAGATCGCCCGCCTCTTCGACGCGATGGGCGAGGAACCCGCCGTCGACATGGTCTGCGGCTCGCGCTTCATCAGCGCCGACCACAGGTACCCGGCCCCGATCAGCCGCCGCACCGGCATCCACATCTTCGCCTTCCTGCTGTCGCGCATCGTCGGCCAGCGCATCAGCGACCCGACCTCCGGCTTCCGCCTCTACAACCGGCGCGCGATCGAGCTCTTCGCCCGCGACTACCCGCACGACTACCCCGAGGTCGAGGCGGTCCTCATGCTGCACTTCCACCGCCTGCGCATGCGCGAGACGCCGGTGCGGATGTTCGAGCGCGGCGGCGGCGTCTCCTCGATCCGCTCGGGCAAGTCGCTGTACTACATGATCAAGGTCCTGCTGGCGATGTTCGTCGGCCTCGTCCGGCGCCGGCCGGTCCTCGGGGGGGACGCCTGATGGACCCGCATCTGCGCGTCGTCGCAGTCGTCGCCTCGGTGAGCCTGTTCCTCCTCGTGCTCGAGCTCGTGCGCCAGCGCCGGCTGCTCGAGCGCTACGCGCTGCTGTGGCTCGGCAGCGCCTTCGCGCTCGTCGCGCTGAGCGCCTGGGACCAGCTCCTGCAGATCCTCGCGAACGCGATCGGCGCGTCGTACCCGCCCTCGGCACTCTTCGCCGCGGCGTTCTTCTTCATCATCATGCTCCTGCTGCACTTCTCCGTCGCGGTCTCGCGCCTGGCCGACCAGAGCAAGATGCTCGCCCAGCGGCTGGCGCTCAGCGAGGAGCGGCTGGCGGGCCTGGAGGCGCGCGAGCGCCGGGCCGAGCCGCTGCACCCCGACGAACACCACCCCCCGCCCATTCCCCAGGAGGTCCCGTGACCCGCACGCTGACGATCGACGGTGTCGAGATCTCCGACGAGACGCCGACCTACGTCATCGCCGAGATCGGCCACAACCACGGCGGCGACCTCGACACCGCGATGCATCTCTTCGACGAGGCCCGCCGCGCCGGCGCGCACGCCGTGAAGCTCCAGAAGCGCGACAACCGCTCGCTCTACACCCGCGAGGCGTTCGACAAGCCCTACGAGAACGAGAACTCCTACGGCGCGACGTACGGCGAGCACCGCGAGGCGCTCGAGTTCGGCCGTGAGGAGTACGAGGCGCTGATCGAGTACGCCCAGCGCGTCGGCGTGACGTTCTTCGCGACGGCCTTCGACATGCCGTCGGCGGCGTTCCTCGCCGACCTCGACATGCCCGCCTACAAGATCGCGTCGGCGGACCTGCGCAACATCCCGCTGCTGCGCCACGTCGCGTCCTTCGGCAAGCCGATGGTGCTCTCCACCGGCGCGTCGTCGATGCAGGACGTCGAGCGCGCGCACGCCGCCGTCGCCGAGATCAACCCGCAGATCGCGCTGCTGCAGTGCACCGCGGGCTATCCGGCCAAGTGGGACGAGCTCGACCTCGGCGTCATCCAGACGTTCCGGGCGATGTTCCCGGACACGGTCATCGGGCTGTCGAGCCACGACAACGGCATCGCGATGGCCGTCGCCGCGCATGCGCTCGGCGCCCGCGTCATCGAGAAGCACTTCACGCTCGACCGCGTCCTGAAGGGCACCGACCACCGCTTCTCGCTCGAGCCCCAGGGGCTGCGCAAGATGTGCCGCGACCTCAGCCGGCTGCACGTCGCGATGGGCGACGGGACCAAGAAGGTCTACGAGAGCGAGACCGCCCCCGCGATCAAGATGGCGAAGAAGCTCGTCGCCGCGCGCGACCTGCCGGCCGGCCACGTCCTGGAGGCCGGCGACATCGCGATGAAGTCGCCCGGCGACGGCCTGGCGCCGTACGAGCTCGAGAACGTCATCGGCCGGCGACTGACGGAGCCGGTCGCCGAGGACGAGGGGCTGCGCCTCGAGGTGCTCGAGGAGGCGCTCGCGGCCGCCTCCGCCTCCGCCGCGGATGCCGGCTGACGCCGCTCGCCCGCTCGCGGGCGAGGTTGCGCTCGTCACGGGCGCGCGCGGGCGGCTGGGCCCGGTCTGGACCGCGGCGCTGCAGGCGGCGGGGGCCGACGTCATCGGCATCGACGTCGAGGACGCCGACGTCCGCGACCGCGCGGCGCTCGAGGCGCTGCGCGACGGCCTCGGCGCGGCGCCGACGATCCTCGTCAACAACGCCGGGATCGACCAGCCGCCGGACGCCGGCGCGCAGGCCGTGCTCGACCACGCCGACTTCCTGCGCGTGCTCGACGTCAACCTCGCGGGCGCCTTCAACGCGATGCTCGTCTTCGGCGAGCCGATGGCCGCCGCGGGCCGCGGCGCGATCGTGAACATCGGCTCGCTGTACGCGTCGATCTCGCCGGAGCCGAGCTTCTACGACCACATGGAGGGGTTCCTCAAGCCGCCGGCCTACGGCGCGTCGAAGGCCGGCCTCGTCCAGCTCACGAAGTACTTCGCGCGGCTCTGGGGCCCGCGCGGCGTCCGCGTCAACGCCCTGTCGCCCGGCGGCGTGCGCGGCGGGCAGGACGACGAGTTCCTGCGCAAGTACTGTGCGCGCGTGCCGCTCGGACGCATGGCCGAGGCCGACGACCTCGGCGGCCCGCTCGTCTTCCTCGCATCGGATGCGGCGCGCTACCTCACCGGCCACGAGCTGCGCGTCGACGGAGGGTTCACCGCGTGACATCAAGCCATTGCTCGACCATCGTCGGAAGCGACCAGGATGGCGGCCGCTCGCGATGACCCGCATCATCGAGAACTTCATCGCCGGGCAGGAGGTGGCGGCCGCCGCGGGCGAGACGCTCGAGAAGTTCGCGCCCGCCACCGGCGCGCTGCTGTCGCTCGTCACGCGCTCGCGCGCCGCCGACGTCGACGCCGCCGTGAGCGCCGCGGCCGCGGCCCAGCCCGGGTGGGGCCGCACGACGCCGGTCGCCCGCGGCGCGGTGCTGCGCAGGCTCGCCCAGCTGCTCGAGCGCGACGCCGAGGCGATCTCGCAGATCGTCGCCGCCGAGACCGGCAAGCCGCTGCGCGACGCCCGCGGCGAGACCGGCGGCGCCGTCGAGCAGGGCTACTTCATGGCCGGCGAGGGCCGGCGGCTGTACGGCCGGACGCTGACCTCCGGCGTGCCCAACCGCCACCCGATGACCGTCCGCCAGCCGGTCGGCGTCTGCGGGCTCATCATCGCCGCCAACACGCCGCTGCCGAACGTCGCCTGGAAGGTCTTCCCGGCGCTCGTCTGCGGCAACGCCGCCGTGCTCAAGGCGAGCGAGGACACGCCCGAGAGCGCGCTGGCGTTCGCGCGCCTGGCGAAGGAGGCCGGGCTGCCCGACGGCGTGCTGAACGTCGT
>DATJEE010000134.1:0-15182 GCA_035496995.1 Solirubrobacteraceae bacterium | reverse complement strand
ATCCGGCCGCTGTCGCTCATCGACCCCGCCGACGACCGCGGCTGGGCGATCGCCGACGCGTTCGGCTACGGCCCGGCGCTGTGGGTCGCGCCGGTGCTCGACGAGGGCGCGCGCTCGCGCGAGGTCGCGCTGCCGCGCGGGAACTGGATCGCGGCCTGGTCCGGCGCCCGTGTCCGCGGCGGCGGCGAGGTGGTGGCGCCGGCGCCGCGCAGCACGATCCCGGTCTGGGTGCGGTCGGGCTCGATCGTCGTGACGTACCCCGCCGAGCACGTCGCGCGCGGCCTCGGCGACACGCCCGAGGGCGAGCGCCCGCTGGAGGCGACGCTCTGGGGCCAGCCGCCGCTGGGCCACGCCTCCGCGCGCCTGGCTGACGGGACGCGCGTGTCCTGGCGGCGCGGCGTGTGGTCCGTCGACCGGCCGCGCGACATCGTGTTCCGCGAGCGCTGACGCCCGCGCCGCGCGGTTTGCAGCGTCAGGGAATCGAGAGCAGCACGCGCTCGCGCGCGCCGGCCTCGACGCGCTCGTGGGCCGCGGCGATCTCTTGCAGCGGCAACGGCTCGCCGATCGGGATCGCCAGCGCTCCCTCGCGTGCGGCGGCCGTGAGGTCGTCGGCGGCCTGGCGCCTGGCCGCGCGCGGGAAGTCGTCGCTGCCGAGCAGCCTGATCGTCAGGTTGGCGAAGAGCATCGGCCAGAACGGGAAGTCCGGCCGCTCGCGGCGGGTCGCGTAGGCGGCGATGACGGCGTCCGGCGCGGCGACGGCCGCGTCGAGGTCGGCGTTGTCGGAGAACGCGACCTCGACGATGCGGTCCACGCCGCCGGGCGCGTGCGCGCGGATCGCCTCCGCGGGCTGCCCGTCGTCGAGCGCGACGCCGTGCGTCACCGCCGCGCCGAGCCGATCGAGGTCGGCGCTGCGCGTCACCGTGCCGATGACCGTCGCGCCGCCCCAGCGCGCGAGCTGGGCGGCGAGCGAGCCGACGGCGCCGAGCGCGCCCTGGACGAGCACCGTCCTGCCGGCGACCGGACCGTCGCCGAAGACCGCGCGATGCGCGGTGATGCCGGGAATCCCGAGGCACGCGCCGAGCTCGTCGCCGACCTCGCCGGGAAGCTCCACGGCCTGGTCGGCCGGCACGACGGTCAGCTCGGCGGCCGTGCCGAAGGGGCGGTAGGACTGTGCCCCGTACACCCAGACGCGTTGTCCGACGCGGCCCCGCTCGACGCCGTCTCCGACGGCGTCGACGACGCCCGCGCCGTCGCTGTGCGGAACGACGCGCGGGAACGGCAACCCGCCCCCGACCCAGTCGCCGCGCTTCTTCGCGTCCCCGGGGTTGATGCCGGACACGGCGACCCGCACGCGCAGCTCGCCGGCGCCCGGCTGCGGATCGGCCATCTCGCCGACCTGCAGCACCTCCCCCGCCGGTCCCGGCCGCTCATACCACGCCGCGAGCATCGTGCACACGCTAGACGCCACCGGCGCTTACGCGATTCTCAGGTGTTCATATGCCGGCGCTTACCGGGCCGTGCGAGCCTCGTCTCATGGCACACGAGCTCACGATGCGGCAGATGCGCGAGATCGTGCTGCTGCGCCGCCGCCACCCGGGTGCCGAGGTGCGCGTGCACCAGAAGCCGTGGGGCATCATCCTCGAGGCGCGCCGCCGCGGTCACGTCGTCGAGCTGCAGCGCTTCGACTGGACCGGCGCCGTGCTGGCCGATCGCCAGATCACGCGCGCCGCGTAGCGCCCGCCGCCCGAACTCAGTCCGGCGGCATCCAGAAGGCGAACATGCGCTCGGCCTCGATGCGCGCGTAGACCGGACCGGAGTCGAGGAACTCCTCCCAGCCCGCTCCGTAGCGCGGGACGTAGATGTCAAGCAGCGCCCGGCGCAGGCCGGCGCCCTCCGCGCCCGTCGTGGGCACCATGACGGCGCGGCCGTGGACCGTGACGGCGAGCTCTTCCCCGGGGAGATGGGTCGCGCTGACCTGCGGCCGGGCGCGGATGTGGCGGAAGCGCATCGAGTCCGGCGCCGAGCCGAAGTGCAGCGCCCCGCGGAAGAAGATCCCGTCCACCGGCCCGACCAGCGGCCGGCCGTCGCTCGTGACCGTCGCGAGCGCGAGCAGGACCATCCCCGTCAGCCGCTCGGCGATCTGCGCGGCGCGCAGGCGCCGCTCGGGGGTGTGGATGCGCAGCAGATGCGCCCCGGCGCCCGCGTAGCTGCGGTCCAGCAGCTCCTGCAGCGCGGCGAGATCGGCCGGCGACTCGTGCATCGGGCTACGGCTGCAGGCCGTCCCAGCCCCAGCGCGGCATCGCGGCGCCCGGGGCGACGACGGTGTCCGGCGGCGAGTAGGAGAGGACGTCGTCGACGGCCCAGCGCATGTACGCGTGCAGGGCGTCGCGGAAGTCGGGGTCGGCGGGCAGCCCGGCGTCGTCGGCGGCGGCGTCGAAGCAGCGCAGGAAGCGCTCGCCGAGATCGCTCATGTCGCCGTTGCCCGCGTGCATCTGCAGCACGCTCGACTGCTCGCCGCAGGACTGCGAGTAGACGGGCGGCCCGCCCATGACCTCGGCCCAGTACGCCGCCAGCCGCTCGACGTGCTGCGGGTGCTGGCCGGGATGCGAGAACGGGTGGTTGAGCTCGGGGTCCGCCACGCAGCGCTCGTGGTGCGCCCTGGCGAGCGCGAGGAACGCGGCCTCGCCTCCGGCGAACTCGAACAGCGTCGGGCGCACCCGACGAGAATCGCACAACCGGCGGCGACCGCCGCCTCAGCCGGCGGAGTCGAAGAGGCGCAGGATCCCCGCCGCGTCGTAGTTCGACGCGTCGCCGTGGTCGCCGCGCGTCGTCGTGACCTCGACGTCGGCCCCGGCGCGGCGCGCGAGCGCCGCGCAGACGTCGGTGTTCGCGCGCTTGGGGATGACGCGGTCGTCCGGCGAGGCCCAGAAGCGCATCGGCAGCCCGGGCGGCGGATCGACCGCGACCGGGCTGCGGTCGCGGATCGCGTCGCGGACCGATGCGCCGTGCCGCACCCCGTACGCGCTGCGGATCTGCCCGGGGTAGAGCCCGACGGCGTAGACGGACGCCAGGTCGCAGGCGGGGAAGATGCCCGCCCAGGCCTTGATCGGGACGGCGTCGAGCAGCTGCAGGCCGTTGAAGCCGCCCATCGACAGCGCGATGACGTAGATGTCGCGAAAGCCGCGCCTGCGGACCGCGGCGACGAGGTCGAGCGCGTCGCGCCGGCTGGCGGGGTTGCCCCAGTTGTTGCCGTGCGCGTCGTCGGCCGCCAGCGCGTAGCCCGCGCGCAGGAGCGTCCGGAAGATCTCCTGCTTGGCCGGGTCGCGGAAGATGTTCTCGACGTTCTCGCCCGAGCCGTGCGTGTAGATCACGACCTTCGCCGTGCGCGGCGCGGGCGTGATGAGCACCGCCGGCTGCGCGTCGACGGTGAAGCGCTCGATCGCGCCCTGCAGGCGTTCCGGCGCAGGCGCGGGCTTGGGCGCGCCGCCGCAGCCCGCGAGCACGACCAGCGCGAGAACGGTCAGGGAGGTGCAGGCGGCGCGGATGTCAGATCACGCTAGCGCGGATGCCGTCCGGCTTTCGCGCACCGTGCGGGTTTCCGTCGCCCCGAGACTGACATCCGTGCCTGCACATCGACGATCTCGCGATCGCGCGCCGGGACGACGGACCGGTGACGAGCGCGGGAGGAGGCCCACATGACCCGCTCAGGCGCTGCGGGGAGCGCCGACGACCGGTTGGAGCACTACCGGGCGAGCCTCGGAATGCTGCAGGGCATCGTCCCGCAGCATCCGCTCGTCGAGCGCCTGGCGCACGAGCTCGACGAGCCGGCCTGCGTCACGGCGTAGCGCCGGTCGAATTAGCCAAACGACAACAAACCAGAGGTCCCGCGACGAATAGCGTTCGAGCGAATGCCGACGCTGCGCAAGGCGCTTCTGCCCGGACTCGCCGTGTTCGCATGCGCCTGCGCGTTCGTCGTCCAGTCGCCCGGCTGGGCACAGACGTCGTACATGGCCCTGACGCGGGGCCTCGATCACGGCACGGCGCAGATCGACGACTGGCACTGGGAGACGCACGACATCGCCTGGACGGGTGGGCACTACTACTCCGTCAAGCCGCCCGGGCTCGTGTTCGCGACGTTCCCGCTCTACGCCGCGCTGCACGCCGCCGGCGCGGAGCGGCTCGCGCACGACGCCCGCGTCCGCGGCGAGGGCGGCGGGGCCGCGCTCTGGGCGGCGCGCAACCCGCCGATCGCGTACTACGGCTACGACAGGCACCGCGCGATCGCGGCGCGCAACGCGATCGCCGACGACGCGCCGATGACGTGGGCGCTCGGCCTCTTCGGCGTCCTGCTGCCCGCGCTCGTGCTGCTCGTGCTCGTGGCGCGCTGCGCCGAGCGCGTCGCGCGCGGCACCGGGCCCGCCGCGGCGCTGACGCTCGGCACGGCGACGCTCGTCCTGCCGTTCTCGACGCTGTACTTCTCGCACGTGCTGAGCGCGATGCTCGCGTTCGCGGCCTTCTCGCTCGCGTGGGGCGAGCGCGGGCGCGCGGACGGGCAGCGACCGAGCCGGCTCGCGCTCGCCGGGCTGCTCGCCGGCCTGGCGATCACGTGCGAGTACCCGCTCGCGATCGCCGCGCTCGTCGTCGGGCTCTACGTCGTCGCGCGCCGCGGGCCGGGACTCGTCCGCCGCGGGGCGGTCTACGCGGCCGGCGTCGTGGCGGGCACGCTGCCGCTGCTGGCCTACCAGTGGTGGGCCTTCGGCTCGCCCCTGCACCTCGCCTACGCCGACGCCGTCGCGACCACCGGCCTGACCGGCCACGACACGCTCGGCCTCAACGACGGCGGCTTCTTCGGGATCACGGCGCCGCGGCTCGTCGACGGCCTCTCGCTGCTCGTCGGCGGGCGCGGGCTGCTGACGCTCACGCCGGTGCTCGCCATCGCCGTGGCGGGTGTCGTCGCGATGCACCGCGACGGCCATCGCGCCGAGGCACGCGCTATCGGTGGTCTCGCGCTCGCGTTCCTGCTCTACGACGCGGGCTACTGGCTGCCGTTCGGCGGCGGCTCGCCGGGGGCGCGCTTCCTCATCCCGACCCTCCCCTTCCTCGCGGTCGGCCTCGGCCCGGCGTGGCGGCGCTGGCCCGCGCCGACGCTCGCGCTCGCCGTCGTGTCGGCGACGACGATGGTCGCCGCGACGATGAGCTACCCGATGATCGGCGTCAACGACGCGGGCGAATGGACGCGCCGGATCTTCGAGTTCGGCACCTACCAGCACAGCATCCTGGACCTCGCCGGCATCGCCCACGGGCTGCCGTCGATCCTGCCCTTCGTCGTCCTCGTCGCGCTGGCGCTCGGGCTCGCCGTCACGACGCTCGGCCGCGACGTCGCTCGCGGCGCGCGCCGGGTGCCCGCGACCGTCGGCGCCTGGGCCGTCGGCGCCATCGCGCTCCAGCGCCCGGCGGACCTGCCGTCCGGCGGGGCGCTCGCGCTCATCGCCGGGTCCGCCGCGACCGCGCTGCTGACCGTCGCCGGCACGAGATGGCTGGCCGGCCGCGTGCCGTCAGCGCAGCACGAACCGCACCACGCCGCCGCGGCGCTGACGCTCGAGCCCCAGACCGCGCAGCGGCAGGGCTGAGACCCGCCGCGCGAGCGGCGGGTGGACCGTCACGCTGCGCACGCCGAGCCGGCGCAGGTAGCGCACCGAGCGCGCGTCGGGGAACGTCGCGACGACGCGCGTGAGCGCCGCGTACTGGCGCGGGATGAAGCTCGCGCGCCCGTTGACGAGCCGCGGGAAGCCGTCGGTCGACCAGAGCACGTAGCGGCGGTTGTCGAAGGCCCCCATCGGGAGATGCAGCGCGGGCTGCGGCGCCGCCGCCTGCCCGGGCGGCGGGAGCGCCACCGTCGGATGCTCGGCGAAGCCCCAGCCCTCGGCGAGCACCGCCGCGCAGAGCGCCACGGCGCAGGCCCCCGCCGCGAGCGCCCCGCGACGCTCGCGCACGCGCCCGGCGAGCGCCTGGGCGCCGCCCGCGGCCAGCAGCGCGAGGCAGAGCGTCGTGAACGTATGCAGGCGCCCGGGCACGCGGATGCCCTGCCAGCCCGGGAGCAGCTCGTAGAGCCAGCGGTAGGGGTACAGCCACGAGCCGGCGCCGAGCGAGACGCCGAGCGAGAGGACGGCGAACGCCAGCGCCCCCGCCCCGAGGCCGATCCGCAGCCGCCGCGAGAGGGTCCCGGCGCGCAGCCCGAGCAGGGCGAGCGCGAGCGTCGCGAGGCCGGGGAACAGCGTCTGCTCCGGGACGAAGCTCAGCGTGTCGCGGACCGGCCCCGTCGCCGCTCCCCAGACGCGGCTGAACTGCGAGGCCGCGACGAACTTCTGCGGGCCGCCGGAGAACGCCGCGACGTCCGTGAGCGTGCGCCGCGCCTCGGGATGGTCGTGCAGGACGCGCAGGTACGGGCGCGCGAGCAGCACGGCGGCGAGCGCGAAGCACAGCATCCCGCCGGCCGTCGCGACGACGACGTCGCGGGGCACGCGCGGGCGCCCGCGCCGCCACCAGGCGACGGCGACGGCAGCGGTGCCGCCGGCCAGCAGGTAGGCGAACGGCAGCCCGAGGGTGAAGCCGAGCGAGAACTGCCACGCCGCGACGAGCCAGCCGGCCGCGATCGCCGCCGCCGAGCCGCGGCGGTAGCCGCCGGCGAGCAGCGCGAGCGCGAGCGCGATCCCGCCGCTGGAGATGACGTGCAGATGGCCCGCCTGCTCCAGGCGCCACGGCGCGTAGGCGAACGCGACGCCCGCGACGGCGGCGCCCGTGCGCCCGGCGCCGAGCTCGCGTGCGAGCAGCCAGGCGCCGGCGAAGCACAGCGCGTAGGCGAAGAGGAACAGCAGGTCGTAGCGCACGACCGCCGCGTGGACGCCGGCGCCGACGAGCCCGGCCGGCGCGTAGCCGACGAGCGCGTCGGAGAACGCGAGGCTGTCGGGCAGCGGCCAGAACTGGTTGGCCTGGAAGAGGCTCGCCGGCTGCGTCGCGAGCGCGTGGCCGTCCCACGCGACCTGCCACGCCTGGACGAGCGGATCGCCGAGGTCCTGCGCGATGTCGCGGCCGAGGTGCAGCGGCAGCGGCCAGTGCAGCGCGAGCGACAGCAGGACCGCCGCCAGGCAGCAGCCGAGCAGCTCGCGTCGGGAGGTGCGCATGCTCGCGTCAGGATGACCGAGCAGCGGGCCGCGCGGGTGACCGGGACGTCACGCGCACGTCACGCGGTCGCGACGCGAAACGTCATGCGCAGCTCGGTGCCGCCGCCCTCCCCGCTTGCGATGTCGAGCGTGTCGGCCGTGTCGGCGATGAACGGCAGGCCGACGCCGAGGCCCGGGCTGTCGAGGCGCGGCATCATCCCGATGCCGTCGTCGCGGACGCTGACGTAGACGGTCCCGTTGCGCATGTACGTCGCCACGTGCACCTCGCCCGGCTCGTCGGCGTCGACGTAGGCGTGCATGACGGCGTTCGTCACGGCCTCCGAGACGGCGAGCTTGACGGCGTCGAGGTCGTCGTCGCGCACGCCGGCGGCGTACGCGAACTCCGCGACGGCGGCGCGCAGCACCGGTACCGACGCGGGCACGGCGGGCAGCGATCTGCGCAGCGGTGCGCTCACAGCCGGTGCTGCCCCATCGTCACAACCCCCGTTCGCTTGCGCGGCCTGAACTTACCCGGTGGATCGCGAAAAATATCCGCGCGACGCACGCGCCGTCGCGGCGCCTCAGCCGTCGCGCGCGATGAGGCGGCTCAGGACGATGATCGTCTTCGTCCGCGCGATCTCCGGATTGGCGCGGATGCGCTCGATCGTCGCCTCGAGATGCCCGACATCGGTGGCGCGCACCTGGACGAGCGCGTCGGCCTCGCCGCTGACGGTGTAGGCGGCGACGATCTCGGGCTCGGCGGCGAGCGTCTCGCGCAGCGCGACGACGCTCATGTTCGCGACGCACGTGATCTCGACGAAGGCCTCGGTGTTCTGCCCGAGCGCCGCCGGGTCGACGAGCGCCGTGAAGCCGGTGATGACGCCCGTCGCGCGCAGGCGGTCGACGCGGCGCTTGACCGCCGGCGAGGACAGGCTGACGCGCGCGCCGAGCTCGGCCAGGCTCAGGCGCCCGTCCTCGAGCAGCTCGGCGACGATGCGGCGATCGATCTCGTCTATGCCGCGAAGGATGCCGGGCTCGGCGGCGGCGCGGCAAGGCGCAGCGGCTCGGCGGCGCCGAGCACACCAAGCAGGCGCTCGAGCAGCCAGTCGGCCTCCGCGGTGGTCAGCGTCAGCGGCGGCGCGAGGCGGACCGTCAGCTCGTGCGTGTCCTTCGCGAGCACGCCGGCGGCGAGCAGCTCCTCGCAGACCGCGCGGGCGTCGCGCCGGCCGTCGCGGTGCAGGTCCAGGCCGAACCACAGGCCGCGCGAGCGGATCGCCCGCAGCTCCGCGGGCGCGGCGGCGTCCAGCGCCGCGCGCAGGCGCATCCCGAGGCGCGCGGCGGCGGCCTGCGGCTCACCGGTCGCCAGCAGCTCGAGCACCGCGCGCCCGACGGCGCAGGCAAGCGGGTTGCCGCCGAACGTCGAGCCGTGCGAGCCGGGGCCGAAGACACCGAGCACGTCATCGTCGCCGACGACCGCCGACAGCGCGACGATCCCGCCGCCGAGCGCCTTGCCGAGGACGTAGAGGTCGGGCACGACGCCCTCGTGATCACAGGCGAACGTCCGCCCCGTCCGGCCGAGCCCGGACTGGATCTCGTCGGCGATGAGCAGGACGCCATGCTGCGTGCAGAGGCGGCGCGCCTCGCGCAGGTAGCCGTCGGGCGGAATGACGACGCCGGCCTCGCCCTGGATCGGCTCGACGAGGAAGCCGACGACGCTGTCGTCCTCGGCGAGCGCGGCCGCCAGCGCCGCCGCGTCGCCGAACGGCACGCGGCGAAAGCCCGGCGTGAACGGGCCGTAGCCGTCGCGCGCGAGCAGGTCGTCGGAGAACGAGACGATCGTCGTCGTGCGGCCGTGGAAGTTGCCGTCGCAGACGAGGATCGTCGCGCTGCCGGGAGCGACGCCCTTGACCTCGTAGCCCCATTTGCGCGCGGTCTTGATCGCCGTCTCGACGGCCTCGGCGCCGGTGTTCATCGGCAGGACGCGGTCCTTGCCGCACAGCGCCGCGAGGTCGCGGGCGAAGGGCCCGAGCTGGTCGTTGCCGAATGCGCGGCTCGTGAGCGTCACGCGGTCGAGCTGGGCGTGCGCGGCCGCGACGAGCCGCGGGTGGCGGTGGCCGAAGTTCAGCGCGCTGTAGGCCGACAGCGCGTCGAGGTAGCGGCGCCCACGGTCGTCGTGGACCCAGGCGCCCTCGGCGTCGGCGACCGTCACCGGCAGCGGGTGGTAGTTGTGCGCCGTGTGGCGGTCGGCGAGCTCGGCGGCGTCCTCGTGGCCGAGGCGCACGTCGAGCGCGAGCGTCAGGCAGCGCGGGCCGCCGCCGGCCTTGAGGAACTCCGAGACGTCGACCACGACCGGCTCCAGTCCGCGCTCGCGCAGCGCGAGCTCCAGTCGCGGCGTGCAGGCCGGCATGACGATCGTCCGCCCGACGACGACGGCGTTCGCGCAGAACGCGCGCGTCTCCTCGTCGGTGAGGAGGATCGGGTCCGGGACGAGCTCGGTCAGCAGGCGCAGGCCGTCGGCGTCAAAGGCCGCGGGCGCGATGATGGCGGTGCGCGCGTCGATCGGGCAGAAGGCGATGTCGACGTGGTAGAGGCGCTCGTCGACGAGCTCGAGCGGCAGGACCCGCCCCGCCACGAGCCGCGCGAGCTCGACGTAGGCGCCGGCCGAGGAACGCGTCCGGTGACCGCCGACGAGCGTCGCGCCGAACGGCAGCGCGTCGCCCGCGCCCTCCTGGACGGCGTCCGCGCCGAGTGGCCGGATGGCGAAGCCGTTGGCGCGAAACCAGGCCGCCGCGTGGGCCGGCTCGGGCCGGCGCTCGGGATGGCACATGCGCGCGGGGATGAACGTGTCGCCGTCGACGAGGCCGAGGTTGGCGGTGAAGACGAGGTCCGGCAGCCCGGGCAGCGGATCGAGCAGCTCGACCTCGGCGCCGGCGTCGCGCAGCGTGGCGACGAGCGCGTCCCACTGGCGCTGCGCGCGCTCGCGGTCGACCGTGACCGAGAGGTCCATCCAGGGGTTGATCGCGTAGGCGACGTCGAAGTGGGTGGGCGGGCACATGAGATAGCGCCGGCCCCATGGCAGCGGGGAGGTCATGCACGACACGGTGGCAGGGCGGGTCATGTCCGCCAAGACCGAGACATTGCGCGTGGGCGCAAGATTCGCACAACTACGAACGCGATTCGATCGTTTCTTGCGCGCTTGGTCGCGGCCCTGCTTCTTCCTGCAACCGGTGATCTCGCCCTCGCCGTCGACGTCACCGACGAGGCTGCCGTCGCGGAGATGTACGCCCACCGTCCGCGCCGCGTACGGCGGCATCGACGTGCCGTTCAACCACGCCGGGATCTCCCCGACGACGACGCGCCGGTCCTCGCCACGACGCTCGAGGCCTGGCAGCGCGTGCAGGACGTCAACCCAGGGGGCGCTCGCCTACCGCGGCCCGACGTAGCGCAACAGCACGCTCGACGGCTCGCCGCTGGAGAAGACGACGTAGTTGCCGTGGGCGCTCGTGGCGGCGCGCGCGGACGGCGTGGGGAGCGGGCCGGCGGGTCCCTGGCTGACGAGGATCGCGGTCCCGCTGCCCTGGGCGCCGATCATGACCGAGCGCACGTCGCCTGCGGCCGCGCCGCCGGCGGCGCTGACCGGGATGTTGCGCGCCGCCGTGTCGTACGCGACGAAGTCGCCGCCGACCGTGAGCGTGGCGTTGTCGCTGGGCCCGTCGCCCGGCGTGGCGCGCTGCCCGCTGGGGTGCGAGCCCAGCGCGATCGCACCGGTCGTCATGTTCGCGACGGCGATCTGGGTGACGTCCGCCGACGCGCCGGCGACGAGGTTCGCCGCCGCCGTCGTGAAGGCGACCGTCTTGGCGTCCGCGCTGATCGCGGGGTTCGACGACGCGCCGTCGCCGGGCCCGCTCGCGTCGCGCGAGACGAGGGTCGTGTCGCGCCGGAACGTCTGCGGCCGGCGGCCCTTGCGCTTGCGCAGGTAGATCCGCGTGAGCGTCGTGGCGTAGACGTCGCGCGTCGCGCCGGGGTCGCGCGGGTCGAGGTTCGTCGCCGTCGTGTCGAACGCGAGGTTCTTGCCGTTCGGTGCCATCGCGATGTTCGCCGTGCTGCCGTTCGCGGCCTGGCGCCCGCGCGCGGTGAGCATGAACGTCACGCCGGCGATCGCCTTGTCGATGCCCGTCGGCCCGCCGAGGCCGCGGACGTAGACCTGCCGCGAGCCGGGTGGCGGCGCCGTCGTACGCAGCGCGTTGCGCGACGGCTCCGGGCTCGTCTGCTGGTAGAGGTTGCCGGCGTCGGAGATGAACGCGACCCGGCGGCAGCGTCCGTCGACGGCGACGGCGTAGGACGCGCCGTTGGCCTGCGCGCCGGTGCTCGACACCGACACCCGGACGATCCGGCCGCTGCCGAGGTAGGCGACGAACGCGTCGGGCTTGCCGTTCGTGTCGCCGGGCACGAGGTTGGACGCGTCGGAGATGAACGCGACGCAGCCCGGTGCCGTGCGCGAGTCGCCCGACAGCGCCGGATCGTGCGACGGCCCGTTGGCGGGCGCGCCGCTGGCGGCATGCGAGACGAGCGCCAGTGCGCCGGGCTGCCACGGCGCGCCGTCGAGGCCGAACGGCTGCGCACGGCGCAGCACGAAGACGTCGCGCTGCCCGTTGGCGTCGCCGTCGACGAGGTCGGGCGCGGCCGAATCGAAGGCGACGATGGTCGCCGAGCGCTTGTCCTGGGAGATCGCGGCGTTGTCGGCCGAGCCGCTGGGGCCGGCGGCCACCAGGAGCGTCTCGGGCGCCTGCGCCCAGGCGACGGCGCAACAGGTCGCCGCCACCACGGTCGCCGCCACCGCCGTCGCGCGCACTCTCACGTTCATGCCCGCATGGTACGTCCCGAACTGGCCGCCATGGTGCGGCCGCCGCACGAGCGACGCGGTCATGCGCACGCCGTCGCGCTTCGAGATGGTCGGCTTGGTGCGCAGGGCCGGCGTCCAGGGGACGCCGGCGCGCCTGGCGGGTGGATCAGGCCGCTTGGGCGGCCTTGCGCGCGGCGCGGACGCCGCGCTTGGCGAGCATCCCGTTGAGCAGCAGCAGCAGCGTCTTGTTCGGCGGCGCCTTGTAGCCCGTCTCGGTGTGCGGGGCGTAGCGGCCACGGCCGTCCTCGGCGACGTCCAGCCAGCCGGTGTACTGGCGCGCCTCGAGGCCGATGAGCCGCGGGCGGTAGCTGTGGCCGAGGAGCCCCGCGCGGCGGGCGCCGGGCGCGAGCGCCGTGGTGGCGGTCAGGTCCAGGCCCGCGCCGTCGGCGCCCGCGAGCGCGACCGGCACGATGACCGGGTAACCGTCGGCCCCGGCATAGCCGAGCAGGAGATGCTCGACACGGCTCAGCCGCCGATGCGCCGCCGCCATGCCGACGCGCGGGCCGGTCCCGCCCTTCGGCGGCGCCTGCGGCGCCGGCGGGCCGGGCGGCAGCGGCGCCCCGAGCACCCGCGGCGCGCCCGCGCAGCGCAGATCCGGCCAGACGACGATCCGCTCGACGTCGATGCGGACGGGCACGCGCGCGCTGTAGTACTCGCGCAGCCAGCGGTCCCAGAACAGGCCCTCGGCCGGCGCCCCGAGGTAGCGCGTCGCCTGCCGGCGCACCTCGTCGCGCTCGTCCTGCGTCGGTTCGGCGATGACGTGCGCGCGGCCCTGGACGAGGACGTACGCGGGACTGTCGCCGAAGCCGTGCTCGCGGGCGTGGTAGGCCATCGCGACGCGCGGGTCGCGCGCGATGCGCTCGAGCTTCTTGCTGAACCCCAGCGAGGTCGTGAACCCGACGGTGCCCGCCGCACGGTCGTGCAGGCCGATCGGCGCGACGGCCTGCACGACGACGCCGCCGGCGGGCGTCCGGTAGCCGAGCCCGCCCGTCAGGTCGCCGTCGAGGACGCCGTCGACCTCGTCGTCCCACGAGACCGCCATGACGTTGCTTCTAGCAGACCCTGCCGCCGCCGTCAGCCGGCCGCGGCCTCCCAGCGGGCGAAGGCCTCCTCGACGGCGCGCTTGGCGCTCGCGTGGCGCGCGGTCGAGGCGGCGCTGGCCGCGGGCGTCGCCCAGGCGGCGGGCAGCGCGAGCTCGGCCTCGACGACCTTCAGCGCCGCCTCGGCGGCCTCGATCTCGCGCTCGAGGTTCGCGATGTGCCGGCGGGCGTTCTTCGACAGCGTCGTCCCGGCGCCGTTGCCGTTGATCGTCGCGGCGGCCATGCGATCGCTCGCGCAGCCCGGCTCGGTGGCCTTCCTGGCCTTCCTCGCCGGCTTGCGCGCGGGCTTGGCCGCCACGGCCACCGGCGCCGGCACCGGCTTGGCGGGCTTCGCCGGCTTCGCCGGTTTCGCGGGCCTTGCCGCCGGCGCGCGGTCGGCGAGCCGCTTCTCCTCGCGCACGCGCAGGTACTCCTGCCAGCCGCCCTCGTAGGAGCGCAGCGTCCCGTCCTGGACGGCGACCGTCCGCGTCCCGACAGCCTCCAGCAGCGCCCGGTCGTGGGAGACGAGCAGCAGCGAGCCCTCGTAGGCCTGCAGCGCGTCCTCGAGCGCCTCGCGGCTCTCGATGTCGAGGTGGTTCGTCGGCTCGTCGAGGATGAGGACGTTCGCGCCCGACGCGACGAGGATCGCGAGCGACAGGCGCCGGCGCTCGCCGCCGCTGAGGCCGTCCAGCGGCTTCTCGGCCTCCTCGCCGCTGAAGAGGAAGCGCCCGAGCAGCGCGCGCGCCTTGCCGGGCGTCAGCCCGGTGTGCACCACGCAGGACTCCACGACCGTCCGGGCACGCCCGCCCGGACCCTTGCCGAGCTCGTCGGCGTGCTGGGAGAGGTGGCCGAGCTTGACGTTGTGGCCCGTGCTGAGCTTGCCCTCGGCGAGCGGGCGCAGGCCGGCGAGCGTGTCGATGAGCGTCGTCTTGCCCGTGCCGTTGGCGCCGACGAGCGACACGTGCTCGCCACGCTCGAGCCAGATCTCGGCGTTGTCGACGAGCACGCGCGGCGGGTCGGCGCCGACCTCGACGCGCCCGCCGGTCATCTCGAAGACGATGCGCCCGGACCGCTCCGGCGCCTTGAAGTCGAACTTCAGCCCGGCGCGGTCGCGCGGGTCTCGCTCGATGCGCTCGATCTTGTCCAGGCGCTTGACGCGCGACTGCGCCTGCTTGGCCTTCGTCGCCTTCGCGCGGAAGCGCTCGACGAACGCCTCGAGGCGGGCGATCTCCGCCTGCTGCTTGTCGATCTGGCGCCCGAGGGCGATCTCGCGCGCGGCTTGCTCCTTGCGCCACTGCGTCCACGTCCCCGGGAAGAAGCGCGAGCGCCCGGCCTCGAGCTCGAGCACGGACGTCCCGACCGCCTCGAGGAACCAGCGGTCGTGGGCGACGAGGACGATCGCCGTGTCGAGCGACGTCAGCGTCTTCTCGAGCCACTCGAGCGACTCGATGTCGAGGTGGTTCGTCGGCTCGTCGAGCAGCAGGAGGTCGGGGTCACCCGCGAGCGCGCGCGCGAGCGAGGCGCGCGTGAGCTCGCCGCCGGAGAACGTCTTCAGCGAGCGGTCGAGGTCGGCCTCGTCGGTGAAGCCGAGGCCGCGGACCATCGCCGTGGCGCGGTCGCGCCAGGTCCAGCCGCCGGCGTGCTCGAGGCGCGCCTCGGCGCGCGAGTAGGCCGCGAAGGCCGCCTCGTCGCCGTCGGCCATCGCCTGGGCGAGCCGCGAGAGGTCGGACTCGACCTGCATGAGCTCGGCGCAGCCGCTGAGGACGTAGTCGCGCAGCGACAGGTCGCGATCGCGCGGCGGGCGCTGGTCGTGCAGCGCGACCTTGCAGCCCTTCTCGAACGACAGCTCGCCGCCGTCGACCGACGTCTCCCCCGCGAGCATCCGCAGGAGCGTCGTCTTGCCCGCGCCGTTGCGCCCGGCGATCGTCAGCCGCTCGCGCCGCTCGAGCTTGAACGACACGCCTCGCAGCAGCGGCGAGCCCGCGATGTCCTTGCTGAGGTCGGAGGCGATGAGGACGGCCATGCCCCCATGGTAGGAGG
>DATJEE010000133.1:0-12959 GCA_035496995.1 Solirubrobacteraceae bacterium | reverse complement strand
ATCGGGCCGATCGGCGAGCTCGCGGAGAGATGGGCCGGCAATGGACGAGCTTGAGGTCCTGCGCGTACGCGACGAGGTGCTCCAGGCGATGTACTGGATGCACTCCGAGGCGATCTCCACGACGCCGACCGCGAAGGAGCTCAGCCGCTTCCTCGCGGTGCCCGAAGGCGTGCTCGTCGCGTACCTCGATCGCTTCGTCTCCGACGACCTGCTCGAGCACGACGGATCGTCGTACTGGCTGAGCCCCACGGGGATGGAAACTGGTAAGCGGACGTTCGCCGACGAGATGGCGGATCTCACTCGTCCGACACACGGAGAGTGTGACGACGACTGCTGGTGTCATGATTCACCCGAAGCCGCCGCCGAGTGCCTACATGAACGCGCGACACACGTCCATTCCCACTGAATCCACGCCGGCCCAGGTTCTTCCGAAGAACTTCCTGCGCCCCTGCCTGCTGCTGCTCCTGCGCGAGCAGCCCGCGCACGGCTACGACCTGCTGGAGCGGCTGCGCCCCCTCGGCTTCAGCCGCGACGACCCCGGCCGGCTGTACCGCGCGCTGCGCCAGCTCGAGACCGACGAGCTCGTGCGCTCGGTGTGGGAGAAGTCCACGAGCGGCCCGGACCGCCGGATGTACGAGCTGACGCGGATCGGCATGGAGACGCTGCACGCGAGCGCGAAGGACCTCATGGTGACCGGCGGCATCCTCAGCGTGTTCCTCAGCCGCTACTCCGAGTTCGTCGCGCTCGACACGGACGCCGATCCGGCCCCGCCGCGGTCGAAGCGCCGCAAGGCCTCGTGATCACGCGCCGCCGCGGCGGCGCTGCCGGCTGAGCCCCGTGCGCATCGCGGTCGTGGGCAAGGGCGGCGCCGGGAAGTCCGTCGTCTCGGCGAATCTCGCGCGCGTCCTCGCGCGACGCGGGCATCGCGTTCTCGCCCTGGATTCCGACACGCTTCCGGGGTTGTCGATCAGCCTCGGCGCCGAGGTCCCCGACGAGCCGCCGCTCAACGGCGCCGCGGAGCAGAACGAGAAGGGACGCTGGCGGCTGAAGCCCGGCATCGGCCCCGTGCGCGCCGTGCAGCGCTTTGCGACCGACGCGCCCGACGGCGTGCGCCTCCTGCAGATCGGCAAGACCGACAAGCGCGGCCTCGTCGCCAACCGCGCGTCGCACAACGCCTTCTACCAGGTCGTCCACCGGCTCGAGGGCGCGGCCTCGCTGCGCGACTGGGTGATCCTCGGCGACCTTCCCGCGGGCGGGCGCCAGGCCGCCTTCGACTGGGCGCCGTACGCCGACCACTTCCTGCTCGTCGTCGAGCCGACGTGGCAGTCGATGCTCACCGCCCGGAGGATCATCAAGATCGCCGGGGGCATGCGCGAGGACGCCACGTTCTCGCTCGTCGTCAACAAGGCGGCCGAGGATGGTGACGCAGAACGCGTCCGGGAGTTCCTCGGCGTGCCGTTGATCGCCGTCGTGCCCGTGGACGATCGGGTGCGGTCCGCCGAGCGCGCCGGCGTCGCGCTGCTCGACCATGCGCCGCAGTCCGCCGCCATCCGCGCGATCGAGCTGTTGGCGGACGCCCTAGATGTGGGTAGCATAGAGCGATGAAGATCGTTGTCGCAGGTAAGGGTGGCGTAGGCAAGACCACCGTGTCGGGAACTCTCGCGCGAGCGCTCGCACGCGCCGGCCACGACGTGCTGGCGCTTGATGCGGATACGAACCCGATGCTCGGCGTCTCGCTCGGGGTGGGACCCGAGGAGACCGACCTCCTCGTCGCGGTTCGCCAGGGGCTCGAGACGGGTGAGACCGAGCACGAGCGCTCGACCGACGGCTTCGTCGAGCGCTTCGGCCGCGACGCCCCGGACGGCGTCCGGCTCGTCGTCGCATCGCGCATCGACCGGCCGAATCCCGGCTGCATGTGCTGCGGCGTGTCGGCCGAGGGCCTGCTGAGCGAGCTCGAGAGCGACGGCAAGATCATCATCGGCGATCTCGAGGCCGGCATCGGGACCGTGCTGCGCCTGCAGGAGGGTCAGGCCGACGTCGTCGTCATCGTCGCCCAGCCGACGGCGAAGTCGCTCGACATCGCCCGCCGCGCGGTCGAGATGGCCGTCGAGAAGGCGGCGCGGACGATCGTCGTCGCCAACCGCGTCCGCGACGACGAGGACCTCGCCGTCATCCGCGCCGCCGTCGGCGACTGCGAGATGATCGTCGTGCCCGACGACGACGCGATCGCACAGGCCGACCGCGAAGGCCGCGCTCCGATCGACATCGACCCCGACTCCCCGGGCGTCCGGGCGATCATCGAGCTCGCCGACCGCCTCGCGGCGATGGCCGTCCCGGCGTAGCGCCGCAGCCGTCTAGCCGCGCACGAGCTTGCGCGCGAGCTTGCCGATCGCGACGACCGCCGGCGCGTCCGGGGCGAAGTCGATCGGCGCGACGGCGGCCTGCTCGGCGTGGCGGAAGCACTCGTCGTAGGGGATCGCGCCGATGACGCCGAGGTCGTGCTCGTCGGCGAACCGCTGCACCGTCTCGAGGTCGGCGTCGTCGCGGACCTTGTTGGCGAGCAGCGCCAGATGCTCGATGCCGAGATCGCGCGCGAGCGCGAGGACCCGGCGGCCGGACTCCAGCGACTTGAAGTACGGCTCGACGACCGCGTAGAGGATGTCGACGTGCTTGGCCGTGCCGACCTTCAGATGCTCGGTCGACGCCTCGGTGTCGAGGATGCAGATGTAGTTCTGCGTGTTCGGGGCGGCACCGACGACGGCCCGCATCGCCATGTGGAAGCGGCCCATGCAGCCGGTGTCGGCCTCCTTGGGCTCGTGCGCGACGAGCACGGTCACGCCGTCCGGGCCGTCCATCGCGTGGGCCGCGCGAATCTGGTCGAGCGTCTGCGTCAGCACCGGGCGCCCGTCGACGTATTCGACGATGTCCTCCGACAGCGTCGGCAGATCGGTCAGCCGCTCGGCCGCGATGCCGATCGTCAGCGGGAGGTTCGGGTTCAGGTCGTTGTCGAGCGCCAGCACCTCGAAGCCCTGGCGCGCGAGCTGGCGCGCGAGCGTCCCCGAGATCGTCGTCTTCCCTGCCCCGCCCTTGCCTGCGATCGCGACTTTCATGCCGCTGACCCTACGCTAGAGAGTGCGAAATACATAGAGCGGCTCAGCCGGTGAAGCCGGCGCGCATGTCGGCGACGAGCGCGGCAGGCGCAGTGCGCGGGCTGCCGGCCGCGAAGGGCGGCTCGGGCGCGTACTCCAGCGTGAGCTGGATGCGCTGCGCGACCGCGTCACCGCCGATCTTCGCCGCCAGCGTGAGCGCCATGTCGATACCCGCGGAGACGCCGGCGCAGGTCATGATCCGCCCGCTGACGACGACCCGCGCGTCGACCGGGACGGCGCCGTGGCGCGCGAGCGCGCCGTGGACGAGCCAGTGGCTCGTGGCCTGGACGCCGTCGAGCAACCCGGCGGCGCCGAGCAGGTCCGAGCCCGAGCAGACCGACGTCGTCCACTGGCTGTGCTCGTGCGCGGCGCGCAGCCAGCGCAGGTGCCGCTCGTCGGCGGCGGCGGCAACCGATCCCGGCCCGCCGGGCACGACGACGACATCGGGGCACGCCACGGCATCGAGCGACGCCCCGGCGACGAGGATCAGCGGTCCGTCGGTCGCGATTCCCCCCGGCTCGATCGCGACGAGCCGCACGTCGGCGCCGGGGATGAGCTTCAGCACGTCGTAGGGCCCGACCGCATCGAGCGCGACGACGCCGTCGTAGAGCAGGATGGCGATCTGCACGCTCACCGGCAGACGCGCGGGAGGCCGAGCCGGCGGCGCAGCTCCCAGAGGGCGTCGCGCTCGGCCTCGCTGCGCAGCAGGCCTTGGGCCACCTCGTAGTTCACCCAGAGCTGCTCGTGCCCGGCGGGCGCCCGGAGGTCGACCGGATCGACGCGCACGCCGAACGCGTACTGCGGCAGGATGCACGTCGCGGGGCAGTCGTCGATCTCGACGATTGCGCGCGAGTCGAGCGCGCGGTAGGCGGCGTCGCGCGGCACGCCGGTGAGCCTGCGCGCCGCGGCGAGCGGCGTCTCGGTCCGCGCGCCCTGCGCCGCCGGCGCGTGCCACCAGTCGTCTTCGTCGTCACGCTTTCGCCAGAGCGCGTACGCCACCTCGGCGAACGCGTCGAGCGCGAACGGGATGACGAGGACTCCGAAGGCTGAGCGGCGGCGCACGATCCGGCGCCCCTTCACGCAGCCTGCGGGACGGCCTCCGCGGCCAGCCGGTCGCTGATCGCGATGATCGCGCGGACGCCGGGGGAGCGGTCGTCGAGGTCGATCGCCGCGACGCCCTCGGCGTCGGCGCGGCGGATCACCGGGTCCTCGGGGACGACGACGATGTCGTGCGCGCCGAGCACGTCGCGGATCGCGTCGAGGTCCTCCTCGCCGGCCACGCGGTTGGCGACGACGAGCACGCGGATCTCGCGCGCCACGCACGCCTCGACGGCGCGCCGGGCGACCTCGATCGACTTCGGCGTCGGGTTGGCGACGACGAGCACGACGTCGAGGTTGCCGGGCTCCATCCGCGTCAGGACGCCGACGCCCGCCTCGAGGTCGCCGAGCACCGTGCGGCCGGTGCCCTCGATCTCACGCAGCAGCCGGTCGGCGCTGACGCCGCAGCACAGGCAGCCGTGGTCGGGCATGTCGACGCGCGACGCGACGACGACGCGGACGCCGTCGGGCGCATCCTCGCCGTAGCGCTCGATCAGCCCGTCGATCGTGTACTCGTGCTCGTGGTCGTGGTCGGCGTGGCCCTCGCTGAGCTCCTGGCGGATGCCGGCGAGGCGCTCGGTCGCGTCCATGCCCATGCCCAGCGAGATGCCGAGCATCGGGTTGACGTCGGCGTCGACCGCCGTGACGGCGTGCCCCGACCGCGCGAGCGATCGGGCGATCGTCCCCGAGATCGTCGTCTTGCCTGCTCCGCCCTTGCCCGACACCGCGATCTTCATGCTGCCTCCAGCGTTCGCGCTTGGATGATGTCCGCCAGTTCCTCGACCGCGTGCACGACCTCCGATCGCGGCGCCGCGTCGATGACGGCCCGCAGCGAGCGCTCGGCGTCGGCGACGGCCGGGTCGCTCGGGACCACGAGGTCGACGGGCTCGCCGAGGAGCCGCTCGACGAGCCTGCGCTCGTACGGTCCGGTGACCTTGCTGGCGACGAAGAGGACGTCGGCGCCGAGCGGACCGCGGGCGATCCGCGCGACGCGACGCGCCGTCAGCGCGGATTGGCTCGTCGGCTCGACGACGACGACGTAGAGCCGCGCGTAGGGCGAGAACCCCGCGGCCGGCTGGCGCGGCCCCGCCGGGAGGTCCCCGACGATCGCCCACTCGTAGAGCGAGCGCGCCTCGTGCATCCGCCGGACCGTCTGCAGGAACGCACTGACCGCGCCGTTGACCGGCACGAGGCCGTCCTTGTCGGCCTTGCCGAGCTGCAACAGGCGGATGCCGTCGGGGGCGTGCGTCGTGTAGTGGCGCACGACGGCCATCGGCCCGACACGGGGCTTCAGCCGCCACGGCCCGTGCTCGGGCTTCTCGGCCGCGGCCAGGAGCAGCGGCGGGGTGGCGGGCTCGGGGACCCCGAGCGAGTGCGCCATGCCGGGCATCGGATCGGAGTCGATCGCCAGGACCCGGTGTCCGCGGCGGGCGAGGATCCGCGCGAGCGTGCCCGACACGACGGACTTCCCCGCGCCGCCCTTGCCGGCGACCGCCAGCCACAACGGCCCGCCGGGCCGCGGCTCCAGCGGCATGTCGATCGGCCACAGCGGCGGCCGGACCGCGGTCGCCGGGCTCATACGTGGGTCGGCGGGACAGGGATCGGGCCGGCGATCGCGCCGACCTCCTCGAGCGAGAGCGTCTCGCGTTCCAGCAGCGCCTCGGCGATCCGGTCGAGCTTCGCGCGCGCGCCGGTGAGCACGCCGAGCGCGAGCTCCTCGGCCTCGTTGACGAGCCGGCGCGCCTCGGAGTCGATGAGCCGCGCGGTGTCGTCGGAGTACGCGCTCGCGCCGCTGCGCGGGGAGCCGTCGCCATAGCTCAGCGAGCCGACCATGTCGCTCATGCCGAGCTCGGCGACCATGCGGCGGGCGATCGCCGTGACCTGGGCGAGGTCGCTGCCGGCGGTGTCGGCGGGCTCGCCGAAGACGATCTCCTCGGCGACCCGGCCGCCGAGCAGCGTCGCCATGCGCTCGACGAGCATCGAGCGCGAGTGCAGGCGCCGGTCGCTGTCCTCCGGCAGCCACGTGACGCCGGCGGCGCCGCCGCGCGGCACGATGCTGATCTTGTGCAGCAGGCGCCCGCCGGGCAGCGCGCGCGCGACGAGCCCGTGGCCGGCCTCGTGGTAGGCGACGAGGCGGCGGTCCTCGGCGGAGAGGCGGTGGCCGCTGGCGATCCCGAGGCCCGTGCGCTCGAGCGACTCCTCGATCGTCCGGTGGCCGATGAACGCCTCGCCGCGGCGCGCGGCCAGCAGCGCGGCGTCGTTGAGCAGGTTGTCGAGGTCCGCGCCCGAGAGGCCGAACGTCAGGCGCGCGATCGCGTCGAGCTCGACGTCGGGGGCGAGCCGCCGCTTGCGCGCGTGCAGCTGAAGGATCGCGCGGCGCGCGTCGAGGTCGGGCAGCTCGAGCGTCAGCGTGCGGTCGAAGCGCCCCGGCCGCAGGAGCGCCGGATCGAGCATGTCGGGCCGGTTCGTCGCGGCGAGGACGATGACCGGCGCGGTCCGCACGACGCTGTCGAGCTCGACGAGCAGCTGGTTGAGCGTCTGCGCGCGCTCGCTGCTGTCGGCCATCGCGGCGCCGCGATGGCCGCCGATCGCGTCGATCTCGTCGATGAACACGATCGTCGGCGCGATGCCGCGGGCCTGCGCGAAGAGATCGCGGATCCGGGCGGCGCCCTCGCCGACGTAGAACTCGACGAACTCCGTCGCCGGGACGGAGATGAAGGCCGCGTTGGACTCCCCCGCGAGGGCGTGCGCGAGCAGCGTCTTGCCGCTGCCGGGCGGGCCGGTGAGCAGATAGCCGCGCGGCACGCGCGCGCCGACGTCGTCGTAGCGCGTGCGGTCGGCGAGGTAGTCGCGGACCTCGGCGAGCTCCTCGATGACGTGCTCGACGCCGGCGACGTCGGCGAACGTCACGCGCTCGTCGAAGAGCACCGTCTGGCCGACGCGGCGGTCGCGCATCGACAGGCGGCGCTGGCGCTCGGGCGCGTCGCGGACGCGGGCGAGCCCCTGCTCGAGGTCGTCGGCGTCGATCGTCGCGCGGCGCGCGCGGGCGGCGAGCAACGTGCCCTCGTTGACGAGGCTCGCGAGGTCGGCACCGGTCATGCCGACCGTGCGCTTGGCGATCGACGCGAGGTCGACGTCCGGACTCATGGGCTTGCCGCGCACGTGCACCTTGAGGATGTCCAGGCGCCCCTGCTCGTCGGGCAGCTCGAGCCCGACGGCGCGATCGAAGCGCCCCGGCCGCAGCAGCGCCGGGTCCAGGACGTCGGGCCGGTTCGTCGCCCCGACGAGGATGACGCCCTCCGCCGGCGAGAACCCGTCGATCTCGGCGAGCAGCTGGTTGAGCGCCTGCCCCTGCTCCTCGCCCGAGCCCGTGCCGGCGCCCGTGCCGGACCGCCGCCGGCCGACCGAGTCGAGCTCGTCGATGAAGACGATCGCCGGGGCGTTCTCGCGCGCGTCCTTGAAGAGGTCGCGCACGCGCCGCGCGCCGACGCCGACGTACATCTCGACGAAGTCCGAGCCGCTGATCGAGTAGAAGGCCGCGCCGGCCTCGCCCGCGAGCGCGCGCGCGAGCAGCGTCTTGCCGCAACCGGGCGGGCCGTAGACGAGGATGCCGCGCGGGATCTGCGCGCCGAGCTTGACGTAGCGCTCGGTGTCGGAGAGGAAGTCGGAGACCTCGCGCAGCTCGGTGACGGCGGTCTCCTGGCCCGCGACGTCGTCGAACGTCACCCCGACGTCGTCGACGCGCGCAGAGCCCTTGCTGCGGCTGAACAGGCCGTCGCCGCTGCGGACGGTGAGGATGAAGTACAGGAAGATGACCCCGAGGATGAGCGCGGGCAGCAACTGCGTCAGCGGCCCGGCGACGCGCTTGAGCAGCTGCTGGTCGATCCGCGTCGGCCGGTTGTTGGCGATCAGCACCTTGACGAGGTCGTCCTGCGCGGACGTGCCGTTGCGCGAGTACGGCATGTAGAAGCGCTGCTGGCCGCCGCTCGGAAGGCGATAGGTCCCGACGATGTAGCGATCCTGGTCGAGGATCGTCGCGCTCGTGACCTTGTCGGTGTTGACGAGGTCGTAGAAGCCGTCGAGGCGCAGCTTCTGCCCGCTGACGTGCGGCCGCGAGGCCTCGAGGACGACGGCCCAGAAGAGCACCATCGCGCCGATCCCCGCGAGGCACCAGAAGCCCAGCGAGCGGCGCCGCCAGAGCGAGGGCCGGCCGGCGTCCGAGCCGTTCTTTCCGGGCTGGGAGCTCACTATGTGTAGCAGGCTACCTACCGGCGCAACCGCGTGCGCGATCTTCGGTCAGGACCGGCGGCGGCGCCACAGCGCCCAGCCGAATCCGGCGACCAGGATCGCCGCGAGCGCGACGATGAACGGCGCGAGCGACGTCTGGCCGTCGCCGCTGTGATCGACCGGGTCGGTCGCGGGCACGAGCGGCGCGCGGCCCGCCTCGCCGCCCGCCAGGAACGACTGCTTGTCGAGGATCCCGCTTCCGCGCACGTCGACCCAGCCGTCGTAGGACGCGGGCCGGTAGGCGAACGTCGCGCCGCCGAAGAACAGCGGAAGGACCGGGAGGTCGCGCGCCAGCAGGCGCAGCTCGCGCGCGACAGCCCGCCGGCGGGCCGGCACCGACGCGGCCCGGTCGACGGCGTCGGCGAGCTGCCCGAAGCGCGCGCTGCGATAGCCGCCGTCGTTCAGCGGCGCGTCGGCGGGCGGCCCGAAGGCGACCCGCAGGAACGCCGGGTCGTAGGAGGCGAGTGCGGGGGAGCCGACGACCGCGGCGTCGAACGTCGGCGCGGTCGTGCCGTCCGCGCCCATCGCCCGGTCCAGCGCCGCCGGCGACAGGCCCGCCAGCCGCGCGCGGGCGCCTGCGTCGCGCAACGCGAGCACGACGCGCCGGGCGGCCTCCAGGCGCACCGGGTCGTTGACGGACGCCGCGACGGTGAACGTCCCGACGCCCAGCTCGGAGAACGCGACCCGCGCCGCGCCGGGATCGGCGCGATGCAGCACCGCCGACCCGGCCCAGCGCGAGCGCGGATGCAGCATCCCGCGGTCGGCCGGGGTGCGGCTGCCGGGGCCGCTCGTCGCGCCGGCGATCTCGTGCAGGTCGAGCGCCGCGGCCACCGCGCGACGGGCCTGCGGCTCGTTGAACGGCGGGCGCGTGAGGTCGAACGCGAGCACCGTCCCGGCGTAGGCGTCCGCGCGCGTGTAGCGGACCGTGACCGGCGCCTGCAGCGCCGTGCCGGGCGGGACGGGCACCGCCGCCATGTCGTAGCGGTCCTCCTGCAGGCCCGCGATGCCGTCGCCCTGGCCGGGGACGATCGGGACGTCGATGCGGTCGACCGCGGGGCGGCCGCGGAAGTAGCCGGGGTCGGCCCGGAAGCGATAGCTGTGCCCCGCGACGTGGCGGGTCAGCCGGTAGGGGCCACTGCCGACCGGCAGGCCGGCGGGCGCGAGGCGTCCGCGCGGGAGCTTGGCCCAGAGGTGCTGCGGGAGGATCGGCACGTCGGCGAGCGGCTGGTCCTCGAAGCCGAGTGCCGGTGCGCGCAGGTCGAAGACCACGGTCAGCGGGCCGGTCGCGCGCACGCCGGCGAGCTCGCGCAGCTGGGGCGTGAAGCGCGGGTTGAAGTGCGTCTTCATGTAGCCGAACGTGAACGCGACGTCGGCCGACGTCAGCGGCCGGCCGTCCTGCCAGCGCACGCCGCGGTGCAGCGTGACGACGATCTGGCGCCCACCGGCTGTGCGGTGCACCGAGCGCGCGAGCCACGGCCGTGCGACGCCCGCCGCATCGCGCCAGCTCAGCGTGTCGTAGACGAGCGTCATGAGCGCGTAGCCGTTGGTGAACGTGTACGGCGTGAGGCTGCCGTCCTCGCTCGGGAACGCCACGCGCAGGACCTTGCGCTGTTGCGCGCCTGCGGCCGGCGGCGTGACGGCGAGCGCCGCGGCGAGAGCGACCAGCACGAGGGTCGTCGACCGCCGGTACATGCCGCGGCACCATAGCCCCGTGCCGCCGGCTGTAGGCTCGCCCGCTGTGGCACCCGGCTCCTCCGACCCTCCGGCGCAGGCTCCGCGACGACTCGTCCGGTGGCTCGCCGTCCTCATCGGCGTCGCGGCGTGGTCGATCCTCCCGCCCTACGTCGGCCCGTCGCTCGGGCTCGAGCTCGACGTCACGAAGAAGATCGAGGCGATCGACCACCTCATCCCCGGGCTGCTCGCGGTGATCGGGGCGAGCACGGCGCTCGTGCTCTCGCGCGCCGGCCGGTTCGACAGCCTGCCGGCCTTCTCCGGGCTCGCGGTCTGCGCGCTCGCGGGGCTCTTTCAGACGGTGAGCCACATCTCGCTCGTCCTGCACGCCGGCGACCCGCTGCAGCCGGTCGGGTCGGTCGCCCTGCATGCGAGCCCCGGCCCCGTGCTGCTCGTGCTTGCGCTGTGGCTCCTGCTCGCCCCGCCGCTGTCTGAGACGGGGCCATGAGCACGGGCCGCGTCCGCTTCGTCGGCTGCGGACCCGGCGCGGCGGACCTCCTCACGCTGCGCGCCGTGCGGGCGATCGCCGCCGCCGATGTCGTCGTCTGGAGCCCGACGCTGCTCGCCGAGGCGGTCGTCGTCGAGCACGCGCGGCCGGATGCGGAGCTCGTGGCGTGGCCGCCGGCGACCCAGCGCGACATCGTGGCGGTGTACGACCGAGCGGCGCGCGAGGGACTGCAGGTCGTCCGGCTCAAGGGCGGCGACCCGACGTTCTTCGGCGAGCTGCAGGACGACCTGCGCGAGCTGCGTGCCCTGGGCGTGGACGTCGAGGTCGTGCCCGGCGTCACCGCGGTGAGCGCGGGCGCCGCCGCCCTGTGCTGCGAGATCGCAACCGCGGCCGCCCCGCTCGTGCTCGCGGCCGCCGGCGCGCCGGCCGACGCCGGGGCCGGTGTCGTCGGCGTGCTGAACACCGGTCGCGATCCGGCCGCGGTCGCCGCCGGCCTCGCCGCCCGCGGCCTCGCGCCCTCGACGCCGTGCGCGGTCCTCGTCGCGGTCTCCCGGCCCGGCGAGATCGTCGTCACCTGCGCGCTCGACGAGCTCGCCGAAACCCTCCGCGACTACGGCTCCCCGGGCCTGACAACGGTCCTCGCCGGGCCCGCCGTCGCGGCGGCGAGGTCCGGGACTCGACGCTAGTCGTAGAAGCACTAGATGTAAGCGACACGTTCGTGTATGTTCGCGCCGACCGTCGATTTGGCGATCGTTCCCGAAAGGAGCTTCCGTGCCCCCTCAGCAAGGGCGGATGGGCCTAGCGCGCCGAAAGAGCGCCACCTTCTTCTGGCTGGTGGTCGCCTCCATCGTCGTACCGGTCGCCATCGCCCACGCCTGCAACCCGCAGGCTCACGTGTCGCTTGACAAGACCGCATACCAGCCGGGTAGCGTGATCACGGTCAACGGCTCGTTCTTCTCGCCGAACGCCTCGGTGACGGTCACCGGGCCGAGCGGCTCGGTGCAGCTGACGACCTCGCCCGGCGGCGGGTTCACGATGAACCAGCTCGTCGCCCCGGCCTCACCGGGCAACTACACGATCACGGCGTCCAAGCCGACCGGTGGCTTCGCAGCCGTCGGCTTCAGCGTGATCGCCCCGGTCGCAGCACCCGCCGCGACGCCGGCCGCGCCCGCTGCCGCCGCGCCCGCGCCGGTGGCCGCCGCACCGCAGCAGAGCTTCAAGACGCCGAAGGTCGCCCACAGCACGGGCAAGGCGACGGCTGCTGCGCGTCCGACGCCCGCCCGGTCGACGACTCCGGCTCGCAGCACGGCCAACAGCACGACCGGTTCGACGGGCTCGACGACGAGCGCGTCCGGCCAGACGGTGTTCGCGGCTCCGGCCCCGGCCGCCGCCCCGGCACGGTCGTTTGCGAGCACGGCCCCGGCGGCCCGCCCGCAGCGCTCCGCCGCCACGCCGCGCCCGGCCGCTGCGGCGACCGCTCCGGCACCGGCGCAGCAGGCCGCGCTGAGCGACCTGTTCAGCAACTACCAGCCGGGCCGCACCGCATCGCTCACGAGCCAGGCATCCGGCGCTCCGGCCGGTGGCGCAGGCTCGGGCCTCGGGTTCGGCATCGGGCTGCTGGCGTTCGGTCTGTTCGCGCTCGTCGCGGGCCTGACCGCCGCGGAGGTTCGCAGGCGCCGTCCGGTCTGACGACCCGCGTGACACCAGGGTAGGACCCCCGAACGGGGCCGGCACGCTGCCGGCCCCGTTCTCGTTCGTCCCGGCGTCGGGCGCCGATAGACCGGAAACAAGTTGTATTCGATCCTGGTCTATGTGCGTGTATGCCGCATCCACAGAGTCGCTGCGAAAAGCCCCGCAAAATCGATGGTTTTACTATATGTCTAACTCATCTATTGCGTTCTGCACATAGGCGGGCGTAGGTTCTGCCACATGTGGGCACGAGACGGAGTTCGGTGGTGTCGGATGGCAGGCTCGGGGATCGTCGCGCTGGCGATTCTCGTGCCGGGAGCTGTGGCCCAGGCGCAGGCACCAGGGATGCCGCGCACCTACAGCGTTCAGCGCGTTGACAGTCCCCTGCCGCGACCCGGAGGGTCGTTCGGCTGGGGCATCTCGAGCGCCGATCTGACGGGCGACAACAAGCCCGATCTGCTCGTCGCGCAATCCCAGGACGCGACGAGCAGCCAGGTGTTCGTGTTCGACGGCGCCACCGGTGCGCACATCGACACGATCAAGCCGCCGGAGCTCAA
>DATJEE010000132.1:0-23039 GCA_035496995.1 Solirubrobacteraceae bacterium | reverse complement strand
CCGCTTCGGCCCCGACGGGTCGCTGCTCAACGCCTTCGGCAGCAGCGGGACGAGCGTCGGGCAGTTCCACTTCGGCGCGGGCGGCGGACACGACTCCCCCGCCGGCGGCGGCCTGGCGATCGTCGGCGAGACGCTGTTCGTGTCCGACAGCTTCAACGACCGCGTACAGCGGATGCAGCTCGACGGATCCAGCGCCGCCGAGCTCATCGCGCCGGGCCAGCTCAACAACCCGCGCGGCCTGGCCGTCAGCGGCACGCGCCTGATCGTCGCCGACGACCACAACCACCGGCTCGCCGTCTTCGACACGGGCGGGCGCTTCATCCAGACGATCGGCAAGGGCCAGGGCTCCGGCCTCGGCCAGCTGAGCTTCCCCTTCGGCGTCGGGGTCGACCCGCAGGGCCGCGTCTTCGTCGCCGACGACATCAACCACCGCGTCGTCCGGTTCGGCCCGAAGTCGCAGTACCCGTACAAGGCGCGCTGGGGCTCCTACGGGGCCGCCCCGGGGCAGCTCGCCTACCCGCGCGCGCTGGCGGTCGACGGCGCGGGCCAGATCTACGTCGCGAACACCGGCAACGACCGCATCGACGTCTTCAACCGCACGGGCACGCTGCTGCGCTCGTTCGGCCAGTCGGGCCGCGCGCCGGGCCAGTTCGACGCGCCGCTCGGCGTCGGGGCCGACGCCAACGGCTACCGCGCGGTCGCCGACTCCGTCAACGGCCGCATCCAGCTGCTGAACCCGGACGGGTCGATCGCCGCCGTGTGGGGCTCCCCCGCGCCCGGCCCGACGCTCCTGCCCAACGCCGTCGCCGTCGTCTTCGACGCGGCCGGCAACGCGTACGTCCTCGACCAGCGGCGCGCGCGGATCCTCGTCTTCGACCGCGCGACCGGCCTGCTCGCGCGGACGATCGGCTCGCAGGGCAGCGGCCCGGGCCAGATGCTCGACCCCTCCGCCCTCGCGATCGACGCCGCCGGGACGCTGTACGTCGCCGACACCGGCAACGAGCGGATCGCCCGCTTCGGCGGCGACGGCTCCTACCTCGGGGCGCGCACGGACATCGGCCGCGCGCGCGGGATCGCCGTGACGCCCGACGGCGGGCGTACGTACGTCGCCCTGACGAACAGCCACATCGCGATCTACGACTCGGGCGACGTGAAGATCGCCGACTTCGGCGGTGTCGGCAACAAGCTCGGCAAGCTCGCCGCACCCGCCCAGATCGCGCTCGACGCCGCCGGCAACCTCTGGGTCGCCGACCGCGGCAACAGCCGGGTCGTGGAGTTCGGGCCCAACGGCGAGCGGCTGCAGATGTTCGGCACCCGCGGCACCGGCCCCGGCCAGTTCATCAACCCGACCGGCGTGAACATCAGCTGCAACGGCACGCTGACGGTGACCGACACGAAGAACAACCGCGTCCAGCAGTTCGTCCTCGCCGCGCCGGCGGCGCCGCCGTGCGTCGGCCTCGGGCCGATCGGCAACCCGCCGGTGCGGGCGCTGCCGACGCTGCCGACGCCGCTCGGGCCCGCCGTGAGCGTCCGGATCCTGCGCGCGACCGGCCTGTTCGGGTCGCGCGTCCTGCCCCTGCGCGTCGGCTGCGACACCGTCTGCACGCTCGAGGCGACGGCGACGCTCACCGAGCGCGCCAAGCCGCGCCGGCGCAAGAAGGCCTTCTCCGTGAGCCTGCGCCCCGTGACGGCGAAGCTCCCGGCCGGCGAGGCGAAGGTCGTGCGGCTGGAGCTCTCGCGCACGCAGGTCAGGCTGCTGCGCCGGGCACTCGGGCGGCGCACGGGGCTGACGCTCACGCTGCAGCTCGTGGCGACCGCCGACGCCGGCGATCCGACCACCGTCACGCGGCGGCGGATCGCGAGCGGCTGACCGTCCCGGCGCCATGTCCGTTCGGACTGGCATTCGGACCGCCTGATCCGGTATAGAACTCACCCTGCGGGCAGGACGCCCGCCGCATCATGAGCGGGAGGAACTTGAGCATCTGCCTGGGACTGGCGGCGGCGATCGCCGTCGTGCTCCTCGTCGGCGTCAGCCAGGGCCAGACCGTCGCCCAGCAGCCGTCCGACCAGCCGCTCTTCGACCTGCTCGTGCTCGGCGACTCGCTCGCCGTCGGCACGATGCCCTACCTCGACCAGATGGTCCCGTCCGACGTCAACATCACCTGGGACGCCGTCGACGGACGCACGACGCCCCAGGGGATCGACAGCCTGCGCTTCGACCTGCGCGAGGTCGCGCCGGAGATCGTCGCCGTGAGCCTCGGGTCCAACGACGGCCCCGACCCCGCGCGCTTCACGCGCCGCATCCGCGCGCTGCTGCGCGATCTCGGGCCGCACACGTGCGTCGCCTGGTTCTCGATCGTGCGGCCGCTGCGCAAGGGCCGCTACGGCGCGATGAACCGCGCGCTGCGCGCCGAGGCACGGCGCGATCCGCGGCTCGTCGTCATCAACTGGGACCATGCCGTCCACCGTGGGACCGTGAAGCTTCGCGATGGCTTGCACGCAACCCCTGCGGGGTATCGCTATCGCAGCTCGAAGATCGTGCAAGCGGTACACGCCGGCTGCCCTGCTCTCTAACATCGCGCCAATCGAACGCCGTTCCGACACGTTGCCCAGGATCCTTGGCGTGACGCTCCGCCAGGCGATCCTGCTCGCCGTCTGCATCGCGATGGTCATCCCCGCCGGCGAGGGCGGGCTGGACGCCGCGCGCGCCGAGGTCGCGGCCTCGGTCGCCGACCGCCCCTGCTTCGGCGCGGCCGCGCGCAGCCCCACTACCCACTGCTTCGACCCGAGCCTCACGAAGACGGTCTTCCCGACGCCGTCCGACGCGCTGCTGGAGCCCAACGCCCCGTGCCGGCCGTTCGGGCGCGCGAACCTGCTCTTCCCGTGCAGCTTCGGCGCCCGCCGGACGTCGGTCAACGACACGACCGCGCTCATCGGCGACAGCCATGCGTCGCACTGGCGCGCGGCGGTCGACGTCGTCGCCGAGGCGCGCGGCTGGCCCGGGATCTCGATCACGCGCTCGGGCTGCCCGTTCATCAAGGCGCGCGTCGTCATCCCCCCCGACCAGGACGTGACCTGCCGGCGCTGGAATGTCGAGCTGATGGACTGGCTGCGGCGCCATCCGGAGGTCTCGTCGGTCTTCCTGTCGGAGCGCTCGGGCGCGCAGTACGTGCACCCGAAGCACGCGAGCAACTTCGAGACCGCCGTGCGCGGGCACATGAACCTCTGGCGCGCGCTGCCGCACTCGATCAAGCACATCTTCGTCATCCGCGACACGCCGCGGAACTCGACCGCGGCGGCGGACTGCGTCCGGCGCACGTTCGCCCTGCACGAGCGCCCGGCGGTCCTCTGCGCGCGCCGGCGCAGCAAGGCGCTGCACCGCGACCCGGCCGTCACGGCCGCCCACCGGCTGAAGTCCAAGCGCGTCCACGTCCTGGACATGACGCGCTTCTTCTGCGACAGCGCGCACTGCTATCCCGTCGTCGGCGGCGCGCTCGTCCACAAGGACACCAACCACATCACCGCGATCTTCGCCAAGACGCTCGGGCGCTTCATGCTGCGGATGGTCGACGAGGCGTTCAAGCGCCCGGTGCGTCCGCCGATCGACGCCCTGCTCCCGGACGAGCGCGTGCTCGCCGACTGCGTGCTCGGCGAGCGCGCCCTCGCGGTGCAGGCGGGCGGCTGGGACAAGATCGAGCCCGAGCATCTCGTGCGCGCGAAGGACTGCCGCGCGCAGCTCGAACAGCGCGCCGCGACGATCCAGGCGGCCGGCATCGACGGGACCTTCAACCGCGCCAACCGCTACGCCGCGATCCGCCAGGTCCTCGACGGCCACGCATGAGAAGGCCGTGAGAACCGGCAGCCGCCGTCCGGACGGCGGGTACCCTGTCGGCCTATGGATCGTGACCTCTCCGCGCTCGTGCGCCCCCGGATCGCCCTCGTCGCCGCGCTCGCTGCGCTGACGTTCGCCGCCGTCGCCGCATTCGCCGGCGCGCCCGCCGCCCAGGCGGCCAGCTGCCACACGCCGAGGTACCCCGGCCAGGGGTACTTCACCTCGCTCGACGTGACGAAGGTCAGCTGCGGCACCGGCAGCAAGGTCGCCATCGCGTACTACAAGTGCCGCATCAAGAAGGGCAAGGCGGCGCGCTGCACGAGCAAGGTCCTCGGCTACAGCTGCAAGGAGACCAAGCGCGTGCGGATCCCGACCGAGCTCGACGCCCGCGTGAGCTGCACGCTCGGCGCGCGCAAGGTCGTCCACACGTACCAGCAGAACCTGTAGGACCGCCGGTCAGCGCTCGCGCGCGGCCGCCTCGATCAGCGGCGTCGTGCGCGGCGGGACCTGCCGCGTGAGCACGATGTAGCTCGTGCAGCGCCGGATCGCCGGCGTCGCCGTGAGCTGGTTGACGATCTCCTGCAGGTGCTCGGTGTCGCGTGCGACGACGCGGCAGATGAGGTCCTGCGGGCCGGAGATCGCGTCGGCCTCGAGCAGCTCGGGGATCGCCTCCATGACGGCGACCGCGGCGGCGAGCTCGCCCTGCGCGAGCTCGATGAGGATGAAGGCGCCGATGGGGTAGCCCATCGCGGCGGGGTCGACCTCCGGGCCGTGGCCGGTGATGACGCCGCGCGCCTCGAGCTTGTGCAGGCGCGCCTGCACGGTGCCGCGCGCGACGCCGAGCTGGCGCGCGACCTCCAGCAGACCGACGCGTGGGAATTTCCGCAGTGTCGCGATGAGGCGAGCGTCCAGCCGATCAATGGTCATGTTGACCAGTGTTTCACGGTCGGTTGCGCACTTCCTGCGCGAATTGACCTGTCCGACTGAGCAGACTTGCGTATCGGCGCCCGAGGGCCGACTCTCTCTGTACGAGAGAGGAGCACGCAGTGTTCGAAGAAGCCCAGCTGTACTCGCCGGTGACGACCAGTGCCGGCGGCGAAGTCACCGTCCACCTCCACGACGGCCACCCCGGCGCCGGCGATCCGGAGTACCGCCGCCGCCGCGGCGCGATCGCCGCTGCGGCCCTGCAGTGGCGCGCCGGCGACCCCGCCCCGCGGATCGCCTACACCCCGGCCGAGCAGCACGTCTGGCGGACGGTCTGCCGCGAGCTCGCCCCGCTGCACGAGCGCCTCGCCGTGGCGGAGTACCGCGACGCCGTCGCCCGCCTCGACCTGCCCACCGACGCGATCCCGGGCCTCGACGACGTCAGCGCCCGCCTGCAGGCCGCCGGCGGCTGGCACTACGTCCCGGCCGCCGGGCTCGTCGAGCTGCGCACGTTCTACGGCGCGCTCGCCGCGCGGACGTTTCACTCCACGCAGTACGTCCGCCACGCCGCGATGCCGCTCTACACGCCCGAGCCGGACATCGTCCACGAGGTCCTCGGCCACGGCCACCTGCTCGCGACGCCGACCTTCGGCGAGCTGCACCGGCGCGCCGGCGCCGCCGCCCTGCGCCTGCGCGACGAGGCCTCGCTGCGCTTCCTCTCGCGCGTCTTCTGGTTCTCCGTGGAGTTCGGCGTCGTCGTCGAGGACGGCGAGCTGCGCGCCTACGGCGCCGGGATCCTCTCGAGCTTCGGCGAGATGGGCCAGATCCGCGACATGGAGCTGCGCCCGCTCGACCTGCGCGCGATGGGGACCGCGGACTACGACATCACGCACTACCAGCCCGTCCTGTACCGGGCCGAGTCCATCCATGAGATCGAGGCGGTCGTCGGCGACTTCTTCGACACCTGCACCGACGAATCGATCGAGGAGTTGCGCCGTGAGCACGCTGTCGCCTGAACCTGCATCCGCACTGGAGCGGCGTGACTTCATGCCGCTGAACGGCATCGACCATCTCGAGCTGTGGGTCGGCAACGCCGCCCAGGCCGCCTACTACTTCGAGCACGCCTTCGGCTTCACGCGGATCGCGTACGCGGGCCTCGAGACGGGGCTGCGCGACCGCGTCTCGCATGTCCTGCAGCAGGGCCGGGTCCGGCTCGTGCTCACGGGGACGCTGCACGAGGGCACCGATATCGGCGAGCACCAGCGCCGCCACGGCGACGGCGTGAAGGTCGTCGCGCTGAGCGTGCCCGACGTCGCCGCCGCGTACCGCGAGGCCGTGGCGCGCGGGGCGCTCGGCCTGTGCGAGCCCTTCGAGCTGCGCGACGAGCACGGCGTCGTGCGGATCGCCGACATCGCCGCCTACGGCGACACGGTCCACCGCTTCGTCGAGCGCACGGACTACGCCGGGGCGTTCCTGCCGGGCTTCGCCGACGTCGAGCACGACGGCGACGCGAGCCGGCCCGGCCTGTTCGCCGGGATCGACCACGTCGTCGCGAACGTCGAGCTCGGCCGGATGGAGCACTGGGTGAGCTACTACGAGGACGTCTTCGGGATGACCGAGCTCATCCACTTCAGCGACGAGGCGATCTCGACGGAGTACTCGGCGCTCATGTCGAAGGTCGTGACGAGCGGCGACGGGCGCGTGAAGCTCCCGATCAACGAGCCGGCCGAGGGTTCGCGCAAGTCGCAGATCGACGAGTACCTCGAGTTCTACGGCGGCCCCGGCGTCCAGCACCTCGCGATCTCGACGACCGACATCGTGCGGACCGTCGAGGCGCTGCAGGCGCGGGGCGTGAAGTTCCTGCGCACGCCGGACTCCTACTACGCGGGCGTGCCGGAGCGGATCGGGAAGATCGACCAGTCGATCGAGGACCTCCAGCGGCTGGGCATCCTCGTCGACCGCGACGACGAGGGCTACCTCCTGCAGATCTTCACGAAGCCGCTCGGCGACCGGCCGACGCTCTTCTTCGAGATCATCGAGCGCCATGGCGCGCGCGGCTTCGGCGAGGGAAACTTCAAGGCGCTGTTCGAGGCGATCGAGCGAGAGCAGGCACTGAGGGGGAATCTGTAGTGCGCTACGTCAGCCTGGGCGACGTCCCGCCCAAGCGCCACACGCAGGTCCGCGACGAGGACGGCACGCTGCTCGTCGAGGAGGTCATGGGCTATGAGGGCTTCTCGGGCAACGAGTCGATCCTCTACCACCTGCAGTCACCCTGCGACGTCGCGGAGGTCGGCGCGTTCGAGCCGATCGTGATCGAGGAGTGGGTGCCCGACGCGCAGGTCCACCGGCTGACGCAGACCGCGGGCCTTGCGCCGATGGGCGATCCGGTGACCGGCCGGCGCGTGCTGATGTTCAACGACGACGTCGAGATGGCGATCTGCCGCCCTGCGCAGGAGCAGGAGGGCTTCTACCGCAACGGCGAGGGCGACGAGGTGATCTTCGTCCACGAGGGCTCGGGCGCGTTCGAGACGATCTTCGGCACGCTGCCGTACGCGCAGCACGACTACGTCGTCATCCCGCGCGGCACGACGTATCGCGTGCGGATGGACGACGTCGCGCAGACCTGGCTGACGTTCCACACGCCCGGCGAGATCGAGACGCCCAACCGCTACCGCAACCGCTACGGGCAGCTGCTCGAGCACGCGCCCTTCTCGCAGCGCGACTTCCACCCGCCGGCGGCGCTGGAGGCGCATCGCTCGCCGGGCCGGTACGACCTGACCGTCCGCGTGCGCCGCGGCCATCAGCGCTTCGTCCTGGACTACCACCCGTTCGACGTCGTCGGCTGGGACGGCTACGTCTACCCCTACAGCTTCAACATCCACGACTTCGAGCCGAAGTCCGGCCGGCTGCACCAGCCGCCGACGGTCCACCAGAACTTCCAGGGCCCGAACTTCGTCATCTGCTCGTTCTGCCCGCGCCAGCTGGACTGGGACCCGCAGGCGGTGCCGATCCCCTACCACCACTCAAACCTCCAGTCCGAGGAGGTCATCTACTACGTCGACGGGCAGTTCGGCTCGCGCTCGGGCGTCGGCGCGGGCGCGCTGACGCTGCACCCAAGCGGCCTGCCGCACGGCCCGCAGCCGGGGCGCGCGGAGGCGTCGCTGGGGTCCACGCGGACCGACGAGCTCGCCGTCATGTGCGACACGTTCCGCCCGCTGCGGCTCACGACGCTCGCCCGCGACCTCGACGACCCGGCGTACGCGCTGAGCTGGCACGCCGGGGCGCGGACGCCGGCCTGAGCAGCGGCTCGAGCTCGGCGGCCGTCTGCTGCGGGCGCTCGAAGACGTCGCCGTAGCTGAAGGCGATGTGGTTCGAGCGCCGGCGCCGCGCGAGGTCGGCCTCGAAGGCGTGGCGCGTCGCGTGGTAGCGCCAGCTGTGCAGCTCGACGGTGAGGTTCAGGTCCGGCCAGTGGCAGTCGACCTTGTCGCCCTTGACGTCGATGTTGGTCCTGGCCGCCGGCAGTCCGTGCCGGCGCAGCAGGGCTTGGAAGCCTTGCTCGAGCTCGCTGAGGAGGACGTCGGCGCCCTGGGCTCGTCTGAGCTTCGCGGCTCCCGGCTTGTGCGGGTTGCGCCCGATCGTGACGCCGACGTGCTCCGGGCCGGTGTCGTGGTGGATCCAGGCCTCGTGGCACATGCGCGTGAGGTTGCGCGGCGTCTCGCGCGGCGCGAGATCCAGGAGCGTGCGGGGAACGTTCGTGATCGGGATGCCGTCGAGCGTCGACGTGTCGAGGTGGTTGAGGCGCTTCACGCGGTGGATGCGGATGCCGGGACGCTCCAGGCCGGCGGTCGTCGGGACCGTCACCTCCGGGGGTGGTGGAGCGCCCCGCAGCAGGCGCATCACGTACGCCGCCGCGCGGTGACTCAGGACGGCGCCGGCGCCGCAGGCCAGCACCGCCGCCATGTAGTCGGCGCGCACCGTTGGCGCCTCGTGCCCGACGGCGTAGACGCCGCGATGCACCAGGCGCAGCCGTCCGTCCGCAAGCCAGCGATCGATCTGCTTGGCGTCGATGCCGGCCTCGAGGAGCTGCGCGCGGCTCACGCGACCGTGCTGCCGGCGCGCGATCTGGGCGAGGATGTCGACTTGACCCCGTATATAGGGGTCAAGTCGACACGCACCCCGATTTCGCCCCCCCCTCGGCGGTCGCGTAGGTTGAGCCCGAGATGACCGGCGACATGCAATGGGGCGTCGTGCGGGTGCGCGGCGGGGCGCCGCAGCCGGCGCTGCGGGCGGGTGACGAGGTGACGCTTGTGGCGGGGCTGGCGCTGGGGGACGACCCCGACGTCCGCGACGCCGCTGCCGCGCCCGGCCTCAACGCGCTCATCGAGCTCGGCCGGGACGCCTGGGACGCCGTCCGCGACGCGGCCGCCGACCCGCCGCCCGCGGCGCGCGTCGCGCTCGCCGACTGCGAGGCCGTGCGCCCCGTGCGCGTCCCGGACTTCGCCGACTTCTACGCCTCGCTCGAGCACGCGACGAACTTCGGGCGCATCTTCCGCCCCGGCACGCCGCCGGTGCGGGCGAACTGGCGCCACATCCCGGTCGCCTACCACGGCCGCGCGTCGACGATCGTCGTGAGCGCCACCGCCGTCCGCCGCCCGCGCGGGCCCGCCGGGCCGGGCGTGATCGCGCCCACCGAGCAGCTCGACGTCGAGTGCGAGCTCGGGTACGTCTGCGGTCCGAGCGCCGCCGGGCCGATCGCGATCGACCGCGCGGCCGAGCACATCTTCGGCGTCGTGCTCGTCAACGACTGGAGCGCGCGCGACATCCAGCGCTTCGAGTACGAGCCGCTCGGCCCGTTCCTCGGCAAGTCGTTCGCGACCTCGATGTCGGCCTGGATCACGCCGCTGGACGCGCTCGTCCAGGCCCGCGTCGCGCCGCCGCCGCAGCAGCCGCCGCCCGCGCCCTACCTCCGGGCCGCCGACCCCTGGCTGCTCGACGTCGCGCTCGAGATCGAGCTCAACGGCGAGACGGTGTCGCGGCCCTCCGCCGCCGGCCTGTACTGGACGCCGGCGCAGATGCTCGCGCACCTCACCGTCAACGGCGCCGCGCTCAGCGCCGGCGACCTCTTCGCGACCGGCACGATCAGCGGCGCCGAGCCCGGCACCGAGGGCTCGCTCGCGGAGCTCTTCGGCGGCGAGCGCTGGCTCGCCGACGGCGACGAGGTCGTGCTGCGCGGGCGCGCGGGCGGCGTCGAGCTCGGAGAGGTCCGCGGGCGCGTGCTGCCCGCCTGAGAAGTAACACGACGCAGACACCGGAACCGGGCCCTGCGCCAGTACCGTTGTCCGCTCGTGACAGACACCGCCACAGCCGAACTGACCAAGCGCACCTTCGCCGACGACGAGGCGCTGCTCACCGGCGCGCTCGACGACGTCCTCTGCGCCGTCGAGGGCCCGCGGGCCCACGAGCTGCTCGGGCGCGCCGTCGACCTCGGCCGGCGCTCGCGCGCCGGCGAGCCGGCGGCCGCCGACGAGCTCGCCAAGCTCGTCGCCGAGCTCGAGCTCGGCGACATCGTCCTGCTCATCCGGATGCTCACCGTCTGGTTCGCGCTCATGAACCTCGCCGAGGACAACGACCGCGTGCGCCGCATCCGCGCGCTCGACGAGCGGCCCGAGCCCCGCCGCGGCTCGTTGCACGAGGCGATCTCGCAGCTCGCCGCCGAGGGCACGAGCGCCGCCGAGCTGCGCGACGCGCTCGCCGATGCCGAGGTGCGGCTCGTCATGACCGCCCACCCGACGGAGGCCCGCCGCCGCACGACGGTCAGCAAGCTCTCGCGGATCTTCGCGCTCCTGCGCTCGCTCGACGACCGCCGGCCGGCGCACGGCGAGCACGAGCAGATCCGCCGCCAGATCGCGGCCACCGTCCAGGAGATGTGGGTCTCCGACGAGCTGCGCGCCGTCTCGACGACGGTCCTCGACGAGGTCCGCGCGGGGCTCATCTACTTCACCTCGACGCTCGCCGACGTCGTCCCGACGATCTACCGCGACCTCGAGGCGACGATCGCCGAGTGCTACCCCGACGACCAGATCGAGGTCCCGCCGCTGCTGACGTTCGGCTCCTGGATGGGCGGTGACCGCGACGGCAACCCGTTCGTCACGCCGAAGATGACGGCGGACGCGCTGGCGATCATGCAGGAGACCTGCCTCCTGCACCTGCAGGAGAGCCTGCTCGCCCTGCGCCACCGCGTGACGCTCTCCAGCCGCGTCGCGGGCGAGTCGCCGGAGCTCGCGGCCCTGCTCGAAGCGCTCGGCGCGATGTTCCCCGAGCTCGCCGCCGAGCTGCAGCGCACGAGCCCCGAGGAGCCCTACCGCCAGCTGTTCAAGTTCCTCGCCGCGCGCGTCCGCGCGACGCGCAAGGGCTTCGACACCGCCTACGCGCGCCCGCAGGAGCTGCTCGACGACCTGCACCTCGCCGAGCGCGCGCTGCGCAGCCAGGGCGCCGCCTTCGTCGCCGCCGACGCGCTGCGCGACGTCATCCGCCAGGTCGAGGTCTTCGGCTTCCACTTCGCCACGCTCGATGTCCGCGAGCACGCCGACGTCCACCGCGGGGCAATCGACGAGATCATGCGCGAGCTCGGCGTCGAGGATGCCTACGCCGCGCTGCCCGAGGACGACCGCATCGCGGTGCTCGCCCGCGAGATCGCCGACCGCCGCCCGCTGATCCCGCTCGACGTCAGCGGCTTCAGCCCCGCCACGCGCGAGGTCGTCGAGACGTTCCGGACGATCTACGACCTCCTGCACGGCCCGCACCCGGGCGCGATCGGCAGCTACATCATCTCGGGGACGAGCAGCCCGGCCGACCTGCTCGAGGTGCTGCTGCTCATGAAGGAGGTCGGGCTCGCGCGGGCGGGCGGCGTCGACGCGCAGCTGCGGATCGTCCCGCTGTTCGAGTCCGGTGACACGCTCGCCGCCGCCGCCGACACGATGCGCACGCTGCTCGGCACGCCGGTCTACCGCACCGCCGTCGACGGCGTCGGCCTGCAGGAGATGATGGTCGGCTACTCGGACTCCAACAAGGACGTCGGCTACGTCGCCTCCGGCTGGCACGTCTACCGCGCGCAGCTCGAGATCGCGGCCGTCATGCGCGAGCACGGCGTCACGTGGCAGTTCTTCCACGGCCGCGGCGGCGCGGTCGGGCGCGGCGGGGGCCCGAGCTACACCGCGGTGCGCGCGCAGCCGGCGGGGACGGTCGCCGGGCGGCTGAAGGTCACCGAGCAGGGCGAGATGCTGTCGGCGAAGTTCTCCGTCTCGGAGATCGCCCACCGCGAGCTCGAGCTCACGTCCAGCGCGGCGCTCGTCACGACGCTCGGGCGCCTCGACGACGAGGCCCCGGCGCGCTTCGCGCGCTTCGAGGCCGTCGTGGCGCAGATGGCCGAGGTCTCGACGGAGAGCTACCGCGGCCTCGTCTACGGCGACCCGGACTTCGCCGCGTTCTTCCATGCCGCCACGCCGGTCGCCGAGGTCCAGCGCCTGCAGCTCGGCTCGCGCCCGGCGAAGCGCCGGGCGTCCCAGCGCATCGAGGACTTCCGCGCGATCCCCTGGGTCTTCTCGTGGACCCAGGCCCGGACGGTGCTGCCCGCCTGGTACGGCCTCGGGACGGCGCTCGAGCACGCCCGCGAGCAGCACGGCGTCGAGCTGCTGCGCGAGATGGAGCGCGACTGGCCGTTCTTCGCCGCGCTGCTGTCCAACGCCGAGATGGCCTGCGTCAAGGCCGACCTCGACATCGCGCGCCGCTACGCCGAGCTCTACGACGACGTGGACGCCCGCGAGCGCATCTGGGGGCACATCGAGACGGAGTTCCGGCGCACGCTGCGCGAGCTGGGCCGCGTCCGCGACGAGGAGCACCTGCTCGACCGCGAGCCGATCCTCCAGCGCGCGCTGGAGCGCCGCAAGCCGTTCATCGACCCGCTGTCGTTCGTCCAGCTCGAGCTGCTGCGCCGGCTGCGCACCAACGGCGACGGCGAGCAGGCGGCGCTCGTGCGCGCGAGCCTGCTGGCGATCAACGGCATCGCCGGCGGGCTGCGCAACACGGGCTGACGCCCGGCCCTTCCCTATCGTGCCCGTCCGATGACGACCGTCGACTTCCCCGCCGTCCTGCCGCGCGTCTACGTCTGCGGGCACCGCAACCCCGACACCGACTCGATCGCGTCGGCGATCGGCTACGCGGAGCTGAAGAACCGCATCGACGGGGAGCGCAACCTCTACGTGCCGGTGCGCCTCGGGGTCGCCAACGCCCAGACGGAGTGGCTGCTGAAGCGCAGCGGCGCCCCCCTGCCGGTTTTCCTCCCGCACGCCAAGCTGCGCGTCCGCGACGTCATGCGCACGAGCTTCGCGATCGCCGGCGCCTCCGATCCCGTCCGCACCGTCGGGCTCATGATGGCGCCGAAGGACGTCGTGCCGATCGTCGACGACGACGGCGTCCTGCTCGGCGTCATGACCGAGCGCGCGCTCGCCCGGCGCTACATCCGCGAGTCGCGGGAGGCCTCGCGCCTGGAGGTCCCGACGCCGCTGCAGTCGATCGTCGACGTCGTCGAGGGCTCGCTGCTGCTCGGCGAGCCGGACCGCCGGATCCGCGGGCGCGTCTGGGTCCAGGCGATGCACAGCGAATCGCCGAGCAAGGTCGGGCGCGGCGACGTCGTCGTCGTCGGCGACCGCCCGAAGGCGATGCGCCAGGCGATCGAGCTCGGCACGGCGCTGCTCGTCCTCAGCAACGACGTGTCGCCCGAGCCGGAGATCGTCGAGCTCGCCCGCGCGCACGACTGCGCGATCGTGACCTCGCCGCTGGACAGCTACGTCACGAGCCGCATGATCACGCTGTCGGAGCCGTGCAGCGCGCTGATCGAGGGCGACCCGCTGACCGTCGGCCTCGACGATCTCGTCAGCGAGACGGCCGACCAGATCAAGGACGTCCACTACCGCGCTGCGGTGACGATCGACCGCGCGGGGCGCCCGATCGGCCTCGTGACGCGCTCGGACCTCGTCCGGCCGGCGCCGCGGCGCGTCCTGCTCGTCGACCACGCCGAGCGCGGGCAGAGCGTGCCGGGGATCGAGGAGGCGGAGATCGTCGAGATCCTCGACCACCACCACATCGGCTCGATCGAGACGAAGCTCCCGGTGCGCGCGGTCTTCGATCCGGTCGGCTCGACGGCGACGCTCGTCACCGAGCGCTTCCGCCAGTCGGGCGTCGAGCCGCTGGCGTCGACGGCGACGATGCTGCTCGGGGCGATCGTCTCCGACACGGTCCTGCTGACCTCGCCGACGACGACCGAGCGCGACGGGATCGCGGCGACGTATCTCGAGGAGCTGCTCGGCGTCGGCGCCGTGACGTTCGGGCGCGAGATGTTCGAGCAGAGCTCCGACGTCTCGCGGATCTCGGCCGTCGACCTCGTCAGCCGCGATCTCAAGGAGTACGAGCTCGACGGCAACCGGACCCTGAGCGTGGCGCAGATCGAGTCCGTCGGGCACGCCGTCCACGAGCGCCGCGCGGAGCTGCTCGCCGCCGCAGAGGCCCACCGCGAGCGCTCCGGCCACGTCCTCTTCGCGCTCATGCTCACGGACATCCTCGCCCGCGACACGCTGCTGCTCGTCGCCGGCGCCGAGCAGATCGCCGAGCGCGCCTTCGGCCAGCAGGCCGTCGACGGGGCGATCGAGCTGCCCGGCGTCATGAGCCGCAAGAAGCAGGTCGCGCCCGGCCTGCTGGCGGCCGCCGCCGAAGGCTGACCGCTCAGTTTGCGCTTCGCGCGCGGTCTACACGCCTGACCCCCACCAGAGGAGCTTCATCGTGTTCGCAGAGACCAGGGCCTTCAGCGGCTTCGCCGTCCCCGACATCGAGCAGGCGCGCGCGTTCTACGGCGACACGCTCGGCATCCGCACCTCCGAGGAGTACGGCCTCATGCGCCTGCACCTCGCCGGTGACCGCGACACGCTCGTGTACCCCAAGGCCGGCCACACGCCCGCCGACTACACGATCCTGAACTTCCCCGTCGACGACATCGAGGCGACGGTCGACGCGCTCGCCGCGCGCGGCGTCGCCTTCGAGCGTTACGACGAGATGCCCCAGGACGAGCGCGGCATCATGCGCGAGGGCGGCCCCTACATCGCGTGGTTCCGCGACCCGGCCGGCAACATCCTCTCGGTGCTGCAGGAGCGCTGATCAGCAGGCGGCGAGCGCGCCCGCGTAGAAGCGCAGGTAGCTGCCGTAGTGTGCGCGCCAGTAGTCGCCCTCGTGGGCGCCGGGCCAGTGGCGCATCTTCACGTGCAGCGCCGCGGCGAGCGCCTCGCCGCCCTGGCGGAACGGGTCCTCCGTGCCGCCGTCGAGCCAGAGCCGCGCGCTCCCCCACGCCGCGCGGCCCCGGGCGCGGGCGATCGCGATGACGTCGTTGCGGCCGAAGTCCTCGGCGTCGTCGAAGGCGCCGGGGGCCGACGCGCCGCCGCTGAGCCAAAGGGCCGCGGAGTGCCCGCCGACGGCGCAGAAGCGCCGCGGCGCCAGGCGCGCGATGTCGTAGGCGCCGAAGCCGCCCATCGAGATCCCGCCGATGGCGACGCGCCGCGCATCGGCGTGCAGCCGGCGGATCGCCTGCGGGATGACCTCGTCGAGGACGTAGCGCCCCCAGTCGCCGCTCGCCCGTCTGTGGAAGTACGACGCGTCGCCGCCGTTGGGGAACACGACCGCGGGCGCGCGGTCGCCGAGGGCGTCGAGCGCGTGGAAGAACTCGCCGTCGGCGTTGGACTCCTCGCCGTCCGGGCCGCGGCCGTGCAGGAAGACGAGCAGCGGGCGCCGCTCGCCGCCCGCGCCGCGCGGGATCGCCGCGACCTGCCTGAGCGTCCGGTGCACGAAGCGCGAGCGCACGTCGTAGCGCAGGATCGTCGCGCCGTGCGCGGCCGCCGACCCCGAGCGGACCTTCCCCGGCAGGTGGTCGAGCGCCTGCGTCACGCCGGCGACGAGCAGCACGAGCACGACGGCCGCGGCGAGGATGCGCCGGCGCAGGACGGTGCTCCGCCGGCGAGATCGCGGGCCCATCCGACGACGGTATCTAGAGTCCCCCGCCTCGTGGGGCGCGCACAGCGAATCGCACTGGCGGCCACGGCGCTGGTCGCCGGCTATCTCGTCGTCGCCCGCGCCGTCGTGCGCGCGCTGGCGCCGCGCCGCCACCGGGCGCTGCTGGCGCAGCTGCTCGACCCGGCTGCCGGGCCGCCGCCCGGCTCGCATCCGGTCGCGCCGGATCTCGCCGAGCGCTGGGCGCAGGCCGTGACCGGGCGCGACTGGGACGCGGCGCGCGAGCTCCTCGCCGAGGACCTGCACGTCGACAGCGCGGCCCGCCATTTCCACGGGCGCGCGTCGTACCTGCGGGGGGCGCGCGGCGTCGCGGACGCGTACGAGCAGCGCGACGTGCGCGTCGACGAGGTCGCCGGCGAGGCCGAGGCGCCGCACGTCGCCTGGGTGCGCTTCACGCAGACGACCCACGGGCCCGCGCTCGAGGCGACGTGGTGGGAGCGCTGGACGCTCGACCCCGCGGGCGAGCGCGTGCTGGAGATCGCCTTCGGCGGGGTGACCCGGCTCGTCTAGCCATATCCTGCGCGGTCGCATGCCCGGCCCACCCGTGAAGATCGCGATCGTCGGCGGCGGCTATGGCGCCAAGGTCCCGCTGCCCGTCTACGCCGAGCTCGCCGAGTTCGAGCCCGTCGCCATCTGGTCGCAGCGCCCCGAGCGCGCGCGCGAACTGGCCGCCAAGGCCGGCCTGGCGCTCGGGACCGCAGACCTCGACGAGCTGCTGACGTATCCGGGCCTGGAGGCCGTCCACGTCGCGACGCCCGTCGCGACGCACGCCGAGGTCGCGATCGCGGCGGCGCAGCGCGGCCTGCACGTGCTCTGCGAGAAGCCGCTGGCCGCGAGCCTCGGCGAGGCCCAGGCCGTCGTCGTCGCCGTCGAGGAGGCCGGCGTCGTCGGCGCCGTGAACTACGGGCGCCGGCTGCAGGAGACGCGCGCCCGCGTGCTCGAGCTCGTCCGCGAGGTCGTCGGAAAGCCCCGCATGGTCGCGATCTCGCTCGTCTTCGACGACCACGCCGAGCCGGGCTCGCGCCCGTTCACGTGGGTCCAGGACGCGGCGCTCGGCGGCGGGCGGCTGCAGGGCTACGGCGTCCACGATCTCGACCTCGTCCTCGAGGCGTTCGATGTGGAGGAGGTCGCGGCGGCGACGGAGGTCGGCGTCGGCGAGCGCACCGCCCGCGACGGCACAACGCACGCGGTGACGGCCGAGGACGCCTACGCGATCCTCCTGCGCCTGCGCGGCGGCGGCCTGGCGACGATCACGCTCACGGCGACCGCGCGCCACAAGCGCGGCGACACGATCGAGATCCTCGGCGACGCCGGCACCGTCCGCCTCGACGCCGACAAGGTCCTGCACTGGGGCCGCGCCGGCGAGGAGCTGCGGACCGAGGGGCCGCTGCAGGCCAGCTCGAAGGACGCCTTCCGGCAGATCGCGCGCAACTTCCACGCCGCGATCCGCGAGGGCGCCGCGCCCGCGCCGTCGCTGCAGGCCGGCCTGCGCGTGCAGGCCGTGTACGACGCCGTGCGCCGCGCCGACGCCGAGCGCCGCTGGGTCGCGCCCGAGCCGGTCTGAGTCGTGCCCGCCCAGACCGTCACGCTCGTCCGCCACGGCCAGACCGAGCGCTCCGCGCGCATGGCCTACTCGGGGCGGATGGACATCCCCCTGACGGACACCGGGCGCGAGCAGGCGCTACGGGCCGCCGCCGCGCTCGCCGGCGCCGGCGTCGACGCCGTCATCACCAGCCCGCTCGTCCGCGCCCGCGACACCGCCCGGGCGATCGCCGACGCGACGGGCGCCCCGCTGACCGTCGACGAGCGCCTGACCGAGATCGATTACGGCCAGTTCGAGGGCCTCGACCGCGCCGCGGCGCGGGCGAAGTTCGGCCAGGCCTTCGAGGACTGGCGCGCCGACCCGTTCGGCGCCCCCGTGCCCGGCATGGAGACGCTGCCCGCGGCGCTCGAGCGCGCGCGCGCCGCCACCGCCGACGCCCTCGCCGCCCACGAGCACCCGGTGCTGGTCGGTCATCAGGGGATCCTGCGGATCGTCCTCGTCGCGCTCGGCAAGCTCGCCCCGGAGGACTACTTCACGCTGCGCCTGTACGAGGCCGAGCCGGTCGCCATCCGCGACCCGCTGGTGCAAGACCCGCTTCGTCCTTGACGCGGCGGCGGCGCCGCGGTCTGCTTGGCGATGGCATGGGCAAGCACGACGACCTCATCGCCCGCTTCCAGCCGGCGCTGCGCTATGACTCCAACGAGCAGTTCTTCGCCGACGACGCCGCGCAGTTCACCGACGCGCCCGGCATCGAGCTGCGCCGCGCGGCCACGGTCCTCGCGAGCGCGCAGCCGGCTGCGGGCAAGGAGCCCAAGCTCACGCTCGCGTTCCTCGGCCCCGCGACGTACGGCAACGGCCTGGCGGTCGAGAAGGCCGACATCATCAGCGTCCGCGGCAAGGACTACCGCGCGCAGTACGTGAAGCTGCGCCAGGCGCGGCCGGACCTCAACAACCGCCTCTACGGGCGCGCCGTCGAGGTCAACGGGCGCATCTGGCTGCAGTACTGGGCGTGGTACTTCTACAACGACTACCAGCTCGCGCTCGGGTTCGGGACGCACGAGGGCGACTGGGAGTCCGTCCAGTTCCGCGTCGGGATCGACGGCGACGTGCCCGACGTCGCGGTCTACGCGCAGCACCGCAACGGCGAGCGGCGCGACTGGGCCGACGTCGAGAAGCTCCCCGACAACCCCGACACGCCGGTCGTCTACGTCGCGCGCGGGTCGCACGCCGCCTACTTCGAGGCCGGCTACCACGAGACCGAGGCCTGGTACGACGTCGCGGACGGCAAGCGCCCGGCGCCGAAGCTCGCGCTCGAGATCGTCGACGATGCCGAGCACGCCTGGCTGCGCTGGCCCGGACGCTGGGGCGACACGACCCCGCGCGACCGCAAGCTCGACCTCGACCAGTCCAGCCCGACCGGCCCCGGCACGAAGCGCCACTGGCGCAACCCCGACAGCCTGCTCGACAACGCCAAGAAGCCCATACTGCGCGCGACGCCGCGCGCGCCCGACGTCCTGATCACGCGCGGCAAGGGCAACCGGCTGCAGATCGACTACGACTTCTCGGCCCGCGCGGTACCGCAGCGCGCGCTCGTCGTGACGGTCAACTCGCGCAACGAGCAGGGCGTGCCGCCGAAGACGTACACGTTCGAGGAGGTCGCGACGACGCCCAAGGGCCGGCTCGTCCCGGCCGGCGTCACGCTGCATCCCGCGCGTCATTACGACGTCTACGCGAGCACCGTCGCCGGCGACCCGCCGCAGCCGTCGGCGTCGCAGCTCACCGAGATCGATCCCGTCACCGCCGAGCACGAGCCGGCGGTCGGGCAGCAGATCGCCCAGCGCCTGGGCCGGCTGCTCGCGCGCGTGCGCGGCGACGACTGACGGCTAGGTCGACGCCCGCGCGGCGTCGATCTCGGCCTGCACGGCGCCGCGCACGAAGCAGCCGGCGACGTGGTCGTTGACGATCCCCGTCGCCTGCATGAGCGCGTAGGCCGTCGTCGGGCCGACGAAGCGAAACCCGCGCCGCTTGAGCTCGCGCGCGAGCGCCTTGGACTCCGGCGTGCTCGCCGGCATGTCCTGGAGCGTCGCGGGCGCCGGGCCCGGCGCCGGCGGCGCGAAGGACCACAGCAGCGCCCCGAGCGTCTCGCCGGCCTCGTGGAGGGCCGCGGTCGCGCGCGCGTTGGCGATCGTCGCCGCGATCTTCGCGCGGTTGCGGACGATGCCGGCGTCGGCCATGAGCCGCTCGACGTCGGGGTCGCCGAAGCGCGCGACGCGCTCGGGCTCGAAGTCGCAGAACGCGGCGCGGAAGTGCTCGCGCTTGCGCAGGATCGTCAGCCAGGAGAGGCCGGACTGGAAGCCCTCCAGGCACAGCCGCTCGAGCAGGAGGTGCTCCTCGCGCACCGGCCGCCCCCACTCCTCGTCGTGGTAGGCGATGTAGGCCGGGTCGCTCGTCTCCCAGCAGCGCCGCGGCTCGTACCCCGGGCAGCTGCGCACGGGGATCCGCGGGTAGCGCTCGAAGCGGTCGTCGTCGACCGAGCGCCGGCAGAGCGAGAACGACGACCCGCGCGTGTTGCGCACGACGCGCTGGTGGCGACAGCTGTCGCACAGGCCTGCGGGCGGGGCGGGCATCGCCGCAGCGTAGTCGGGGCTGCGGACCAGGAGGGAGGCGGTTCACCCGGGCGGGGGATGCCGTGGCGGCGCGGCGGCGCGGATGCTCGGCCTCTGAACAATCCACCGTCTCGAGGAGGTTGTCATGTCGCAGTTCACCCAGCCCCTGATCGCGCTCCCCCGGCGGGCGCGTCGTCGGGCAGCCCTGCTTGCAGCCGTGCTCGTGCTCACCGTGACCACGGCCGTCGTGCTGATCCTCGCCATCGATGGCGACTCGTCGCCCGCCGTTCCCGTCGGCGGCAAGGCGCACCCGGCGCAGCACTCCAACGCCGCCACGGCGCGCGACGGCTTCGCCACCGCCGTGTCGTCGCAGTCGCTCCTGCCCGCCGGCGCGAGCAGTCCCGACGAGAGCCGCGTCGCGGCCTCGATCGCCGGCCGATAGTGGGTCTGGACGCCCCACTGGACGCTCCCGCTCGCAGAACGCGGCGCCGGGTCCGCCCGGCGCCGCGGGCCTATGCGGCCACGGGCTCGGTCGCGGCGATGACGGCCGCGGCGTGGACGAGGCCCATCGCCGCGAGCGCCTCGCCTGCGACCGGCGCGGCGATGAGCTGCTGCGCCGACACGAGCATCCCGTCGATGCGCTCGATCGCCGGGCTCGCGGCGGGGTCGCGGCAGACGCAGCGGGCCATCTCGACGAACGGCGCCATCATCGCCGGATCGGCGGGCGGACCGGCGCTCAGGGCCGCGCCGAAGGCCATCGAGAGGTACATCGCGGCCCGCAGGAGCGCGCCCTCCGCGGGGCGGACGGCCGGCAGGCGCGGGGGCCGCGGCGCGGGCAGCGGCAGGCCGTCGAGGACCGCGGCCATCGTCCCGCCGACGAGCATCCGGCGGTCGTCCTCGTCGAGGCCCGCGCGCGCCGCGACGCGCAGCGCCGCGAAGAGCCCGTTCGCCGGGCGCCCGTAGGGGACGTCGGATGCGAACACGACGCGTTCGGCCGGCACGCGCGCGAACAGCTCGACGAGGTCGAAGGTCGAGAAGGTCGACGTGTCGTAGAGGATCGCCGGGTGGTCGGCGAGGCGTTCGGCGAACATCCCCTGCCCGGCGATCGCGGCGTGCGCGAGGATGAGCGTGACCTCCGGGTGGCGCAGGGCGACGTCGGCGAGCGCGTCCATCGGCGGCATGCCGCGCCCGGCGTGGATGAGGATCGGGACCCCCGCGTCGCGCGCGATCGCGAAGATCTCGTCCATGACCGGATCGTCGAAGCCGAAGGCCTGGGCGCGCGGGTGCAGCTTGATCCCGCGGGCCCCGCGGGCGAGGCAGCGCTCGGCCTCCTGCAGCGGGCCGTCGGCCGGATCCAGGCGGCAGTAGGGCACGATCCGCCCGCCGCTCGCGGCGGCCCACGCGAGGACGCGGTCGTTCGGCAGGCTGTACGCCGGCCTGCGCTCGGGATCGTGCAGCGGGAACGTGCAGGCGCGCGCGTCCGGTGAGACGACGTCGAGATGCGCGAGTAGCGCCTCGGGCGTCAGGCGCTGACCGTCCTCGTCGGCGCCGAGGTGCGTGTGGGCGTCGACGATCGCCGCGCCGGGCGGGCAGAGGGCCCGGAGCTCCTCGAACACGGTGGCGAATGCGTCCTGCAATGTCAGCGCGGGCAAGGCCATGATCGTCCCAGCGTCGGAGGTGGTTGCCTGGGCAACTATAATGGAGGGTCATGGCCACCTTCCTGCGACTGCTCGGGTTCCTGCGCGACTACAAGCGCGGCGTGTGGCTGTCCGGGATCCTCGCCGCCCTGGCGATGGGCGCGACGGTCGCGATCCCCGCGCTGACGGGCGCCGCGATCGACGCCATCGACTCCGGCGACAACGAGCGCCTGAAGCTCCTCGCGCTGCTCATCGCCGCCGCGGGGCTCGTGCGCCTCGGTCTCACCGTCGCGCGCCGGCTCATCGCCGGCAAGGTCTCGCTCGGCGTCGAGCTCGACCTCCGCAACCGTCTCTACGAGCACCTGCTGTCGCTCGAGCTCGGGTTCTTCGACCGCCAGCAGACCGGCCAGCTCATGTCGCGCGCGACGGTCGACCTGCAGGCCGTGCGCTTCTTCCTCGGCTACGGGCTCGTGCTCATCTCCCAGGCCGCCCTGACGATCGCCTTCGCGGCCATCGCGATGGTCGTCATCGACCCCGTGCTCGCCCTCATCGCGCTGTCGCCCGTGCCGTTCGTCGTCTGGATCGCCATGCGCTACGGCCGCCAGGCGCGGCCGGCGCTGCAGGAGGTCCAGCAGCGGATCGCCGAGCTGACGGCCGACGTCGAGGAGAACGTCGGCGGCGTGCGCGTCGTCAAGGCGTTCGCGCGCGAGGAGCGCCAGTACGCGCGCTTCGGCGAGAGCGTCGCCCGCGTCTTCGAGCAGTCGATGATCTCCACGCGGCTGCGGGCGTTCTACAACCCGTTCCTCGGATTCCTGCCGCAGATCGGGCTCGCCCTGCTGCTCCTGCTCGGCGGCCGCGCGGTCATCGACGGCTCGCTGAGCCTCGGCGCGTTCACGGCCTTCTACACGTACCTGCTGGCGTTGCTGGGCCCGGTCCGGACGCTCGGCGTCCTGCTCGGCATGTCCCAGCGCGCGACGGCGTCCGGCGCGCGGATCTTCGAGCTGCTCGACCGCGAGCCGCGCATCGTCGCCGCCCCGGATGCCGGCCCCCTCCCAGCGGGCAACGGGCGCGTCGAGCTGCGCGGCGCGTCGCTGGCCTACGAGGACGCCGCCGATCCGGCCGTCGACGACGTCACGCTGACCGTCGAGGCGGGCACGACGCTCGCGCTCGTCGGCGCGACGGGCTCGGGCAAGACCTCGCTCGTCCAGCTCGTCTCGCGCCTCTACGACGCGACCGCCGGCGAGGTCCTCGTCGACGGCGCCGACGTGCGCGGCGTCGATCCGCGCGCCCTGCGCCGCGAGATCGCCGTCGTCACCGACGACCCGTTCCTCTTCAGTGCGACGGTCCACGAGAACATCGCCTATGCCCGCCGCGACGAGGCGACGCGC
>DATJEE010000131.1:0-12989 GCA_035496995.1 Solirubrobacteraceae bacterium | reverse complement strand
CTTCCGCAAGCCCGTCGACCACATGACGGCGCTCTTCATCCTGACCCAGCACTTCAAGGACCTCGGGCTCGAGGACCTCGTCGTCGTCGCGCCGGACGCCGGCCGCGTGAAGCTCAACAAGAAATTCGCCAACAAGCTCGGCGCCGAGCTCGCGATCCTCGACAAGGAGCGCCCGGCCCACCAGGTCGCCGAGATCGGCCACATCATCGGCGACGTCAAGGGCAAGACCGCGGTGATCGTCGACGACATCATCGACACCGCCGGGACGCTGAAGGTCGCCGGCCAGAGCGTCCTCGAGGCCGGCGCCCGCGCGGTCTACGCCGCCGCGACGCACCCGGTGCTCAGCGGCAACGCCTACGAGAACCTCGCCGCGGGCGGCTTCGAGCAGATCGTCGTGACCGACACGATCCCGCTGCGCGCGGGCGCGCCGGACAACATCCAGGTGCTGTCCTGCGCCGACCTGCTGACGGACTCGATCCGCAGCATCTTCGCCGACCGTTCCGTCAGCGACGTGTTCGGCGGCGAGAACCAGCTGTTCTGAGCGCCGGCTCGCGCGAACTCCCACCCGGCCGCGATACGCCATCGCCGGCCCCGGCACAAGACGTCCGACCGGCACCGCCGGCAGCCTGAACTTGCAGTTTCGGTGCGCTCACGGGCATGCGATCAGCGTCGCTCTGCGCTGGCGCGGGCCGGATCTTCGTCGCAGCATGCTCGTATGACACGACCTTGGCTGCTCGGCGCTGTGCTCGCCGCAACACTCTTCGCGCCGGCCGCAGCGCAGGCCGCCAACCAGACGATCACCGTCGGGACGGGCAACCAGCGCGTCGTCTGCACGACCAACTGCGCGACCGTCATCCCAGGAACGGCCGCGGACGTCGTCGTGAACATCGGGGAGACGGTCACCTGGACCTACGCCGCCGATTCGACGCAGAAGCACCACATCCAGTCGGTCCTTCAGGCAGGCAGCCCCGAGATCTGGGACTTCCTGCCGGGCAGCGATCCGACGAGCGGCAGCTTCCCCCACACCTTCCACACGGCCGGGTCATTCGCGTACCACTGCCAGCTGCACCCCTCCGACATGTTCGGGACGGTCCGGGTCAACACGCCGCCCACGGCGGCCTTGACGCCGTCGACCGCGACGCCCGCCAACGGCGCGAGCGTGACCTTCGACGCCTCGGGCTCGTCCGACACCGACAGCCCCGGCCCGCTGACCTACGACTGGGACCTCGACGGCAACGGGACCTTCGAGACCGCCGGCGGGACGACGCCGACGATCGCGCGGTCCTACACGACCGCGGGCACGGTGACCGTCGGGGTGCGCGTCACCGACAGCGACGGGGCGGCAACGGACGCGTTCGCCCCGGTGCAGGTCGCGGCCGCGCCCGACCCGGGCCCCGGTCCGCAGCCCCAGCCGCAGCCCCAGCCGCAGCCCCAGCCGCAGCCCGATCCACAGCCCGCGCCCGACCCCGGTCCCAGCATCACCCAGCCGGTCGTCGTCCCGATCGCGCTGTCGGCCAACCCGGCACCGGCACCCGCCGCCGCCCCGACGCTCACCGCGCCCACGGGCCAGAAGCTCAAGCGCCAGCGCGGCGTGCGCGTCGCCGTGTCCTGCCCGGGCGGCTGCGACCTCGTGCTCAACGGCACGGTCAAGGTCGGCGGCAAGAAGCTCAAGCTCAAGAAGGTCTCCCGCTCGCTCGGCGCCGGCCAGTCCGCGACGTTCACGCTGCCGGTCGCCGACGCCAAGGCGCTGAAGAAGGCCAAGGGCAAGGCGACGGCGGCGATCACCGCCGGCGTCACGGTCGCCGGGCAGGCGAGCACGAAGAACGTCTCGGTCAGCCTGACGAGCTGACGCACTAGCGTGGGGGAGCGATGAGCTCCCCCGCCGCCGTCCTCATGGAGCGCCTCGGGCTCACCGACGACGAGCTCTGCGAGCTGCTCGCGGTCGGCCCGCTCGCGGTGCTGACCAACGAGCTCGGCCACCGCCCCGAGCTGCAGATCCTGCTCGACCTCACCGCCGAGGCCGCCGAGCGCGTCGGCGATGGCCTGCTGCGCCGCTGGCTGCGCCGGCGCGGGCCCGGCGGCGTGCCGCTCGAGCACCTTCTCGCGCGCGACTTCGGCGCCTTCGAGGACGACCTCACCGTCCTCGCCGAGCGCGGCTTCGTCCTGTCGTAGTAGATCCGTCCAGCGCCGCCACCGCCCGCGTCACGCTCGCGGCGGGTCGCCGGCGCTTGTCAGCTCATCGGCGCGGGCGCCGGCGGCCTATTCCTCGTCGGGTCGCTTCTCGCCCGGCCAGATGCCGGTCAGGTGGTGAAATCCCTTGGCCCCGCTGCGATTCACGGCCGCCTTGGTCACCGCGAAGGTCGCGCCCTGGACCGCCGCCGCGCCGAGTACCTTGCCCCAGGAGGACTCCAGTGTCGTCGCCGTGGGAGGCTCGCGGTCGTCGATGTGGCCCCAGACCTCGTTGAAGACCTGCCGCGCAAGGATGCCGGCGATGATGCCGACAACGATTCCGAAGGGTTTGTAGAGAATCTTCATGGTTGCGCAGGGTACCCCCCGACCGTCACCATGACTCCGAACATCAAGGAGGCGGACATGGACAACGCAGACGATCTGCTCCAGCGCGCGCTCATCGACGCGCAGGCGTCCGTGTCGGTTGCGCTCAAGGTGGCCGACCTGCCGGTGTCCGAGGCACTGACCGTCATCTTCCACGGCCGCCGCGACCTCGGCACGCTCCAGACCTACGTCACGCACGGCGGGCGCGCCGCCGGCGCCGCGGTCGGCGCGTCCGAGCTGCTGCGCGTGCCCTGCGACCTCGATCTCGCCGATGCCTCGTCGCGCGACGAGGCCGAGGAGCTCTACGCCACGCAGGCCCGCGCGCTGCGCGACGCGATCATCGCCTCCGACACGGTCCTCTCGCTCTGGGCGGGCGAGCTCGCCGCCATGACCGGCAGCGACGTCGCGATCGACCGCTCGATCGACCTCAACCTCCGGCTCCCGGCGGCGCGCCTGCTGCCGGTCGCGCTGAGCGCCCCCGAGCGCCGGCTGCTCGTCACCGCCGTCTGCGGCGCACGGACGCTCGCCGCGGGCCGCCCGCCGCTGGGCATCGTCTGCGCGCAGCCCGACCTGGCCCACGTCTACCAGCTCTCCGACGACCCGGAGAGCTGCCTCGAGGACTTCGAGGAGCGCGCCGCCGCGCACGCCCGCCGCGTCGCCCGGCGCATGGATCACCAGGACGCCTCGATCCAGCGCTTCCTCGAGCTCAACGGCGACGACTTCCAGCCGACCGCGTAGGCCGCTGCCGCCCGCGAGGGCGCCGACCGTGACAATGGGCGCGTGAAGCGCCTGCTCGTCATCGCCGTCGCCGTCGTCGCCCTCCTCGGGATCAGCTTCGTCGTCGCCCGCTGGCTCAACGCCGACACCGACGAGCGCGGGCAGGTCGTCGAGCTCCTCCGCGCGCAGGCGCGCGGCGACGCCGACGCGATGCTGCGCGGCCTCGAGGACTGCCGCGACGCGGCCTGCATCGCGACCCAGCGGGCCAACGCGCGGCGGCTGCGCGACACGGGGGCGATCAAGATCGCGCTCTACTCCTCCGGGACGGCGCACGCGCTGCGCTCGCGCACGAAGCCCACGCGCGTCGTCTGGTTCACGCGCGACCGGCTGACGACGGTCCAGTGCGTCCTCGTCAAGCGCACGGGCAACGTGTTCGCCGGGCTGTCCGTTAGCCTGCTGCGCCTCAGCGCCCCGATCGGCCGCGAATCGAGCTGCCCGTAAGGGCAGCACAACTCGCACCCGCAGGCGGTGTTGCTCCCCCCGACGATGATGCGCACCACCCGCCTGCTCGCACTCTCGATCGCCCTGGTCGGCGCCGCCCTCGCCTGCGCGTCGCCCGCGCTCGCCGCCGACGGCATCACGCGCGGGACGATCTACCACGACGGCCCCGACAATCGCTACCTGCTCGGCGGCGACTGGCTCTTCCGCCTGGACCCCACGGGGGTCGGCCAGGCGCAGCGCTTCCAGCGCCAGACGACGACCGACGGCTGGACGAAGACGAGCGTCCCCAACGCCTGGAACGCCGGCGACAACTCCGTCGCCTCGATGACGGGGACGACCGGCTGGTATCGCAAGGACTTCCACCTGCCCGACCGGCGCGCGCGGATGGACTGGCTCGTGCGCTTCGAGTCGGTCAACTACCGCTCGAAGGTCTGGCTCAACGGCACGCCGATCGGCCACAACACCGGCGCCTACCTGCCCTGGGACCTGCGGCTTCCGCGCAGCCTGCTCAAGCGCCAGGGCACCAACCGGCTCGTCATCCGCGTCGACAACCGCCGCCTGCGCACGGACTTCCCGCCGTCCGGCCTGACGGGCTCCGGCGATCCCGCGGGCGGGTGGTGGAACTACGGCGGCCTCCTGCGCGAGGTCTACCTGCAGCGCGTCGACAAGATCGACATCACGGGCATGCTCGTGCGCCCCGACCTGCCCTGCGCGACGTGCGACGCGAGCGTCCTCGCGCGCATCGTCGTGCGCAACTACGGCGACGACTCCAGCCGCGTGCGCATCACCGGGAGCTTCGGCGGCAAGAAGCTCGCGCTCGGTACGAAGGCCGTCGGCTCCAAGGACTTCGCGACGTTCGACGCCCGCATCAAGGTGCGCAAGCCGCGCCTGTGGTCGCCCGCCGACCCGCAGCTCTACGACGCGAAGTTCACCGTCCGGGTCGGCGACCACAAGGTCCTGGGCTACGAGCTGCACAGCGGGATCCGCTCGATCAAGAACGTCGGCGGGCACCTGACGCTCAACGGGCGGCCGCTGAACGTGCGCGGCGTCGGCATCCACGAGGACGACCCGGTCAAGGGCTTCGCGATCGACAGCGCGCGCCGCGCGCAGATCATCGCCCAGGCCAAGGAGCTCGGCGCGACCGTCATCCGCTCGCACTATCCGCTGCATCCCGAGATGTACGAGCTCGCCGACCGCGAGGGCCTGCTGATCTGGTCGGAGATCCCGGTCTACTCCGTCAAGACGCAGTACCTCAAGCGCCTCGCGGTCCGCAAGCTCGCCGCGCGCGAGCTCGAGGACAACATCCGCGCCAACCAGAACCACCCCTCGATCATGCTCTGGTCGATCGGCAACGAGCTGTCGGCGCGGCCCGGCCCGGTCCAGCAGAACTACATCGAGCGCGCGGTGCGCCAGGCCAAGGCGCTGGACCCCACGCGTCCCATCGGGCTCGCCGTCGCGGGCTACCCGTCGGCCGGCTGCCGCCCGCAGTACGCGCTGCTCGATGTCATCGGGGTCAACGACTACTTCGGCTGGTACCCGGGCCCCAACGGCCAGATCGCCGACCGCGACGCGCTCTCGGATTTCCTGGACTCGATGCGCGCGTGCTATCCGAACAAGGCGATCTTCGTCTCGGAGTTCGGCGCCGAGGCCAACCGCGACGGGCCGGTCGAGGAGAAGGGGACCTACCAGTTCCAGCAGGACTTCGTGAACTTCCACCTCGGCATCTACGCGACGAAGCCGTGGCTCAGCGGCGCGATCTACTGGGCGCTGCAGGAGTTCCGCGTCCGGCCCAACTGGGACGGCGGCAACCCGCATCCCGACTCGCCGATCCACGAGAAGGGGCTGCTGCGCTTCCTCGACGGCTCCAAGAAGCCCGCCTGGTTCGACGTCCAGCGCAACTTCGCCGCGACGAACCAGCTCGGCCTCGGGTAGGCCGCAGCCACCCGTTCGGTACCCTTCGCCGTCGCCATGGCATCTCAGACCACGAAGCTTGCGATCACTCCGCGCGACCCCGAGGGCTCGCGCGCCACACGCCGCCTGCGCCGTGCCGGCCGCGTTCCCGGCATCCTCTACGGCGGCGACAGCGCGCCGGTGACCTTCAGCGTCGACGCCCGCGAGCTGCGCCACGCGCTCGCCGCGACCGGCGCGGTGCTCGAGGTCGTCGACGAGGGCAGCGCGACGCCGGCGATCCTCAAGAGCGCTCAGTACCACCCCGTCCGCGGCGAGACGATGCACGTCGACCTCCTGCGCGTGAACCTCGACGTCGCGATCCACGCGGTCGTGCCGCTCGAGCTCACCGGCGCGGACGACTCGCCCGGCGTCAAGGAGGGCGGGGTGCTCGAGCAGATCACGCGCGAGCTGAACATCGAGGCGCTGCCGACGTCGATCCCGGAGTCGATCTCCCACGACGTCTCGGCGCTCGAGATCAACGACACCGTCACGCTCGCGCAGATCACGGTCCCCGACGGCATCACGCTGCTCGACGACCTCGACGAGACCGTCGTCGCGACGCTCAGCCCGCCGCGCGTCGAGGCCGAGGGCGACGAGCTCGAGGAGGAGACCGAGCGCGTCGGCGAGGCCGCCCCGGCCGCCAAGGCCGAGGACTCCTCCGGCGACGACGAGTAGCAGCCGGGCACGTGCGGCTCCCCGGCCGCGGCGGCGCGAGCGCCCCGGTCGACTGGCTCGTCGTCGGGCTCGGCAACCCGGGCGCGAAGTACGCCGGCTCGCCCCACAACGTCGGCTTCGAGGTCGCCAACCTGCTCGCACAGCGCTGGGAGCTCCCGCGCGCGAAGACGAAGTACGGCGGCCTGCTGACCGAGGGCCGCACCGGCCCGGGCGGCCCGCGCGTCGCGATCCTGCTGCCGCAGACGTACATGAACGAGGCGGGGCGCTCCGTCGGGCCCGCCCGCGGCGCCTACAGGCTGGCGCTCGAGCGCGTGCTCGTCATCCACGACGAGATCGACCTGCCGTTCGGCGACGTCCGCACCCGTGTCGGCGGCGGTCTCGCGGGCCACAACGGCCTGAAGTCGCTGAAGGCCGAGCTCGGCGGACCCGAGTTCACACGGGTGCGCGTCGGCGTCGGCCGCCCCGACTCGACCGACCCCGAGATCGTCTCGGCACACGTCCTCGGCGCCTTTCGCCAGTCCAAGGCGGAGGTCGCCGCGCTCGTCGACGACGCCGCGCGCGTCGCCGCGGCGATCGTCCTCGGCGAGCGCGAGCCGTAGTGATCCTCTAGAGCCGCGCAACCCGGCGAACTGGACCTTTGGGGGTCTTTCGCGCTGGAATGTCGGCCGCCCGCGCGAGTACGTTCGCCCATCATGAGGAACATCGGAGTGGGGGACGGCAGGCACATGAACGGCCATCGCGCGCGCTTGCGCGCAGCAGTCACAGCCACGCTCGCCGTGGGGATCGCACTCGCCGGGGCACAGGTCGCGAGCGCGGCGCCGGCCTGGCTCGGGGCCCAGCAGGTGTCCGCCTCGACCGACTCCAACTTCCTCTCGCAGTCCAAGACCATCGTCAGCCTGCCCGACGGCACCGCCGTCGCGGCCTGGCTCACCCGCGACAACGGCTCGATCGGCAACACCCGCGTCGAGGCGGCAGCCGGGGCCCCGCGCGCCGAGTTCAGCCCGCCCGTCGTGCTCTCCGACACGGCCGTCGAGGCGTCCGATCCGGTGCTCGCGGTCGACGCCAACGGCACCGTCCTGGCCGTCTGGGCCGAGAGCGGCACGCTGAAGTTCAGCCAGCGCGCGGTCGGCGGGGCGTTCACGCCCGCCCAGACCATCGGCGCGGCCGATCCGCTCGCGCCGTCGCCCGACGTCGCCATCGCCGGCGGCAACGCCGTCGTCGGCTGGGTCTCCGGTGGCGCGACCCAGGTCGCCATCAAGCCGCTGGGCAGCAGCACGTTCGGCGCGCCGCAGACCTTCGCGACGCCGACGGAGACCGCGAAGGACGTCGACGTCGCGATCACCGCATCCGGCGCCGCGATCGTCACCTGGCAGACGATCGGGCCCGTGCTCGACACGATCCGCGCCGCGTCACGCCCGGCAGGCGGCGCCTTCGCGCTCGTCAACCCGATCTTCACGACGGCCGTCGATCTCGACAACGTCACGGCGCCGCAGGTCGAGGTCGACGCCGCCGGTCGCGCGACGCTCCTGTGGTCGTACTTCGACTCCGCCAGCAGCATCCACAGCGTGCTGTCCGCGGCACGCGACACGAGCGGCGACTTCAGCGCGCCCGAGACGCTGTCCGATCCGACGATCGACAGCGGTCCGCTGGGGTCGCTCGACCTCGCCGTCGACGCCGACGGCCGCGCGGTCGCGGTGTGGTGGGCCGGGACGATGGAGGCCGAGGTCCGGCCGGCGGGCGGCGTGTTCGGCGCCATCCTCAGCAACGTCTCGGCGCGCAACCTCGTCATCACCCGGCCGAACGTCGCGTTCGCTCCCGGCGGGCGCGCGATCGCCAACTGGCTCAGCCCGGGCGGCCTGTTCTACGAGGTCCAGTCGGCGATCCTCGAGAACGGCGCGGCGACCTTCGGCGCGCCGATCGTCGCGCAGTCCGTCGTCGGGGCGTTCGGCGAGCGGATCGACGGGGCGACGCCGATCGCCGTCGATGACCAGGGCAACGCGGTCACGATGTGGCGCCACAAGTTCGACAACAGCCCGGATCCGGGGTTCCAGCCGGCCTTCCGCGTCGAGGCGGCGCGCCTGGACGCGGTGGCGCCCGCCTTCACGTCGGTCAGCATCCCGAACTCGGGCCGCGTCGGTACGCCGGTCCAGGTCTCGGCGACCGCGACCGACCGCCTGTCCACGCCGGTGCTGACCTGGAGCTTCGGCGACGGCGGCGCGGCAACCGGCGGCACGGCATCGCACACCTACACGCGCGGGGGGACGTTCACGATCTCCGTCACGGCGACCGACGCCGTCGGCAACACGGCCGTCGCGACCGACACGATCGTCGTCCCGCCCGTTCCCGGGTCCGGCGGCGCCGGCGGGTCGCCCGGCGCGGCCGCCGCCGTCAAGGTCACGGGGTTGCGCCTGTCGCGCTCGGTCTTCCGCCCGGCGAGCAGGGGCGCCAGCGTCAGGCCGGCGTCCGCGGCCGCGAAGGCCTGGACGCGCGTGACGTACACCGTCAGCGAGTCCGCGACGGTGCGGTTCTCCTTCGAGCGCCCGCGCTTCGGGCGCCGGGTCGGCGCCGGCTGCTTCAAGCCGACGGCCGCCAACCGGTCGCACAAGAGCTGCATCCGCTACGTCGCGGTCAAGGGGACGTTCTCGCGCAAGCGGCCGAAGGGCGGCGATCGCTTCACGTTCACCGGGCGCCTCCTCGGCCACCGGCTTTCGCCCGGCCGCTACCGGATCGTCGCGACGCCGGTGACGAGCACCGGCGCCAAGGGCCAGCCGGGGTTCGCGAGCTTCCGTATCCGGTAGCCGCTAGCCGTACAGCTGAACGTGGTCGGCCTCGGCGGGGCCGGCGAACGGACGCGTGAGACCGTAGGACTCGAGCGTTCCTTCGCTGACCCCCTCGACGCCGGGCGTGTCGGATGCCTGGCCGCGGGTGTGGGGGTCGTTCGCGAAGCCGCCGACCTCGACGGAGTGCTGCGGCGAGCGATAGCCCGACAGGCCGATGAGATGCAGGTGCAGGGCCTTGCCGAGCCGGTCCAGGCGCGCGGCGATCTCCGGCTCGGCGCCGACGCTGTAGTTCGTCCCCGGGGCGGCGAAGAAGCCCCACGTCCCGTCGTTGGCCCCGCCCGGGGCGACGCCGCCGGCCGATCCGCCGAAGGCGAAGTTCTGGGCGGCCAGCGCGGCCGCGTTCTGCTTGGCGATCTGCGCCTCGAGCGCGCGGCGCCGGCGCCCGAGGTCGGCGAGCTTCGCGCTGTGGCGGTTGCGCGCGCGGATGAAGACCATCTGCCGTGCGACGAGCGCGATGCGCACCTGGCTGACCTGGTCGCGCTCGGTGAGCGCGGCGGCGGTCACCTGGCGCTGGCGGCGCTCGTCGGCGGCGACCGCCGTCGTCTGCCGCGCCACGGCCTTGCGGGCGCGGCCGACGTCGTCGGTGACCTGGGCGTTGTGGCGGCCGATCGCCTTGAGCTGGTCGACGCGCTCGAGCAGGTCGGCGAAGCCGTGGGCGTCGAGGATGACGTTGAGGATGTCGGCGTCGGGCGTCTCGTAGACGGCCTTCAGCTGCGAGGCGAGGATCCGGCGGTCGCGCGCGAGCGTGCGCCGCAGCCGGACGAGCCGGGCGCGGTCGGTGCGCAGCTCGCCCTGGAGGCGATCGAGGATCTGCTGCTGGATGTCCAGCGCCCGCTGGAGGCCGTCCTCGCGCGCGCGGAGGTCGGCGATCGGGCCGCTGTAGTGGGAGATCCGGCGGCTGTCGAACTGCGATCGCGCCCGCAGCTCGCGCTCCTTGGCCTGGATGCTCGACAGGTCGCCCTGCGCCGGCGCGGAGCCGATCGTCACGAGCGCCGTGCAGGCAGCGAGGACCGTGCCGGTCGCGGCAAGCTGCGCGATCGCTCGTGGTCGGCGGGCCATGTGCGGGCCAACGGTACGCACCGCGCATCCTCGATGCTGCCAAGCAAGGCTTCGTGCAGACCCGGTTTTCCGGCCCGCCGACGTCGGACGCGCGCTAGCGTGAAGGTGTGCTCACCTCCGTCCGCGGCCGCCTCCTGCTCGCGTTCGGCCTCCTCGCCGTGGCCGTTCCCGCCTCCGCCGTCGCCTACGACAGCGCGCGTGCCGACCATCTCGCCGCCGGGATCCGGATCGGCGGCGTCGACGTCGGCGGCCTCGACCGGACCGCCGCCGCCCAGCGGCTGCACGCGATCGCCGTCGCGCCGCAGCGGCGCAGCCTGCGCGTCCACACGCCCGCGAAGACGTGGGTCCTGACCCCCGGCCAGCTCCAGGTCACCGCCGATGTCGATGCCGCGCTGGACCGCGCGCTCGCCGACAGCCGCCGCGGGTGGCTCGGCGCGCGCGTCGCCCGCAGCCTCGGCGGCGGGAAGGTCCGCGAATCGCTCCCGCTGAAGACGCACTACGCGCGCGGCGTGCTACCACGGCTCGTGGCCGAGGTCGCGGCCGCGAACTACGTCGCGCCGGTCGACGCCACCGTCAAGCCCCACGCCGACAAGCTCGAGCGCGTGCCGTCGCGCGACGGGTCGCGCGTCGACACCGGGGCGCTGTTCGCGAGCCTCGAGAGCGCGGTGCAGCACCGCTCGCGCTCGGCGGACATCGACGTGCTGACGAAGCCCGTCGCGGCGACGGTCACGCTGGAGAAGCTCGCCAAGAAGTACCCGGCGTACATCGTCGTTGACCGCAAGGGCCACGAGCTGCGCTTCTACAAGGACCTCGAGCCCTTCAAGACGTGGCCGATCGCCGTCGGCCGCGCCGGCCTGGAGACGCCCTCCGGGCTCTACGACGTCCAGTGGCGCGAGGTCAACCCGTCCTGGCACGTGCCCAACAGCCCCTGGGCCGGCGACCTCGCCGGCAAGACGATCCCGCCCGGCCCCGACGACCCGATCAAGGCGCGCTGGCTGGCCTTCGACGGCGGCGCCGGCATCCACGGCATCGACCCGAGCGAGTACTCCTCGATCGGCCACGACGCCTCGCACGGCTGCGTGCGGATGCGGATCCCCGACGTCATCTCGCTCTACAAGCGCTCACCGGTCGGCACGCCGGTCTTCATCGCCTAGATCTCGCCCGCTGGGCGCTCGAGCCAGCGCCCGGGCACGACGGGCACGAACCCGAAGCGCTCGTAGAGCCCGTGGGCGTCGGCCGTCGCGAGGAGGACCCGCAGCCCGGCGAGCTGCGGATGGCGGACGACGGTCTCGACGAGCCACACGCCGAGTCCGCGCCCGCGGTGCTCCTCGAGCACGAAGACGTCGGCGAGCCAGGCGAAGCGGGCGTGGTCGGTGACGACGCGCGCGAACCCCGCCTGCGTGCCGTCCGGCGCGTAGAGGCCGAAGACGAGCGAATGCTCGATCCCGCGCTCGACGACGTCGCGCTCGATGCCCGGCGACCAGTAGCTCGTGCGCAGGAAGCTCCAGATCGCCTCGCGATCGAGGCGCGCGGGATCGGTCGAGATGACGTAGCCGTCGCGGGCGGAGCTCATCTGCCGTCCATTGAGGCTGATCTACGCATTCGACCAGATGGCGAGGATCGAGTCACGGAGTTTCGACCGCTGTACATGGTGCGGCGCCCGTCGCGGCCTAGCCTGTGAGAGACCATAAATAGGGACCGCGACGCTGCAACGTCCGGTCCCCGGCACAGGAAAGGCTGGCTTTCCAACGCACCCTTCACACTACCCCAGTCGAGTCGGCCCGTGAGCGTCAACATGCGCTGGGAACAGTGCTGCGAGTCCGACGGCTGCACGAAGCCCGCCCACCACGGCGCGCTCTGCGCGGCCTGCTTTCGCGCCGCGACCCCGGCTCGCCGCGCCACCGAGTTGCTCGCTGCTGCGCCCGCGCCCGCGAACGACTACGTCGACGACGAGGGCGTGGCCTGGCTGCGGGACCTCTGGGCCGCGTAGCGCTCGCGGCGGTGAGTACGCTGGGTCGATGGATCAGACCAGCCCAGGGGAACTCGTGACGGTCGCCGGCAGCGGCGCGCAGCTCGACGGGATCGTGTTCGACACGCCCAGCCGGACGAAGGTCGTCGTCGCCGTCGTGGACCCCGCCAAGGGCCCGGTGTTCCGCACGGTGCACCCCGACACCTTGAGCGAGCGGGCCGACGAGCGCCCCGCCGACAAGGCGCTGCGCCTGCTCATCCGCCGGACCCCCGCGCCGGTGCGCGGCTCCTCGCGTGGCGGCGGCGAGGCCGAGCGCGGCCGCGCGGGCCACACGCGCGCTGCGATGCACCGCTCGACGGGCAAGTAGGCGCCTGAGCCTGGCTTAGGCTGCTGCGACCACGCGCACACCGACGCCGAGCGCGCGGCGGCCGCGATTCTGGCAGCGCACCGAGGCTCCTAGACTGCAGGGACACCCGGCCGCGCGCTCGCGCGGGCGGTCGTTCTGCATGCATCTGCGCCCCCTCCTCAGCAACCTCTCCGACGACCCCGGCGGCGCCGTGCTCGCGCGCGACGGCGGCCGCGCGTTCGTGTCCGCCTCGCTGCGCCCGTACATCCTCGCGGCGCTCGCCGACGGCGACGCCGGCCGGCCGACGCTCGTCGTCGCCGGCGACGACAAGCAGGCGCGCGACCTCGCCCACTCCGGAAGCGGCCTCGGACAGGTCAAG
>DATJEE010000130.1:0-35454 GCA_035496995.1 Solirubrobacteraceae bacterium | reverse complement strand
CGTCTACGAGATCAACCTCGCGCGCTGCATCTTCTGCGGCTACTGCGAGGTCGCCTGCCCGTTCGACGCGATCACGATGGGCCACGACTACGAGATGTCCGACTACAACCGCTCGGACCTCATCTTCACGAAGGAGATGCTCCTCGAGGAGCCGCTCGAGCGCACGCCGCTGCGCAACGAGGGCGAGTAGCTCTCCGGTCGTCGCGGCAGCGCCTCGAGCTCGTCGACGGCAAGGTCGCGCAGCGCCGTGGCTCGGATCTCGGTCCCGAGCCGGGCCGCGCTCTCGCCGAAGGCCGGCTCGCCGAGGAGGCGGGTGACCGCGCGGCCGATCGCGCGCGAAGAGGCGCGCGGGCGCAGGCGTAGCCCGGCGGCGTGCGCGACGACGCGCGCCGCGTTGTCGTTCTGATCGCGCCCCATCGGCATGCAGAGCATCGGGACGTCGGCGGCGAGCGCCTTCATCACGATGCCGTGGCCCGCGTGCGTGACGACGGCGGCCGCCTCGCGCAGGACCGCGGAGTGCGGCGCCGAGGCGACGACCTGGACGCGCGCGGGCGCCCGCAGGCTCGCCGGGTCGATCGCCGGGCCGGTCGTCACGACCGCGCGGACCGGCAGGGCGCCGAGCGCGTCGACGACCCGCTGCAACGTGCGCTCGTGGTCCTGGAACGTCGTGCTGAAGGCGACGAGGACGAGCGCCTCGTCGCCGGGCGGCGGCGCCCAGGGCTCGACCCAGCCCGGGTCGTCGAACCGCGGCCCGGCGTAGCGCAGGTTGGCCGGCATCCGCGCGGCCGGAAAGTCAAACGCCTCGGCGCTGAGCACGAGCAGCCGTTGCGCGTCGCGGAACTGCTCGAACACGCCGGCGACCGGCGGCAGACCGTGGCCGGCCCGCAGGGCGTTGAGGTCGGGCAGCGCCTTGTTCCACAGCCGTGTGGCGACGCGGGTCATGAGCGCGTCGCGGGCGCGGCCGAGCGGCCCCGAGGCCGGCTGCAGGCCGGCGCCGAACGGCGGCAGGCCGGTGCCGGGCTCGCCCCAGAGGTTGGGGACGAGCACCGCGTGCGGCAATCCGCGCGCCTCGGCCGCGATCTGCGCGCCGACGAGGAAGAAGCACGACACGACGGCGTCGTAGCCGCCCTCGTCCAGCGCGCGCTTCGTGTCGGCGGCATAGCCCGGCGCCCAGCCGAAGAGGATCTCGCGCATGAGCCCGACCTGCTGCGCCGGCGTCTTGAGCTCGTAGTCGCGGATGAGGTCGTCTTCGCGGCGGCGGCTCGCGCGCTGCGGCGCGGCCTCCCAGGGACGGAAGCCGGCGCCGATCGCCGCCACCTCGTCGGCGATGATGCGGTCGCCCAGGACCGTCACGCTGTGGCCGCGCGCGACGAGGCCGCGGGCGACCGAGAGCTCCGGCGCGATCGTCCCGCCGGCGTCGGTCATGGTGAACAGGTAGTGGCTCATGAGGACTCCCCTCGGTACGGCGGTTCGTGCTGCAGCCCTGCGGCCAGCAGTCGGGTAATGACGTCGGTCGTGGCCTCGCGGCTCAGGCCGAGATCGCGGCGCAGCAGCCGCCACGTGAACACGTCGGTCGCGGCGTGCAGCGCCGCGAGCGCCTCGCGGCGCGCCGGCTCCGCGGCCGGCAGCCGGTCGGCGAACATCTCGGCCAGCCACTCCTGGTGGTAGCCGCGAGCGCGCTCGAGCATCGCCGCGACGGCCGGGATGCGCTCGTTCAGCGTCGCCGCCCGCGCGTTGCCGTCGCCGAACGCCTCGTACTGGTCCATGAGGGCGCCGACGATGCTCGCGTCATCGCCCGCCATGGCGGTCGCACGCAGCTCCGCGATCCGGTCGCCGACGCTGTCGACGAGCGCGAGGTACAGCCCCTCCTTGGAGCCGAAGTGGTTCAGCAGCGTCTGGTGCGAAACCCCCGCTGCACGCGCCACGGCGGCGATCGTCACCGCGTCGTACGGCTGCGCCTCGAACGCGTCGAGGCCGGCCTGCATGAGCCGCGCGCGCGTGGCCTCGACGGCGTCCGCGCGGGCCTGCATGCGGGATGTGGGGGCGGACGCGTCCATAACGTTGAGTGGCGGTCAAGCTACACTTGAGTTTGACTCAAGTCAACTGGCACGCCGCAGGACCTACAGTTGTCCGCGACCTCCGGCGCGAGCGTCAGCGCCTGGGAGACCATCGGTGATACCGGCACGCGCGGGCCCGCGTGCGCCCGTGCCTGCTGGCGTGAGCAGCCACCGCTGTCACCGGCGGTAGTGCATGCTGCCCAGCTCACCGGCGCCCAGGTGGCACCGACCCGGGCACCCTGATCCGCGCGAGTCAGCGGGCACTCAGGCGTCCTCGCGTGGCTGCGGCGGGTCCCACATCTGCTCGATCTGGGAGATCTCGCGGTCGCGGCGCCACTCGAGCTCGGTCGCGTCGTCGCGGGCCACGCGCGTCTGGTGGACGTAGAGGTAGACGTGGTCGGCGGAGATCGGGGCGCTGAAGTCGCCGACGCGGCGCACGAAGTCGGCGCGGCGGCGCGCGTAGTCCTCCTCCAGGCGCCGCGACCAGCCGTCGGCGTCGAGCCTGCCGAGCTCGCCGCCCTCCTCGTCGCGCAGCGGGCGCTGCGTGGCCGCGGCAGGCAGCGCGCCGAGGACGCGCTCCAGCGGCGCGCGGATCGACCACTCGTCGTTCGTCAGGGCGATGCGGATCTCCAGCAGCGGCTCGCGCCCGCGGTGGACGCGCAGGTCGATCCAGTAGCGGTGCTCGTCGCGGACGCAGAGGTCGATCCACGTGTAGTCCGACCCTCCGCCCTCCGCGCCGCCCTCGCGCAGCGCGACGACGACGGCGTCCTCGACCTCCGGATCGAGTGCGAGGAAGTAGCTGGCGCACTCCTGGCCCACACTCGGCAACGTACCCATTTACGCCAGGGCGGATAGATTGCGCGCTTCATGGCGGAGGTGCTGTTCTTCCTGGCCGGGATCGGGGCGATAGCGGGGGCGATCGGTGTCGTCGCCGTACGCAATCCGTTCTTCAGCGTGCTCGCGCTCGTTTCGCACCTGTTGTGCCTCGCGGCGCTGTTCCTGCTCCTGCGCGCCGAGTTCGTCGCCGCGGCCCAGGTCGTCGTCTACGCCGGCGCGGTCATGGTGCTCTACGTCTTCGTCGTCGCCTACGTCGGCGGGCAGGACGAGCCGCTCGGCCCGCGCGCGGGCAACGGCCTGAAGGGCCTGTCGCTGATGTTCGGCGCGGTGCTCTTCATCGAGCTGTGCGTCGCGACGCTCGGCTCGGGCCTGCAGCTCATCGACAGCAACGGCACGCCGGTGCCCGACGACTTCGGGTCGGCGCAGGGGATCGGGCGGCTGCTGCTCACGACGTACCTCCTGCCGTTCGAGGTCGCCTCCTTCCTCCTGCTGATCGCGGCGGTCGGGGCGGTCGTCCTCGCGCGCCGGCGCGGCGGGATGTCCTCCGCCGAGGACCAGGCGCGCTACACCGCCATGGACCTCCTGCGCCCGGCCTACACCGGCACGATGGCCGAGGGCGTCGGCGGGCGCCGGCGCCTGCCCGCGGCCGCGGCCGCCGCTGCGCCCGCTGCACCCGCTGCACCCGCGGCACCGGCGGCCCCGGCCGAGGACGCCTGAATGGACATCGGCTGGTACCTCGCGGTCTCGGCGCTGATCTTCACGATCGGCGCGGGCGGCGTCCTCACGCGCCGCAGCCCGCTCGTCATCCTGCTCTGCCTCGAGCTCATGCTCAACGCGGCGAACCTCGCGCTCATCGCGTTCTCGCGCATGCACGGCAACGCCGACGGCCAGATCTTCGCGATCATCGTCATGGTCGTCGCCGCCTGCGAGGTCACGATCGGCCTCGGGATCATCGTCGCGATGCACCGCCGCCGGCTCCCGATCGACGTCGACGAGATGCGCGAGCTGCAGGGATGACCGCGCTGAAGTTCTTCGCCTGGGCCACGCTGCTGGCGCCGCTCGCGGGCGCGGTCCTCATCAGCCTCGTCGGGCGCCGCCTGCCGGGCCGCGGCTCGGGCTACGTCGGCACGGGCGCGCTCGCGCTGTCGTTCGCCGCGGCGATCGGGACGCTCGTCAAGCTCCAGGGCCTCGGCGAGGAGCAGCGCCAGGTCGTCGCCGTCGCCTGGGACTACGCGAGGACGGCCGGCGTCGACGCCCAGCTGTCGCTGCTCATCGACCCGCTGTCGGTCTTCATGATCCTCGTCGTCTCGGGGGTCTCGGCGCTGATCCACGCCTACTCGATCAGCTACCTGGACTCCGACGCGGGCTACGTCCGCTTCTTCGGCTACCTCAACTACTTCGTCTTCTCGATGCTGCTGCTCGTCCTCGCGGGCAACTTCCTCGTCCTCATCATCGGCTGGGCGTTCGTCGGCGCCGCGTCGTACATGCTCATCAGCTTCTGGTACCGGCGCGAGACCGCGACGCGGGCCGGCATCAAGGCCTTCGTCATCAACGTCCTCGGCGACGTCGGCCTCGTCCTCGGGACGTTCTTCATCTTCAAGCACGTCGGGACGGTCGACTTCCTCACGACGTTCGAGAAGGCCAAGACCGCGTTCGAGCCCGGCAGCGCCGACCTCACCGCGGGCTGCATCCTCCTGCTCGTCGGCGCGTTCGCGAAGTCCGCCCAGATCCCGCTGCACACCTGGCTCCCCGACGCCATGGAGGGCCCGACGCCGGTCAGCGCGCTCATCCACGCCGCGACGATGGTCACCGCGGGCGTCTACCTCATCGCGCGCATGCACCCGCTGTTCGAGCTCGCCCCGTCGGCGGCCGACGTGGGCGCGATCGTCGGCTGCCTCACGCTGCTCGTCGCCGGGACGATCGCCATCGCGCAGACCGACCTCAAGCGCGTCATCGCCTACTCGACGATGTCCCAGATCGGCTACATGATCATGGCCGTCAGCGCCGGTGCCTACGCCGCCGGCCTGTTCCACCTCATGACGCACGCGTTCTTCAAGGCGCTGCTGTTCATGGCGGCCGGCTCGGTCATCGCCGCGATGGCGGGCCAGCAGGACCTCGACAAGATGGGCGGCTTCAAGCGCGCGATGCCGTTCACGTTCGGCTGCATGTGCATCGGCGGCCTCGCGCTCGCCGGCATCCCGCCGTTCTCGGGCTTCTTCTCCAAGGACGAGATCCTCCTGCTCATCGGCGACCGCGGCGGCTGGTACTGGATCCTCTACGCCGCGGGCTACGTCGGCGCGTTCCTCACCGGGGTCTACACGTTCCGGATGATCTTCCGGGCCTTCTACGGCGAGCCCGTCCGCGAGGCGCGCGAGCTCGAGGACGGCCATCTGCACCACGCCGAGGTCCACACGAACCCGGCGACGGGCGAGATCGAGGACACCGAGGTCGGCTTCCCCGGCCCCGAGCACCACATCGCCGAGCGCGAGCTGTCGATGAAGTTCGCGATGAGCGCGCTCGCCGTGCTGGCGACCGTCGGCGGCTTCCTGCAGATCCCGAAGGTCACGCACGTCATCGACCACTTCCTCGAGCCGACGTTCCACGACTCGGCGCTCTACGAGCGCCACCCGAGCGACGGCCTGCTCGCGTTCGGCCTCGTGCTCGGCGCCGTCTGCGGCCTCGCGGGGATCGCGGTCGCCTACTACGTCTGGGTGAAGAACCCGGGGACGTCGGAGCGCGTGCGCCTGCGGCTGGCGCCGCTGTACAGGCTGTTCGTCAACAAGTGGTACTTCGACGAGCTGATCGACGCGCTCGTCGTGCGCCCCGCGCGCTGGTTCGGCAACTTCGCCCAGCAGACGTTCGAGCGCGTCGTCGTCAACGGCGTCCTCGTCGGGGGCTCGACCGGCATCGTCAGGTCGGGATCGTCGGCGGTCCGGGCCGCGCAGACGGGCTTCCTGCGCTACTACGCGGCGCTGCTGCTCCTCGGCACGCTGGGCGTCGTCTTCTACTTCCTCGTGGCGGCATGACAGCGCGTCATTGCTCGACCGCGGTCCCCGGCTGCGCCGAAGGCGGCCGCTCGCGATGAAACTCGACCTCTCGATCATGCTCTTCATCCCGCTGGCGTTCGGCGTCATCGGGCTGTTCGTGCCCGAGCGCGCGGCGGCGAAGGTCGCGTTGCTGTCGACGTTCCTCGTCGCGGCGTACGCCGTGCTCTACGTCGTCGACTTCAACAGCTCGTCGGGCGCCCTGCAGCACGTCACCGACGAGACCTGGATCGCCGAGCTCGGGATCCACTACAAGCTCGGCCTCGACGGGCTGAACCTCTTCCTCGTCCTGCTGACCGGCATCCTCTGGTTCGCCTGCACGCTGTGGGCGGGCTTCCAAGAGTGGGAGAAGCCGCGCTACTTCTACCTGCACCTCGGCATCGCCGAGACGGCCGTCCTCGGCGCTCTGCTCGCCCAGGACCTCGCGCTGTTCGTCGTCTTCTTCGACCTCATGCTCGTGCCGTTCTTCTTCCTCACCGGCATCTGGGGCGGCGCCAAGCGCGTGCAGGCGACGATGAAGCTCGTCATCTACACGCTCGTCGGCTCGCTGCTGATGCTCACGGCGGCGGTGGCGACGGGCGTCCTCGCCGCGGCCGGCTCGGCCGACCTGTCGTTCGCGTTCTCCGACCTCGCCCAGCACCCGCTGGCGAGCTCGAGCCAGGAGTGGATCTTCCTGTTCTTCGCGGCCGCCTTCCTCGTGAAGATGCCGGCCTTCCCGCTGCACGGCTGGATGCCCGACGGCTATCGCAACATGCCGCTGCCGGTGCTCGCGCTGTTCTCGGCGGTGCTGAGCAAGGTCGCCGCCTACGGCTTTTTGCGCATCTGCCTGCCGCTGTTCCCCGACGCGACCCAGCACTTCCAGACGCTCATGCTCCTGCTCGCGCTCGCGTCGATCATCTACGGCTCGGCGATGGCCTTCACGACGACCGAGGCGCGCCTCGTCCTGGGCTACTCGTCGGTCGCGCAGCTCGGCTTCATCACGCTCGGGATCTTCGCGCTGAACTCCCAGGGCGCGCAGGGCGCGATCCTCCAGGCCTTCAACCACGGGCTCGTCGTCGCGCCCGCGTTCTTCATCGTCGCGCTGCTCGCCGACCGCTCCGGCGGCTCGGAGGACATCCGCGACATGGGCGGGATCGCCACGCGCGCCCCGGTCCTCGCGACGCTGTTTCTCATCGTGACGTTCGCGACGCTCGCGATGCCGGGCTCGTCGAACTTCGCCGGCGAGTTCCTCATCCTGCTCGGCGTCTTCCAGTCGAAGATCGCGATCGCGATCATCGCGTCGACCGGCGTCGTGCTCGCCGCCGTCTACGCGCTGCGGCTCTTCATCGTCACGATGCACAACCGCACCGGGCCGCGCGTCGAGTCGCGTGAGCTCGGCGTGCGCGACGGGCTCGTGCTCGTGCCGCTCGTCCTCGCGATCCTCGCGATCGCGCTGTACCCGCAGTTCGCGCTGAAGCGCAGCGAGCCGACGGTCACCGGCGGCACGCCCACGCTCGCCCTGAAGGCCACGCCGTGACAGCGCGTCATCGATCGACGATCGCCCGACTGGACCTGGAAGGTGGGTCCTCTCGATGATCGCCGCCGCCGCCAAGATCGCCGGACCGCACATCGACTGGGCCGGGCTGTCGCCGCTCGTCGCGGTCTTCGCCGGGGCGCTGCTCGTGCTGATGCTCGGCCTCGCCCGCTCGCGCGCGCTGCGCGAGACCGTCGTCCCCGCGCTGAGCGTCGTGACGCTGCTCGTCGCCGGCGCGCTCGCCGTCGGGCAGTGGGGCGAGCGCACGGACCTCATCGCCGGCGCGCTGCGCCTCGACGAGCTGACGCTCGTCCTCACCGTGCTCTTCTGCGTCGCCGGCATCGCCGCGATCCTGCTGTCCTGGCGCCACGTCGCCCCGCGCGAGGCCGCCCACGGCGAGTACCACGCCCTGCTGCTGACGTCGATCGCCGGGATGATCGTGCTCGTCGCCGCGCAGAACCTCGTGACGGTCTTCCTCGGCCTCGAGCTGCTGTCGATCCCGCTCTACGTCCTCTGCGCGACCGAGATGCGCCGCGCGTCGTCGCTGGAGTCCGGGCTGAAGTACCTCGTCGTCGGCTCACTGGGCTCGGCGACGTTCCTCTACGGCCTGGCGTTCCTCTACGGCGCGACCGGCACGACGGACTTCGGCGCGATCGCCCAGGTGCTCGCGGACGGCGGCGACCTCGTCACCGACCCGCTGCTGCTCACCGGCATCGGGCTGTCGATCGTCGGCCTCGCCTTCAAGGCCTCCGTCGCGCCGTTTCATCAGTGGACGCCGGACGTCTACGAGGGCGCCCCGACGCCGATCACGGCGTTCATGGCCGTCGCGACGAAGGCGGCGGCGTTCGGCGTCATGCTGCGCCTCTTCGACGTCGCGCTCATCGGCGCGTCGGTCGACTGGGCCCCGGCGCTCGCGACGCTCGCCGCGGCGACGATCATCGTCGGCAACGTCGGCGCCCTCGGGCAGTCGTCGCTGAAGCGGATGCTCGCCTACTCGTCGGTCGCGCAGGCGGGCTACATGCTCGCGGGCGTCGTCGTCGCGTCGCGGCTGGGGCTGCAGGCGACGGTGTTCTACCTCTGCGTCTACCTCGTCATGAACCTCGCGGCGTTCGCCGTCATCGTCGCCCGCGAGCGCGAGACCCCGCTCGGCGACGACATCGCGTCGCTCAACGGCCTCGGGACGTCGCGGCCGCTGCTCGCCTGGCCGATGACGATCGCGATGCTCGCGCTCGCCGGCTTCCCTGCCACCGCGGGCTTCATCGGCAAGTTCTATCTCATCGACGCGGCCGTCGACGAGGGCTACACGTGGCTCGCGGTCTTCATCGTCGTCGGCTCGATGATCTCGCTCGGGTACTACCTGCGGGTCATCGCCGCGATCTGGATGACCCCCGGCGCGCGGACCGCCCCCGTGCCGATCGCCGGTGCCGACACGCCGCTGCTCGCGGGCGGCGCGGAGGAGGCGACGGGCCTGCGCGCGCAGGGCGAGGTCGTCGCGGTCGCGGTCGTCTTCGGCGTGCTGACCGTCGTCCTCGGCGTCGTGCCGTCGCCGCTGTTCAACGCCGTGCGCGACGCCGGCGCGGCGCTCGGCCTGCTCTGAGCCGCCCGCTTGGGCGCTGGTAGCATCGCGCGCCATGCCACGAATCAGGGTCAGCCTGCCCGACGAGCTGCTGCAGCGGGCGGCCTCGCGGGCCGACGAGCTCGGCAAGAAGATCGACGACCTCTACGCCGAGGCGATCGAGCGCTACGTCGAGGTCAACAAGCGCGCGTCGGCGGGGTCGCTGCGCAGCCGCAGCGTCATGCCGAGCACGGCGCCGAAGTTCACGATCGAGATCCCGGAGGAGCTCTTCGAGCGCGGCGAGAAGCTCGCCAAGCGCCTGGGCAAGAAGCGCGAGGTCATGTACGCCGAGGCGCTCGCCCGCCATATCGCGTACGCGCCGGCCGCCGAGAGCGCCTTCGACCAGGGGCACGACCTGCCCAGCGGGGCGTGGCGCGACGTCAGGCCCGGCACGCCTTCGTCGTAGGTCGAGCGTCAGCGCATCCGCAGGGTCGACGGCGTGTCGTGCGTCGTCAGGTTCGAGGCCACCGTCTCGAGGTGGCCCCAGATGCGATCGCGGTGCACCGGCGCGACGCCGGACTCGTCGAGGGCGATCCGCATCGCGCGCAGCCAGGCGTCCCGGTGCGTGCGCGCGATCCGGAACGGCATGTGGCGCGCCGCCAGGCGCGCCGGGCCGCGCAGCTGCGTGTAGGCCTTGGGACCGCCCCAGTGCTCGACGAGGTAGAGCCTGAGGCGCTCCTCGGCCGGCCCGAGATCCGCGTCGGGGTACAGCGGGCGCAGGATCTCGTCCACCGCGACGAGCTCGTAGAAGCGCGCGACGATCCGGTGGAACGCCGGCTCGCCGCCGACGGCGTCGTAGAGGCTCTGCGGTGGCGGCGTTCGCGGCTGCGCGGGCATACGCCCAGGCTAGCCCCCGGGCCATAGGCTCGCGCTGTGAGCGAGGGCATCGACGCGCGCGGGATCGACGTGACGCTCGGCGGGCGCAAGGTCCTCGACGGCTTCGACCTGCAGGTGCCGCCGGGCCGGGTGACGGGGTTGCTCGGGCCGTCGGGCACCGGCAAGAGCACGCTCCTGCGCGCGCTCGTGCGCTTCATCGACATCGACGCCGGGACGATCACGCTCGACGGCACGGACATCGAGGCGCTCGACGCGCGCGAGCTGCGCTGCCGCGTCGGGCTCGTCGCCCAGACGCCGGTCATGCTGCCGGGGACCGTCGCCGACAACCTCCGCTACGGCGTCCCGGACCTCACCGCCGAGGATCTCGCCCGCGCGCTCGCCGACGCCGACCTCGCCCCGTCGTTCGCCGACCGCGTCGCGGGCGACCTCTCCGGCGGCGAGCGCGCGCGCGTCGCGCTCGCGCGCGCGCTGACGCGCGGCCCGCAGCTGCTGCTGCTCGACGAGCCGACCGCGGCGCTGGACCACGACACGGCCGAGCACATCGGCGCGACGCTGCGCAGGCTGCGCGACAGCGGCCTCGGCGTGTGCGTCACGACGCACGACCTCGCGTTCGCCGACGCCTGGGTCGACCGCCGCGTGGACCTCGAGCGAGGGCGATGAGCCGCGACATCCTCCTCAAGGCGATCGCCGGCGTCGGCTTCACCGCGATCGCCGTCGCGCTGTCGCTGCGCCACAGGCTCGGCAGCGCGCGCGAGATCGCGATCGCGGCGGCGCGCGCGTTCGTGCAGCTCGCTGCCGTCGGCGCGCTCATCGCGCTCGTGTTCGAGCTGCCGGGGCTGGCCTTCGCGTTCGTCGGCGCGATGGTCGCGACGGCGGCCGTGACCTCCGGCAGCCGCCTGCGCGGGCTGCCCGGCGCGCGCGTGCGCGCGCTCGTCTCGATCGCGCTGCCGGCGCTCGCGGCGACGCTCGCGCTGCTGGCGCTCGGCGCCTTCGCCTTCACGCCGCGGGCGGCGGTCCCGACGGCCGGGATCCTCATCGGCGGCGCGATGGCCGCGACGACGCTCACCGGCCGGCGGCTGCTGGAGTCGCTGCAGGACGAGATCCCGGAGATCGAGACGCGCCTGGCGCTCGGCGACGCGGCGCGGACGGCGCTCGCGCCGGCGGTCCGGCGCGCGGTCCACACGGGGCTCATCCCGGTCATCGACCAGACGCGCAGCGTCGGGCTCGTGACGCTGCCGGGGACGTTCGTCGGCCTCATCCTCGGCGGCGCGACGCCCGCGCAGGCGGCGGCGACGCAGCTCGTCGTCCTGCTCGCGCTCGTCGCCGTCGAGCTCAGCGCCGGGCTGCTGCTCGCCGAGCTGACGCAGCGCGCGGTGATCCTCCCGGGGGAGCGCGTCCAGCGGATCGCCGTCCAGCGCTGAAACCCGCTCCGACACCCCGCAAAGACGGGCCGAATCTATTTGTCATCGTTTGACGTTACATGTTATGGTGGCGCCATCATGAGCTCCCTGTACGCGTCGGTCTCAGCCATTGCCACCACCGCCGCGAGCTCCGCCGGCGGCGCCTCCGCCCGCGACCTCGGCATCGCCGGGGGCGTCTCCGGATTCGCGATCATCGTCCTGCTCATGGGTGGCCTGGGCCACCGCAGCGAGATGGTCACGACGCTCACGTGGTTCGAGCGCTTCTCCGAGCGCGTGTCGGGGCAGCCGGCCTGGGCCTCACTGCCCTGCGGCCTGGCGATCATCTCGCTGCTGACCGCCGTCTTCGGCCTGTACTGGGACGTCTCGCTGCACGTCGACCGCGGGCGCGACCCCGGCGTGTTCAGCAACCCGTCGCACATCTTCATCCTCGCCGGCCTCTACGGGATCTTCGCCGCCGGCTGGTTCTCGATCTGCCTCTCGCGCGAGGAGCGCGCCGACCGCCCGGGCCCGACCGCGATCCGCATCACGCGCGACTGGTACGCCCCGCTGGGCGGCCTGATGATGTGCGGCGCCGGCCTCTTCTCCCTGCTCGGCTTCCCGCTCGACGACTTCTGGCACCGGCTCTTCGGCCAGGACGTCACGCTCTGGGGCCCGACGCACCTCATGCTCATCGGCGGCGCCGCGATGACGCTCGTCGGGATCGCGATCATCCAGGTCGAGGTGCGCCGCGCGGTCCGCTCCAGCGGCCTGCCCGACCGCGAGTACGGCTGGGTCCGCCACCTGCGCCACGTCTGGCTGCCGGGCGGCCTGCTCGTCGGCATGTCGACGTTCCAGGGCGAGTTCGACTGGGGCGTCCCGCAGTTCCAGCTCATCTACCACCCGATGCTCATCATGCTCGCCGCCGGGGTCACGCTCGTCGCCGCGCGCGTGTGGCTCGGCCCGGGCCGCGCCCTCGGCGCCGTCGCGTTCTTCATCGCCATGCGCGGCATCCTCGCGCTGCTCGTGCACGACTCGCTCGGGCAGAGCCTCCCGCACTTCCCGCTCTACATCGCCGAGGCACTGATCGTCGAGGGCGTCGCCTTCGTCGTCGCCGTCAAGCGGCCGCTGCTCTTCGGGGCCGTCTGCGGCGCGCTCATCGGGACCGTCGGCCTCGCGGCCGAGTGGGGCTGGACGCACGTCTGGATGCCGATCCCGTGGCCCCGCGAGATGCTCGCCGAGACGATCGTCTTCGGCCTGGCGATGGCCGTCGCCGCGTCGCTGATCGGCGCCTGGATGGGCTCGCGGCTGGGCTCCGAGCGCATCCCGCACAGCATCCCGCTGCGCTGGGCCGCGGTCGCCTCGTCGGTGGCCGTCGCCGCGATGCTCGCCTTCCCGCTCTTCACGCAGTCGGGCACCGACCTCAGCGCCCGCGTCGCCCTGCGCACCGTCGACGCCGGCCCCAAGCGCACGGCGATCGCGACGGTCACGCTGAGCCCGCGCAACGGCGCCGACCATGCGAAGTGGCTCACGGCGACGGCCTGGCAGGGCGGCGGGCTCATCACCGACCGCCTGCGCCGCGTCTCCGAGGGCGTCTACGAGACCACGAGGCCGGTCCCGCTGTACGGCGACTGGAAGACGATGATCCGCCTGCACAAGGGCAACGCGATCCTCGGGCTGCCGATCTACGCGCCCGCCGATCCGGCGATCCCCCTCCCCGGCGTCGCGGCGCCGCCGCGCTTCGACCGGCCGTTCTTCTCCGACCACGAGCTGCTGCAGCGCGAGGCCCGGACGCAGGCCGCCTGGATCACCTGGGGCGCATACCTCACCGTCCTCGTCTGCACGCTGGGCCTGCTCGCCATGCTGGCCTGGGGCATCCACCGCATCGGCGTGACCGCGGGCCGGCGCCGGCTGCCGCACCCCGGCGTCGCAGGGCCGCCGCCACCCCGCGAGCCCGAGCCCGAGCCCGACCCCGAGTTCGACACGTCGCTGCCCGAGCCGGTCTGGCCCGCCCACTTCCCGACCTACGCCGGACGATGAGCGAGCTCCTGCGCCTGCCGGCCGAGCCGGCGGCGCCGTCGCGCAACGGACACGCTCCCGGCGAGTCCGTGCGCGTCGCGATCGTCGGCAGCGGCTTCGCCGGCCTCGGCCTCGCCATCCGCCTGCGCGAGGCCGGCATCGAGGACTTCGTCGTGCTCGAGCGCGCCGACGACGTCGGCGGCACGTGGCAGGCCAACACGTATCCCGGCTGCCAGTGCGACATCCCGTCGCACCTGTACTCGTTCTCCTTCGCACCGAACCCGAACTGGAGCCGGACGTACTCGCTGCAGCCCGAGATCTGGGACTACCTGCGCGACCTCGCCGAGCGCCACGACCTGCACCGCCACATCCGCTTCGGGCGCGAGCTCACCGGCGCGACCTGGGACGAGGCCGCGCAGCGCTGGCGCGTGACGACCTCGCACGGCACCTGGACGGCGCAGATCCTCGTCGACGCGACCGGGCCGCTGAGTCACCCGCAGGTGCCCCGCATCCGCGGGCTGCGCCGCTTCGAGGGCAAGCTCTTTCACTCCGCCGAGTGGGACCACGACCACGACCTCACCGGCGAGCGCGTCGCGGTGATCGGCACCGGCGCCTCGGCGATCCAGTTCGTCCCGCGGATCGCCGATCGCGTCGGCGAGCTGCACGTCTTCCAGCGCACCGCGCCCTGGATCCTGCCGCACACCGACCGCCCGACGACGCGCCTCGAGCGCCGCCTGTACAAGACGCTTCCGTTCCTGCAGAAGGCCGTCCGCAGTGGGATCTACTGGAGCCGCGAGGCGCTCGCGCTCGGCTACGTCAAGGACCCCCGCTTCATGGCCGGCGCCGAGAGGCTCGCGAAGCTGCACCTGCGCAAGCAGGTCGCCGACCCCGAGCTGCGGCGCGCGCTCACGCCCGATTTCCGCCTCGGCTGCAAGCGCGTGCTGCTCTCCAACGACTGGTATCCGGCGCTGGCGCGACCGAACGTCGAGGTCGTCACCGACGCCATCCGCGAGATCCACGGCAAGACGATCGTGCTCGCCGACGGCAGCGAGCGCGAGGTCGACACGATCATCCTCGGCACGGGCTTTCACGTCACCGACCCGCCGACCGCGCGGCTCGTGCGCGGTCGCGACGGTCGCACCCTCGCCGAGGCCGCCACCACCGGCATCCAGGCCTACCGCGGCGCGACGATGAGCGGCGTGCCGAACTTCTTCAAGATCACCGGCCCGAACACCGGCCTCGGCCACAACTCGATGATCTACATGATCGAGTCGCACCTGCGCTACGTCGTCGACGCGCTGCGGATCATGGACGAGCGCGGGGTCGCGACGTTCGAGGTGCGTCCCGAGGCGATGGCCGCCTACAACGCGCGCATCCAGGCGAAGATGCGCAAGACCGTCTGGATGTCGGGCTGCGCGAGTTGGTACCTCGACGCGAACGGCGACAACGTGACGCTCTGGCCCGACTTCACCTTCCGCTTCCGCCACCACACGCGGCGCTTCGACGCGGGCGCGTACGCCCTGCGTCAGGACGCCGAGGTGCCCGCGCCCGCGGTGGCGGCGTGATGCTGCGCCAGCGCTTCGACGTCGCCGGCCGGACGGTCTTCATCACCGGCGCGGCGCGCGGGATCGGCGCCGGCGCCGCGCGGCGCCTGCACGCCGCGGGCGCGAACGTCTCGCTCGTGGGGCTGGAGCCCGAGCTGCTCGAGCAGCTCGCCGGCGAGCTCGGCGCGCGCACCGCCTGGTTTGAGGCCGACGTCACCGACTACGAGGCGCTGCAGACCGCGGTCGAGGGCACGATCGCCCGCTTCGGCGCGATCGACGTCGCGGTCGCCAACGCCGGGATCCAGTTCATGGGCCGGATGGCGACGATGCCGCGCGAGCAGTTCGAGCGCACGCTCGAGGTCAACCTCATGGGCGCCTGGCGCACCGATCGCGCCGTCCTCGACGAGATCGTCCGCAACCGCGGCTACCTCCTGAACATCGCGTCGCTCGCGGCCGCCAGCCACGCCCCGCTGATGGGCGCCTACACGGCCTCCAAGGCCGGCGTCGAGGCGATGACCGACGCGCTGCGCGTCGAGCTCGCCCCGAGCGGCGCGCGCGTCGGCTGCGCGTACTTCGGCTTCATCGACACCGACCTCGTCAAGGGGAGCTTCTCGCACCCGTCGACGCAGCGCCTGACCGCGGTCATGCCCGGCTTCGTCGCCCGCCCGGCGCCGCTGTCGGAGGCGATCGACGCGATCGAGCGCGGGGTCGCGCGGCGCGCGGCGCGCGTCTGGGCGCCGCGCTACGTCGGCGGTGCGCTCGCCTTGCGCGGCGTGCTGCAGCCACTGTCGGAGCTGCGCGTGAGGCACAGCCGGCGGCTGCCGGAGGCGCTCGCGCTCGCCGATCCGGCCCCCGGCGCACCGCAGATCAGCGCGCGCCACGCGCAGCTGGGGGTGTCGGCGCAGCTCACCGACGCGCCCGCCGAGCGCTCCCCGGTGCACTAGAAACCGGTTGCGGGAAATCGCAACTCGGCTGCGCGACTGCGCATTGACAGCGGCGGCCCCTCGCCCTTGCCCGGCCGCCGTCGCGGGGGGACGATCGGATCCGAGCCCAGGGGAAAGGGGTCACCCGGCAGGGAAGGCACCGGGATGGGAGTCCGAACCGGAGATTACGACGAGCGCGTCGCGCTGGAGCCGTGGCACTACGGCGGCCCGGAGCACGTCAACCGCGTCCCGCACGTGGCGGTCGTTGACGCCGACGGCCTGCTCGTGGACGTCGAGGACGGCCTCGGCGGGCAGATCGCGCTCGGCGAGCCGTGGCAGGCGGCGAGCACCGCGGAGCGGCCGCCCCGGCTGGAGAACGTCGCGGTCTCGGCGCGCAGCCCGCTGCGGGCGGTGCTCGTCCATCCCCCGGCGCGGCCTGCGCCGGGCACGGTGCGCATCCGGACGCTCGGCTGCATGGAGCTCGAGGACGACGACGCCTGCGGGCGCTGGCTCGGCCAGCGCACCGGCGACCTGCTGAAGTTCCTCGTCTGCCGCCGCTACCGCGTCGTCCACGCCCAGGACATCGCCGAGGCGCTCTGGGGGCACGGCGGCTTCGTCTCCTCGGGGACCGTCCGCCAGTGCGTCCACGACCTGCGCGAGAAGCTCGACGCCGGGCGGCTGGAGGTTTCGGCACAGGTCGTCCTCACGCGCCAGTCCGGCTATGCCCTGAGCCACGCCGCGGTCGTCGACGCCGACGACTTCGCCGTCCACGTCCGGCGCGGGATCGCCGCGCTCGGCCAGCACCGCCGGGAGATCGCGACCGTCCACCTGCGCCGCGCCGTCGCGATGTACCGCGGCGACTTCCTCGCCGACGAGCCGCACGCCGACTGGGCGCGCCACGAGCGCGAGCTCCTGCGCGAGCACATGGAGGACGCGCTCGCTGCGCTCGCCGAGCTCTACATCGCGGCCCGCGACCCCGGCGCGTCGACCTCCTGCCTGCGCCGCCTCGCCGAGATGCGCCCGCTCGACGCCGACGTCCACCGCCGCCTGCTCACGGTGCTGCTCGAGCAGGGGCGCCACAGCCACGCCGCGCGCTGCTACGACGCCTTTTGCGCGCGCCTGCTGCGCGACTTCGGCCGCCCGCCGGGCTTCACCCTCGCGGAGCTGTAGACGCACAAAGGGGCCCCGGTTTCCCGGGACCCCTCGGTGATGCGGTGATGCGACCGGTGCTCAGACGAGCTTGAACAGCCCCGTCAGCTGCTTCACGAGACCGTCAAGCGGCCCACCGGACATCATCTTCAGCGGGGTGCCGTGCATCCCGGCGAGGTCCGGCGCCGGCGGAGCGCCCACGTCGGCGGGCGGCAGGAACAGGCACACGCCGAGGAGATGGTCGAGCGGCAGCGCGAGCAGCGCGCCCCCGCAGTCGGCCCCGTCCATCGCGTTCGGTGCGTTGTCGCCGAGGTACAGGCACGCGAGTCCGCCCGTGCCCTTCAGCAGGTCCTCGAGCAACACGAGGTCGGCCTTGGAACAGGGACCCGCGGCCGGCGGCGGGTAGACGATCGGCGGCGGCTTGCACTCACCGTTGTCCTCCTTGCCGTAGGGGCACTCGGGCGGCTTCGGCTTGCACTTGCCATCGTTCGTCATGCCGTACTTGCAGTCCTTCGGGTCGGGCATGCACTGATGGTCGGCGGTGACGCCGTGCTCGCACTCCTCAGGATCCTTCGGCTTCGCCTTGCACATGCCGCTCTGGGTCATGCCGTACTTGCACTCCCCAGGCTTGGCCTTGCACTTGCCGCTCTGCGTCATCCCGTACTTGCATTCCTTGCCCTTGTCATCGGACTTCTTGGCAGATGCCATGGCCCCCGTGGTCGCAAGACCCATGAACATGGCGAGGGCAAAGACCATCAGCAAAATCCTGCGCATACAGCACCTCCGTGCTCGATCGGTCCGCTGACCATCGCGACCGGACCCCCAGGCGGCAAGGCACCGCGACCAAACTCACCCAGTTCTCACACGGCCGTGCGCGATCGGCGGCCCGGCGACCGCCGCAGCGTCGATTACCCTTCCGACCCCCGTGGAGTACCCCGTCGAGACCTTCACCGCCGGCGAGCAGGCCCGCCTGGCTGCGCACTTCACGAACCTCGACCGCCCGGTCTTCGCGCTCGTGAACCTGCCCGAGACCGTCAAGGGCGCGTTGTTCGCGCGCTACTCGCGGTACCAGGGCACGCTGCGGCGCCTGTTCCTCGACGAGTTCGCCGACTCCCTCCCGGCTGACGCGGCGGGCTACGACAACGCCGAGGGCGCGCGCGCGGCGGACTTCTACGAGCGCATCTTCGTCGGCTACGGCGACGACTCGATCGCGCAGCTCGGCGGCGCGCACGTCGCCTGCGAATGGGTCTCCAACGTCCTGACGAAGGTCCTGCAGCGCCCGCGCCTGGGCGCGTACCTCGAGCAGTCCACGCGCTACATCGCCTACGACGCGCCGATCGAGGGCAGCGCGCGCTACCGCTACTACCGCGACCCCGAGCTCGGCCCCGAGTACGAGGCTGCGATGGACGAGATCTTCGGCATCTACGCCGCGGCGCTGCCGCGCGTCCGCGCCTGGGCGCAGGCGCGCTACCCCGCCGCCCCCGGCGAATCCGCGGGCGCGCACGCACGGGCGATCAAGGCCAAGGCGCTCGACCTCCTGCGCGGGCTGCTGCCCGCGGCGTCGCTGTCGCACATGGGGATCTTCGCCACCGGCCAGACGTACGAGCAGCTCATCCTGCACCTCCTCGCCCACCCCCTCCCGGAGGCGCGCCACGTCGGCGCGATGATCCTCGAGTCCGTCCAGGCCGTCATGCCGAGCTTCGTCTCGCGCGTCGAGCGCCCGGACCGCGGCGGCGAATGGGTCGCCTACCTGCGCGACCGCGAGCAGGCCGCCCGGCGCTGGGCCGGCCGGCTCGGTCTCGACCGCGCGCCCGGCGACGACGGTGCCGGCGGCCCCTCGGTGCGCCTCGTCCATCACGACGGCGACGAGGACCTCCTGCTCGGCGCGCTGCTCTTCGAGGCGACGGCCGTCGACGAGCGCACGACGCGCGCGGCGCTCGCCGAGCTGTCCGCCGACGAGCGCGGCGCGCTGCTCGCCGACCTCACCGGCGGGCGCGCCAACCGCCGCCACCGGCCCGGCCGCGGCCTGGAGGCGCTGCGCTACCGCTTCGAGATCGTCAGCGACTACGGCGCCTTCCGCGACCTCCAGCGCCACCGCATGCTCACGTGCCAGTGGCAGACGCTGACGCCCGACCTCGGCGCCGGCGTGCCCGAGGAGGTCGACGAGGCCGGCGTGGGCGAGGACTTCCGCCGCGCGCTGGATGTCTCGCGCGTCGCGCACGAGCGCCTGCTGGCGGCCGGCCACGACCGCCGCGCCGCGATGTACGCGCTGTGCCTCGGCTACCGCATGCGCTACGTCCTGGATCTCAACGCGCGCGAGGCGATGCAGCTCATCGAGCTGCGCTCCGGCCGCGAGGGCCATCCCGCCTACCGCGCCGTCGCCCACGCGATGCACGAGCGGATCGCCGCCGTGCACCCTGCCGTCGCCGCCGCGATGACGCACGTCGACCGCGAGACCGAGCCGCGCCTGGAGCGGATCGTCTCCGAGCTGCGCACGCAGGCCAGGCTCGACGCGCGGGCGCCGTCGCACACGTAGGAATCCGACGGGCTCCTGGACCCCCGCCTCGCCGGTGCTAGGGTCCGCCGCTGGGACGACAGGGGCCGCCCGGCCCGGCAGGACGACATGGGGGGACGACCGATGGAGCAGGGCGAGCGCGCGGAACGTGCACGCAAGCTGGGCAGTCTCGCGCTGCGCAGCGAGCGCGACGGCGAGACGCACGTCCTCGAGCTCATCGGCGAGCTCGATCTCGACGGCGCGCCGCGCCTGGAGGAGGAGCTGCTGCGCGTCGAGGCCAGCGACGCCGCGGTGATCATCATCGATCTCGGCGCCCTGGAGTTCATCGACTCGACCGGGATCCGCCTGCTGCTCATGGCCGCCGACCGCTGCAAGGAGAGCGCCCGCCTCTCGCTGCTGCGCGGCCCGCGGCAGGTGCACCGCGTCTTCGAGATCACCGATCTCGTCGACCGCCTGCCGTTCGCGGACCTCTAACCTCCACACTCGCGCGCGGCGGTTGCCCGCTCGCGCGCGACATGGTCTGCTGGCGCCATGGCCGACGGCCCACCCGACGCCGTGGCGCGCACCATCTCGATCGTCGGAGCACTCGGCGGGACGGCGACGCTCGTCGCCGCCGGCGGCGGGGCGATCACGTGGGCGCGCTTCCACCAGGCCGGCCTGCCCGCCGACCAGGCGGTGGCCGCGACCCCGAACACCGAGCTCGTCACCGTCGGCGCGGTCGCGCTCGCCGTCTACGGCGTGCTCGCAGCGCTCGCCGTCCTCGCCGCCTACCGCATCGACCACCGCGGGACCCCCGGCAGACACACGCAGCGCAGCGTCGCCGTCCTCGCGGTCGCCGCCGTCGGCTCGGCGATCTGGCTCAGCCAGCCGTCGACGTCGGAGGCCGTGCTCGGCGCGATCGTCACGGTCCTCGGCGCCGCGCTCGTGTGGTTCGCCGTCCACCTCGGGCTGCGCCGGCGCACCCACGCCCGCCTCCTCCCGGTCGCCGCCGGGATCGCGTTCGCCGTGTCGCTCACCCTGACGGCGGGGGCGCTGTGGAAGATCACCGGCGAGGACTGGGTCGGCATCATGGCCGCGGTCGCGGGCGCGCTCGCGGTCGCACTGCTCGCCGTGGCGCGCGCGACGGGCGACCGCTTCCGCTGGTTCGGCGTCGCGATCTTCCTCGCCGTCCTGCTCTTCGGCGGCGTCATGAGCACGCTGCGCACCGCTTCGGCGACGAAGCTGCAGCCGGCCGCCGTCCTGCTCAAGGCCGAGGCGGGCGGCGGCGGGATCGCCGGGCTCTACGTCACCGAGACCGCCGACCGCATCTACCTCGCGGACGTCGACAACTGCGTGCGCAAGGACCTCGTCCTGACCCCGACCGACCAGCCGGTGGGGCCGACCGGGCGCATCATCGAGGTGCCGCGCTCGTCCGTGCGCTACACCGCCGTCGGCGTGCGCCAGCGTCTGCGCGAGGCCAACGCGCGCGCCCCGCAGCTCCTCGCCGAGCTGCGCACGCGCGACACGGGCAGGCCGGCGCCCGCGCCGGACACGATCGACCCGTGCACCGGCGAGGGCCCGCTGGACCTCACCCGCCGGGCGTTCACCGAGGTGGAGCCGGCGCGCGCGGCCGCATTGGCGAACCACTTCCGCCCGATCCTGCGCTTCGACAGCGGCGAGCACTGGCGCCCGCTGAACATCGACCGGCTCCTGGCCGAGCGCACGCCCCACGGCGACCCGCGCCACCGCGTCTGCGTCCTCACCGGCCCGGACACGCAGAACGACAACCAGTGCGAGCCCGTCGCGGGGGCTGCGGACCTGTCCGACGAGCAGAGCGCGGCCCGCGTCATCGACTTCGCCGGCCGCCAGCTCGACGGCAGCGACTACCGCTCCCCGGCGCTGGCCGCGTGCCCGGGCCCGCAGCCGGCGCAGCTCTACGACTGCGACCGCGGGCCGGCGGCGGCGATGTACTACCGCGCGACCGAGTCGGGCGGGCGGACGTACGTCGACTACTGGTGGTACCTGCGCTTCAACGACTTCGGCCGGGGCTCGATCCGCGACTTCTGCAAGAGCCGGGTCGAGCGCGTGCTGATCGGCTGCTTCAACCACGAGAGCGACTGGGAGGGCGTGACCGTCGTCAGCGCCAAGGGCGACCCCGAGAAGCTCGCGTTCGTCGACATGGCGTCGCACGAGGGCGTCTTCCGCTACGCCGCCGCCGAGCTCGAGCGCGTCGGGACGCGCGCGATCGTCTACCCGGCCCAGGGCAGCCACGCCGCCTACCCGCACGCGTGCGCGACGCAGTGCAAGCAGCCCAACGGGCGCCTGCCGGAGACGAACACCGACGGCCGGGCGCCGTGGGGCGCCAACCGCGACTGCCCGGTGGCCACCTGCCTCGTCGCCCTGCCGGCGAAGGGCTTCAACGCCTTCGCCGGCCGCTGGGGCAGCCCGTCCTGCGAGCCGGCCGGCTGCGTGTTCGCGGCGGGGCCGAAGACGCCGTCGCGCCAGCGCCGCTACAAGCGCCCGTGGTGCTTCACCGCACCCGGGCCGCGCCTCACGTGCGACGGAAAGCCGCTGTAACCGGGCTTCGCCCTTCTGGTTTCGCCCCTCCGGTCGTCGCGAGCTCCGACCTTCGGTCGACGTCACCTACTCCTCGTCGGCGCGCTCGGCCACCCGCCCCTCGAGCTGAGCCATGACGTCCGGGTCCTTCAGCGTCGTGACGTCGCCGAGCTCGCGGCCCTCGGCGATGTCGCGCAGCAGCCGGCGCATGATCTTCCCCGAGCGCGTCTTGGGCAGGTCGTCGGCCCAGACGATGCGCTTCGGGCGCGCGAGCTTGCCGATCTTCCTCGCGACATGCTCGCGCAGCTCGGCGACGAGCTCGTCGGTGCCCTCCAGCGTGCCCTCGAGCGTCACGAACGCGCAGACCGACTGGCCCGTGTCCTCGTCGGCCTGGCCGATGACCGCGGCCTCGGCGACCTTCTCGTGCGAGACGATCGCCGACTCGATCTCGGCCGTCGACATGCGGTGCCCGGAGACGTTGAGCACGTCGTCGACGCGCCCGATGACCCAGAAGTAGTCGTCGCCGTCCTGGCGCGACGCGTCGCCGACGAAGTACGTCTGCGGACCGAACTTCTCGAAGTACGTCGAGACGTAGCGGTCGTCGTCGCCGTAGAGCGTGCGCAGCATCCCCGGCCACGGCCGGCGCAGCGTCAGCAGCCCCTGGGTGTCGCGCGGGACCTCGGCGCCGTCCTCGGTGACGACCGCCGCCGCGACGCCCGGAAACGGCGTCGTCGCCGAGCCGGGCTTGGTGTGCGTGATCCCCGGCAGCGGCGTGATCATGATGTTGCCGGTCTCCGTCTGCCACCAGGTGTCGACGATCGGGCAGCGCTCGCCGCCGATGACGTGGTGGTACCAGACCCAGGCCTTCGGGTTGATCGGCTCGCCGACCGAGCCGAGCAGGCGCAGCGACGACAGATCGTGGCGGCCGGGGTACTCCTCGCCCCACTTCATGCACGCGCGGATCGCCGTCGGCGCGGTGTAGAAGATCGTCACGCCGTAGCGCTCGCACAGCGCCCACCAGATGTCCTTGTCGGGGTAATCGGGCGCGCCCTCGTACATGACCGACGTGGCGCAGTTGCTCAGCGGCCCGTAGACGATGTAGGAGTGGCCGGTGATCCAGCCGACGTCGGCCGAGCAGAAGTAGACGTCCGTCTCGGGCTTGAGGTCGAAGACGTACTTGTGCGTGCACGTCACGCCGGTGAGATAGCCGCCCGTCGTGTGCAGGATGCCCTTCGGCTTCGCCGTCGAGCCCGACGAGTAGAGGATGAAGAGCGGGTGCTCGGCCTCGAGCTCCTCCGGCGCGCACTCGGCCCCGGCGGCGGCCATGATCTCGTCGTAGAAGACGTCGCCGTCGCCCATCGGGCAGTCGATGCCGGTGTGGCGCACGACGATCGTCGTCTGCACGGGGATGCCGACCTCGTCGACGGCCTGCTTGATCGGCGCCGTGCGGCCCTTGCGCCGTGCGCCGTCGACGGTGATGAGCGCCTTGGCCTCGGAGACCTCCATGCGCTCCTTGACGGACTCCGGCGAGAAGCCGCCGAAGACGACGTTGTGCGGCGCGCCGATGCGCGCGCAGGCGAGCATCGCGACGACGACCTCGGGGATCATCGGCAGGAAGATCCCGACGACGTCGCCCTTGCCGACGCCCTGGTCCTTCAGCGCGTTGGCGAAGCGCTGGACGTCGGCGAGCAGGCCGGCGTACGTGATCGCACGCTCCTCGCCCTCCTCGCCGTGCCAGTGGAAGGCGACGCGGTCGCCGCGGCCGGCCTCGACGTGGCGGTCGAGGCAGTTCTGCGAGACGTTGAGCGTGCCGTCGGAGAACCACTTGTAGAACGGCGGGCTGGACTCGTCGAGGACCTCGCTCGGCTCCTTGATCCACTGCAGCGCGCGCGCCTGCTCCGCCCACCATCCGAGCGGGTCGGCGGCGGCCCGCTCGTAGACCTCGGGGTCGTTGAGGAGCGCGTCGCGGGCGAACTCCTCCGGCGGCGGGAAGGTCTCGACCTCGAGCAGCTCCTCGAGCCGGCGGGCGAGCCTCTCGTGCGTGGACGCGTCGACGCTCATGTTCCCTTGCTCCTCTCTCGCAGCTCGATGCGGCGGATCTTCCCGGTCAGGGTCTTGGGCAGGTCGTCGACGAACTCGACGACGCGCGGGTAGGCGTAGGCCGACAGGTGCTCGCGGACGAACGCGCTGATGTCCTTGCCGAGCTCGTCGCTGGGCTCGTGACCGGCGGCGAGCACGACGAAGGCCTTGACGATGTTGCCGCGGCGCTCGTCGGGCCAGGCGACGGCGGCGGCCTCGGCGACGGCCGGGTGCTCGAGGCACGCCGACTCCACCTCGAAGGGCCCGATCCGGTAGCCGGCCGAGATGATGACGTCGTCGGCGCGGCCCTCGTACCAGATGTAGCCGTCCTCGTCCTGGGAGGCCGCGTCCTTCGTGTGGAACCACGGGCCGCCGAACGTCTCCTCGCCGGCCTCGGGGTTGTTCCAGTAGCCGAGCGGATAGTGCGGGTTCGTGCGCGCGCGCAGGCAGATCTCGCCGCGCTCGCCGACAGCCACCGGCTGCTCGTCCTCGTCGAGGATCTCGACCTCCCAGCCGGGCATCGGCTTGCCCATCGAGCCCTCGCGGACCTCCATGAAGGGGAAGTTGCCGCAGAGCGGATAGGACTCGCTCAGCCCGTAGTAGTCGAGCACGGTCACGCCGTACTGCTCGCGGAACCAGCGGATCGCCTCGGGGTTCAGCGGCTCGCCCGCCGAGCAGACGATGCGGAACTTCTGCGGGTAGCGCGTGCCCGCGTCGCCGATGCCCATCATCGAGCGGATCGCGGTCGGCGTCGCGAAGACGTTGGAGGCCTCGTGGCGCGAGAGGAAGTCCAGCTGCCCGTGCGGGTCGAAGCCGCCCTTGCGCTGCAGGACGAGCTGGACGGCGCCCATGCGCCAGGGCCCGATCAGCGGGCAGATGCCGGCGGCCCAGGCCCACTCGCCCATGCCGTGGAAGCGCTCGCCGTCCTGGACGTCGTGGCAGTAGACGAACTCCTCGTGGCCGAGGATGTAGCGGTGGGCGTGCAGGATGCCCTTCGCCAGTCCGGTCGTGCCGGACGTGTAGTAGAGCTGGGCCGGATCGTCGGCGGCCGTGTCGACGCGCTCGAAGTCCGTGTCGCCCGCGTCGAGGTCGCCGGGCTCGAGCTCGACGACCTCCGTCTGCCCCTCGACGCGCGCGCGGTTGGCGGCGTTCGTCACGACGACGCGCGCCTGCGAGTCGGTCAGCCGGTGGCTGATGCCGTCGTCGCCGTAGAGGATCGACATCGACAGGAGGATCGCCCCGGTCTTCCACGTCCCGAGGAAGGCCGCGGCGGTCTCGGGCGTCGCGGGCAGCAGCATCGCGACGCGGTCGCCGCGCTGCACGCCGCGGTCGGTCAGCAGCCGCGCGAAGCGGTTGGACATGTCCTGCAGCTCGCCCCACGACACCTCGCGGACCGCGCCGTCGGGGTCCTCGTGGATCATCGCGAGCTTGTCGCGCGGGTGCTTGTCACAGACGTCCGCGGCGATGTTGTAGCGCTCGGGCACCTGCCACGAGTGCGCGGCACACGCTTCCTCGTAGGTCATGGGGAGCACGCTACCGCGCCGGGACCCGTCTCAGCGGCGCTTTTTCTTGCGCTTCTTCGACGACGGGTGCGCCGGACGGGCGGGCGCCTCGGGCGCCGGCGTCTCCGGCGGCTCGGGGCGCCGCCTGCCGCGGCGCGGCTCGGGCTCGGGCGCCGGCTCGCCCGCGAGCTCCGCCTTGCGCGCCATGCGCTGCTCGCGGATCTCCTGCTGCGTCGGCCACGGCTGCGCCTCGCCCGTCGTCCAGGCGGGCGGCAGGCCCGGCGGCCACTTGCCGAGGAACATCGCGCCGACGCCGCAGAGCCAGAACGTCTGGACGATCGGCAGCGTCGAGCCGAGCCGGACGATGATCAGCGCGCCGACGATGATCCCCAGGACGCCCATGAACCGCGTGAGCAGGCCGACGCGCATGGCGTTGAGAGCGAGGACGACGAACGAGATCCCGAGCGCGAAGACGCCGAGCTCGCGCACGATGATGCCCGCGACGGCGAACGGCGCGCGCAGGACGTCGCGCGCCGCGGCGGCGGTCGGGTTGGCCATGCCGGCGAGCTTGTGCGACTCGATGACGAGGCCGAGCGCGTGCGTCAGCTCGCCGACGGCGACGCACGTCGCCCCGCCGATCGCGGCGATGACGAGCCCGCGCGCGAGCTGCGGGCGCCGCGCCCGCACCGAGAGGTAGATCTGCGCGAGCGTGAACCCGATCGCCGCCACCGCCAGCGCGACGAGGACCGAGGCGAAGATGATCGACGCCGCGTGGTCGTTGTAGAAGAGCGCCTCGCGGACCTTCGCGCCCTGGGCCGGTGGGTTGGCGGACAGGCGCTCGCCGAGCGCCTCGAGCACCGGCACCGTCGGCTGGTCGGCGAAGACGACCGCCTGGTAGGCGCCGCTGCCGAGCGTCAGCAGCCCGGCGGCGATCGCGACGAACCCGGCCCGCTTGCCCCGCCGTGCCTCGTCGGCGAGCGTCTCGTCAGCGGTCGGGGGCACGGCGCAAGTGTATGTTGCGGTCGTGGAGATCCGTGACGTCATGACCGAGAGCGTCGTGACCGCGCACCCGTCGGCGACCGTCCGCCACGTCGCGGAGCTCATGCGCGAGCGCAACGTCGGGTCGGTCGTGCTCGTCGACGAAGACGGGCGCCTCGTGGGCTTCGTCACCGACCGCGATCTCGCCCTCGGCGCGCTGACCGACGGCCGCGACTCGACCGATCGCGTCTCGGCCCACGGCTCGTCGCCGGTCGTCACGGCCGAGCCGGGCATGAACGTCGAAGAGGCCGCCGAGATCATGGTGCGCCACGGGATCCGCCGCCTGCCGATCATCGACGACGGCCGGCTGACGGGCATCGTCACGCTCGACGACCTCGCCGTGCGCACCGGCGACCTCGAGCTCGCCCACCACATGACGACGCAGATCACGCGCGCGGCGCTGCCCGGCTTCTACTTCCACGACCGGGGCGGGTGACCGCAGCGGCCTTCGCCGGGCGCCCGTGCCCGGCTTGTGGTGGTGCGCTCCAAGCGTGGCGGACCGTGCCGGGCTCGGACCCGGCGCTGCCGGGCGACTACGCGCTCGCGCGCTGCGAGCGTTGCGGGACCGCGGTGACGCTCGCGCCGGCGCCGCCCGAGGCGCACGAGGCGGGCGCGTACGGCGGCGGCCGGCCGCGCGGCGCGGGCCTGGCGGCGCCGCTGCTGCGGGCGTTCACGCGGCGGCGGCTCGCGCTGCTCGGCGGTGGCTCGGGGCGCCTGCTCGACATCGGCGCCGGGCGCGGGCGCTTTGTCGCCGACGCGCGGGCGGCGGGCTGGGACGCGGACGGGATCGAGCCGTCGGCGCGCGGGATCGAGGGGGCGCGCGCCCTCGGCGTCGAGCTGCAGCGCGCGGGGATCGACGACGCGGCCGTCGCGACGGGGTCGCTCGACGCCGCGACGCTCTGGCACGTCCTCGAGCACCTCGACGACCCCGGGCCCGCACTGGAGCGGATCGCCGGCTGGCTGCGCCCCGGCGGGCTGCTGCTCGTCGGCGTGCCGAACCTCGGCAGCGTCCAGGCCCGCGTGGGCGGCGCGCGCTGGTACCACCTCGACGTCCCGCGCCACCGGACGCACTTCACCGTCGCCGGGCTGCACGCGCTGCTGCGCGCGCACGGCCTGGAGCCGGTCTGCACGACGCACGTGCTGCTCGAGCACAACCCCTTCGGGCTGTGGCAGTCGGTCGTCTCGCGCGCCACGCGCACGCCGTCGTGGCTGTACCACGCGCTGAAGCACAACGCGCCGCTGATGAGCCGCGACGCGGTGGTGACGGTGCTGGCGCTGCCGTTGGTGCCGGTCGCGCTGGTGTCGGAGCTCGTGTTCGGGCTGGCAGGCCGCGGCGGGACGGTGGCGGTGGTGGCTCGGCGGGTGTAGGTCGCGCGACCGCCTACTGCGTCGACAAAGGAAGGGTGTTTCGGCGTGCGCGGTGCTCGCTCCGGGGGGTTTGGTGGATTGCGTTGCGCATGTCGTCGTTATCCACCACACCCCCTCGCGCTGAGCGCCTCCAGGTCGAAACCCTCTCCTCACCGATGCGGTAAGCGCGGAGCGCTACGCCGGCGCCAGAGCGAGCGCGGCCGCCACGACGTCGCCGTCGACCACGCGCACCGCGCCCGGCACCAGCGCGGCCGCCGCATCGACAGCCGCCACGACGTGCGCCGGCGACTCAGGCCCGGTGACCAGCGCGACGGGCACGCCGACCCCGCGCAGCTCGCGCCGCGACGGCGACCAGCTCGCCTGGCCCGCGTAGTCGGCGAAGAATCCGCGCTCCCAGGTCCCCGCGCGCTCGGGCACGTTGGCGCCCTCGCCGAGCCACGCCCGCACCGCGGCCGCCGGCCCGCCGTCGCGCAGCGCGCCCTCCAGCAGCTCGCGCTGGGCGGCGAGCACCTCGGTCGCCGCGGGCACGAACGCGAACAGCGGCAGGTCGGCGAGCACCGCGCCGACGGCGATCGCCGGCCGGCGGACGAGCAGCTCGAGCGCCACGAGCGCCCCGAAGCCGTCGCCGACGAGCAGCGCCGGCGCGGCGCCGAGGCCCTCCAGCAGCGCGGCGGCGTCCTCGGCCTGCTCCTGGACGGTCGTCGCCGCGTAGACCTCGGGCGCCCCGGAGGAGCCGTAGCCGCGGCGGTCGTAGGCGATGGCGCGCAGCCCGCCGGCGGCGAGCGCGTCGAGCTCGGACGACCACGCCGCGGCGTCGGATGCCAGCCCGTGCAGCACGAGCGCCGGCGGCCCGCTGCCGCGCTCGGCGTAGTGCAGCGCGACCCCGGCACCCTCGATCTCCGGCATCCGTCGAGGCTACCCGACGGCCTCGCTACGATGCCCTCATGGAAGGTTTCGGAGGACTCTTCGGCGACCCCGAGGAACTGCAGCGCAAGATGGCCGAGTTCGCCGAGCAGATGCAGGCGCAGCAGGGCCTCGTCTGGGCGGACAACGCGATCAAGCTCGCGGTCGAGATGACCGTTGCGGCGATCAACAGGGTCAACATCCAAGGGACCGTCGACCAGCAGGCCGAGCAGATCCGCGCGGTCATGGCCGTCGTCTTCCCCGACGCCGTCGCGCTCGTGCGCGAGGCGCGCAGCGGCCTGCAGTAGGCCTCAGGCCTCCTGCGTCGCAGCAGCAGCGGCCTTCTCGGCCTCCCGCTCCGCCTGCCCGAGGCGGATCGCCTCCTTGAACGAGCGGATCCGGAAGATCGCGACGAGCGCGAAGAAGCCGACCGCGAGCGTCGCGACGGCGATGACGATCTGCTGCCCGACGGAGTACGCGGCGACGGTCGCCCCCGTCGCCGCGCCGGCGAAGACCTTCACGAGCAGCGCCTGCTGCACGCCGGCGCCGCCGGGCGTGAACGGCACGACGGCCGCGACGGCGTTGACGCCGAGCACGAGCAGGACGTTGCGCACCGAGCCGCCGACGTTGAAGGCCTCCAGCAGCATCCAGAAGGCGAGGAAGCGAAAGCACCAGCCGGCGAACTGCCACGCGAACACCTGGCGCAGGTAGCGGCGGCGGTCCTGGAGGATCGTCAGGCCCTGGCGCACGCGCGCCCAGAAGGCCTTCACGCGCTGCGACAGGACGGCGAACGCGACGAGCGCCGCCACCGCGAGGAACGTCAGCGCGAAGAGCGTGAAGCGCGGGTGTCCGGCGAAGAACGACAGGTCGAAGGCCTTGAGGTCGGCGAAGTCCGGCGGCTTGGGGAACACGCCCTGACTGAACGCGAACGTGAGGATGAAGACCGCCATGACGGCGTCGAAGATCGCCTCGACGAAGATCGCCGCGCCGACCGCCGGATACGTCGCGTGCGGGATCGACCCCTTGACGAGGAAGAGCTTGATGACGTCGCCGCCGCGCGCGGGGATGACGTTGTTGAAGCCGTAGGCCGCGATGTAGGCGCCCCAGACGCGCCGGTACGCGATCCGCTCGGTCGGGTAGGCGGCCTGCAGCGTGTGGAAGAACGCGCGCGCCCGCAGGCTCAGATAGACGATGAACGACGCCGCCCCGAGCAGGAGCGGAACCCACCCCACCCGCGAGAGGCTGTCGAAGAACGAGCCGATGGCATCGAAGAACGAGCCGATGGACGCCTGGACGAGCACTCCACGCAAGACTACGTGGGCTCACAGATCCGCCGGCTGCTGCCGATAGCAGGGGCACGATGTCCGCGATCGCAACCCTCCCGCCGAGCCGCACGGCGCGGATCCTCCCCCTCACACGCCTCGGCGACGAGGCCCTCGCTGCCCGCGCGGCGGCCGGCAACACCGCCGCCTTCAGCGAGCTCTGCGAGCGCTACCACGCCCCGCTCCTCGGCTACTGCCGCTCGATCCTCCTCAACGACGACGACGCCAACGACGCCGTCCAGGCCGCGCTGGAGAACGCCCTGCGCGCCCTCCCGCGCAAGGAGCCGGGCCGCCCGCTGCGCCCGTGGCTGTACCGCATCGCGCACAACGAGTCGATCAACGTCGTCCGCAAGCGCAACACGCACGCCGAGCTCACCGAGCTCGACGAGCCGTCGGTCCCCGGCCCCGAGGTCGACTCCGAGCATCGCGTCCGCCTGGCCCAGCTCGTCGACGACCTGCGCGGCCTGCCCGAGCGCCAGCGCGGCGCGCTCGTCATGCGCGAGCTCAGCGGCCTGAGCTACGACGAGATCGCCGTCGCGCTCAACGTCTCCAACGAGGCCGCCCGCCGCGCGGTCTTCGACGCCCGCAACGCGCTGCACGAGGCCGTCGACGGCCGCGCGACCGACTGCGTCAACGTCCGCCACTGCATCTCCGACGGCGACCGCCGCAGCCTGCGCGCCCGCCGCATCCGCGCCCATCTGCGCTCCTGCAACGACTGCGCCTCCTTCCAGCAGGCGATCCACGCCCGCTCCGCCGATCTGCACCTCCTCGGCCCCTGGCTCTCCGGCGCCGCGTTCGCGAGCATGCTCGGCGGCGGCGCGGGCGGCGGCGCCCTGATCGCCGCCGGCGGCGGTGGCGCCGCGACGGTCACCGTCGCGAGCTGGAGCAGCATGCCGGTCCTGCTCAAGGGCCTGACCGTCGCGGCCGTCGTCGCCACGACCGGCGGCGCCGCAGCCGAGATCAAGCACGTCTCCAAGCCCCACGCGCCCGCGCCCAAGACGCAGGCCGCCGTGCCCCGCGCGACGCCCGCGGCCTCGCCGACGGCGGCGGCGCTCGCCCCGAAGGCGATCCGCATCTCCCTCAAGGCGGCGCCGACGAAGGTCCGCGCCCGCGCCGCGCACGCCAGCTCCTCGCGCGGCAGCGTGGGCTCCACGAGCCTCGCCGGCGCCATCGTCACGCGCCGCGGCAGCGTCGCGACCGCGCCCGTCGTCGCGCCCCCCGCGCCGACGCCCACCGTCACGCAGCACCAGCCGGCGCCGGAGATCAAGAAGGCGCCCGTGCAGGCCGTGAAGTCCAAGCTCACCGATTTCCGCCAGCAGGTCCTCGACGCCGTGGCGAACGCCCAGACGATCGCCCAGAGCGGCACGTCGGGCGCGCTCGCCCTCGCGACCTCGACGCTGCAGAGCACGCTCGCGGGCCTCGGCACGACGATCGACAAGGTCCTCGCGCAGTTCGGCCTGAAGCTCCCGGAGACCGTCGCGACGCCCACCGCACCCACGACGACGACGCCGTCGGCGCCGTCGCTGCCGACGACGGTCCTCGCACCCGTGCAGTCGCTCCTCAACGGGGTCGACTCCCTGTTGTCGCAGCTGCTCGGCCGCCGCGCGGGCTGACCCGCCGCCGCGTCCACGAGCGCCAACGCGCCAGCTTCGAAACTTTCTCGAAGTACCCCATCACAAGCGGCGCGCTGCCCCGTGGTACAGCCAGCAGATCACGAAAAGGGCAACCCCGTCGCGAGGCGGGCGCGCAAAACCAGGGGCCTCCAGCAGGCCGCCCAGTTGCCGAAGGGGGCACACCCGAAATGTCGCACCACCGTCGTTCTCTCGCCGTAATGGCGACCCTCGCCGCACTCGTCGCCGTTCCCGCGACGGCGTCGGCCAAGTCACACGACTCCGCCGCTTCTGCGAGCGCGAGCGTCCAGGTCCACGTCGACAAGGCCGAGGCCGCCGTCAAGCGCCTGAAGCGCGCCGTCAAGGCCCACAAGGGCGGCGTCGCCAAGAAGGAGCTCAAGACCGCTCGTTCGCAGACCGCGGCCGCCGCTCGCGTCGCCCGCACGATGGCCCGCACGGCGTCGTCGGACTCGCAGACCGTCGCCGCGACCGAGTCGCTGGCGCTCGCCGGCACGCAGTACTCCGACCTCATCAAGACGATCACCGACCTCGTCGACGAGATCTCCGGTCAGGTGCAGGCGCTCATCGCCCAGGCGATCTCGCCGAGCATCGCCGGCGAGCAGAACATCATCACGATGCTCACCGACATGCTGACGAAGGTCCCGGCCGAGATTCAGCCGGTCCTCGCGTCGATCATCACCGCGCTGTCGGCGGACTCGACCCCGGTCGAGAACCTCGACGAGGCCGCCAACTCGGGCAACCTCCCGGGCGGCATCAGCTCGATCGTCTCCTCCTGCCTCGACATGGCGATGGGTGCCATGAACCAGGCGTTCAGCATGATCCAGGGCTTCCTGCCGATGTTCCCGGCCGTCGTCCAGGGCCCGCTCGGCACGATCCTCGACACGGTCACGTCGACCGTCGGGACGCTCGTCCCGAGCGTCATGTCCTCGATCTCGACGCTCATCGACTCCGTCCTGGGCTCGCTGCCGTTCGTCGGCAACACGTCCGCCACGGGCGGCATCGGCGAGTTCGGCGGTCTGCTCGGCGGCCTGCTCGGCGGCGGCTCGGGCGCGACCGGTGGCCTGCCGGGCATCGGCAACATCGGCGACATGATCACGAACCTGCTCGGTGGCCTGTTCGGCGGCGGCTCGGCTCCGGCCGGCGGCTCGACCGGCCCGCTGGGCGGCATCGGCGGCATCATCGGCAGCGTGACCGGGATGATCAACAACCTGCTGGGCGGCCTGCTCGGCGGAGTGGTTCCCGCCACATAAGCCACAACGGGGGCCCTTCGGGCAACTCGAGGCGCTCCGTCAGGGCAAAGCCCTGACGGGCGTAGAACTCGACATTGCCCTCCTTGGAGCACTCGAGGTAGGCCCCGACACCGTCGCAATCGCAGCGTCGTAGGACCGGACCCAGCAGGGCGGAGCCAATGCCTCCGCCCTGCTGTTCTGGTTCTGTGCCCAGGACGGAGAGGTAGAAGTGCGGCACGACCGGATGGCGGCGCTCGATCTCGCGCACGGCGTTCGTCGAGCGCACGATCCGCGGCAGCAGGACCGGCAGCATCGGCAGGAGCATGAGCGACTGGCGCAGGTCCTCGCGCCAGCGGCCCGGCAGCGTCCACAGCGCGGCGCCCGACAGCTCCTCGGTCGTGTAGATGAGCTCCTGGTCGGCGAGCTGGCGCAGGCGGATGCCGAAGAAGCGCCGCGCGTGCTTCATCCGCCGCGCGGCGTCGGGATAGAACCACGACGTCACGGGGTCGTCGTAGAACGCGCGGGCGAGCATCGCGGCCAGCGGGCCGAAGTCGTCGCCGCGCGCCGGGCGCACGCGCACGGGCGTGCTGATGACCATCGTCCGGAGTCTAGGGACGGGTCGAGCGCGTCAGTCCAGCAGCTCGAGCGCGCGCTCGACCGGCCGCGCGAGCAGCGCGCGGTCGCCGCGGACGACCACCGGGCGCTGCATGAGCCGCGGGTGCTCGGCCATCCGCGCGATGAGCTCGTCGTCGCTGACGCCGGCGCCGTCGAGCAGGCCGAGCTCGGCGACGAGCGGCTCACGCGTGCGCAGGAGGTCGCGCGGTCCGGCGTCGGCCTTCGCGAGCAGCTCGCGGATCTCGGGCTCGCTCAGCCCCACGTCGTGGTAGGCGATGGCGTCGTACGCCACGCCGCGCTCGTCCAGCAGCGCGTGGAGCTTCTGGCACGTCGAGCAGCGGGGCACGGTGTAGATCGTGAGGTCGGCCATGGCGCCGAAGTCTAATCGTGGAGGTAGCGTTCGCAGATCTACTACAATGGGACGCAGATTTCTTAGGCACCAAAGAAGGAGACCCGTTTTACATGGGCAAGACCATCGGTATCGACCTGGGCACCACGAACTCCTGCATGGCTGTGCTGGAGGGCGGTGAGCCCACCGTCATCGAGAACTCCGAGGGCGGCCGCACGACCCCCTCGGTCGTCGCCTTCGCGCAGTCCGGCGAGCGTCTCGTCGGGACTGTCGCCAAGCGCCAGGCGGTCACCAATCCGCAGAACACGATCTTCTCCATCAAGCGTTTCATGGGCCGCAAGGAGGCCGAGGTGCGCGAGGAGGAGTCGATCGTGCCCTACAAGGTCGTCTCCGGTCCCAACGGTGACGCCCGCGTGGACGCCGGCGGCAAGCAGCACACCCCGCCGGAGATCAGCGCGATGATCCTCCAGAAGCTCAAGGCCGACGCCGAGGCCTACCTCGGCGAGACCGTCGACGGCGCGGTCATCACCGTCCCGGCGTACTTCAACGACGACCAGCGCCAGGCGACGAAGGATGCCGGCAAGGTCGCGGGCCTCGACGTCAAGCGCATCATCAACGAGCCGACCGCCGCCGCGCTGGCGTACGGCCTCGACAAGGAGAGCGACCAGACGATCCTCGTCTTCGACCTCGGCGGCGGCACGTTCGACGTGTCGGTGCTGGAGATCGGCGACGGCGTCTTCGAGGTCAAGTCGACCGCGGGTGACAACCACCTCGGCGGCGACAACTTCGACAAGGCGCTCGTCGACTGGCTCGCGACGGAGTTCAAGAAGAGCCAGGGCATCGACCTCAAGAACGACCCGATGGCCCTCCAGCGCCTCTACGAGGCGGCCGAGAAGGCGAAGATCGAGCTCTCGACGGCGCAGGAGTCGCAGATCAACCTGCCGTTCATCACGGCCGACACCTCGGGCCCGAAGCACCTCGACGTGCGCCTGACCCGCGCGAAGCTCAACGAGCTGACCGCCGACCTGCTGGCCCGCGTCGTCGCACCGGTGCGCCAGGCCCTCGACGACGCCAAGGACAAGGGCGCCGCGAAGATCGACCACGTCGTCCTCGTCGGCGGCATGACGCGCATGCCGTCGGTGCAGGAGAAGGTCAAGGAGCTCACGGGCAAGGAGCCGCACCGCGGCGTCAACCCCGACGAGGTCGTCGCGATCGGCGCCGCCATCCAGGCGGGCGTGCTCGCCGGCGACGTCAAGGACGTCCTGCTGCTCGACGTGACCCCCCTGACGCTCGGCATCGAGACCAAGGGCGGCGTCATGACGAAGCTCATCGAGCGCAACACGACGATCCCGACGCGCAAGGGCGAGGTCTTCTCGACCGCCGAGGACAACCAGCCCTCGGTCGAGATCCACGTCCTGCAGGGCGAGCGCGAG
>DATJEE010000129.1:0-9936 GCA_035496995.1 Solirubrobacteraceae bacterium | reverse complement strand
GCTCGAGCGCATCCAGATCATCCGCGACCTGCGCCTGGGGGAGTACGACGTGCTCGTCGGCGTCAACCTCCTGCGCGAGGGCCTGGACCTGCCGGAGGTCTCGCTCGTCGCGATCCTCGACGCCGACAAGGAGGGCTTCCTCCGCGGCGAGACGTCGCTCATCCAGACGATCGGCCGCGCCGCGCGCAACATCGAGGGCAAGGTCCTGATGTACGCCGACAAGGAGACCGACGCGATGCGCGCCGCGCTGGGGGAGACCGACCGCCGCCGCGCGATCCAGCTCGCCTACAACGAGGAGCACGGCATCACGGCCGCCACGATCGTCAAGGGCATCTCGGACATCGCGGAGTTCCTGCAGTCGGAGTCCAAGCTCCCGGGCAAGGGCAAGCGCAGGCGCAAGAAGTCCGCGTCGGCGGAGAACATGTCGCTGTCCGAGCTCGAGCAGGTCCTCGTCGAGCTCGAGGAGGAGATGCTCGCCGCGGCCGAGGAGCTGCGCTTCGAGTACGCCGCGCGGGTGCGCGACGAGATGCGCGAGGTCCGCCGCGAGCTCAACATGGCGCAGGCCAACGAGGCGCCGGCGGCCTGACCGGTCCGGCCCGTCACGCCGAGCTGCACGCGGCCGTCCTCGCGTGGTACGACCACGCCGGGCGCGACCTCCCATGGCGCCGCACGCGCGAGCCCTACCCGATCCTCGTCTGCGAGGTCATGGCCCAGCAGACGCAGCTCGCGCGCGTCCTGCCGTTCTTTCACCGCTGGCTCGAGCGCTGGCCGACGGCCGCCGCGCTCGCCGCCGCCGAGCCCGCCGACGTCCTGCGCGCGTGGAGCGGGCTCGGCTACAACGTCCGCGCGCTGCGCCTGCGCGAGGCGGCCGGGATCGTCGAGCGCGATGGCTGGCCGCGCGACGCGGCGGGCCTGCGGCGGCTGCCGGGCGTCGGACCGTATACCGCGGCGGCGGTCGCCTCGTTCGCCTTCGGCGAGCGCATCGCCGCCGTCGACACGAACGTCCGCCGCGTCGCCGCGCGCATCGGCGCGACGCCGGCGGAGCTGCTGCCGGCGCAGCGCCACGAGGACTGGAACCAGGCGGCGATGGAGCTCGGGGCGGCGTTCTGCACCGCGCGGGCGCCGGCCTGCGAACGCTGCCCGGCGGGGCCCTGGTGCGCCTCGCGCGGGCGCGTCGTCGTCGCGCCCCGGGCCGCGGGCGGCGCGGCGCAGCGCTACGAGGAGACCGATCGCTGGCTGCGCGGGCGGATCGTCGCCGCGCTCGCCGCCGGCGAGCCGCTGCCGGGCGGGATCGAGCCCGCCCGGCTCGAGCGCGCGCTGGCCGCGCTGGAGCGCGACGGGCTCGTCGAGCGCGACGGGGTGGGGGTGGGACTCCCCCGCTCGCCGCGGTAGGGTCCTGTTCGCCCACGTCCCAGATGAATCCACGGAGGCATCCGTTGGCCCTCGACCGTCAGTCCATCGAGAAGCGAGACTTTCCCATCGGCCGCCGCGGCTACGAGCCGGCGGCCGTCGACGCACATCTGGCCGCGATCGCCCGCGAGGTGGACGCGCTCAAGCGCGCGCAGTCGTCGGCGCCCGCGGCGTCGGCAGCGCCCGCGGCCGGGGCCTCGCTGGCCGCCGTCGCGAGCGCGTCGGTGCAGGCGATCGTCGAGGCCGCTGAGTCCAGCGCCGCCGCGATCGAGCGCGACGCCCGTGAGCAGGCCGAGCAGGTCGGCCAGGACGCAGCCCGCGACGCCCAGCGCACGCGCGACGAGGCGATCGAGCGCTCGCAGGACCACGTCGGCAAGGTCCACGAGGCGACCGCCCTCATGCTCCAGCGCGTCGACGCCATGGAGAGCGAGCTCAGCGCCCTCGTCGAGTCGCTGCGCACGGGCGCCAACCGCCTGAACGCCGACCTCTCGCTCCTGTCGGGCAACATGGGCGAGCTCTACGCCGCCGCCGGCCAGCCGTCGGCGGCTCCCGCGCCGCCGCCGCCGCCGCCCGCGCCGGTCGTGGTCGTCGAGGAGGTCGTCGTCGAGGACGTGATCGTGGTCGAGCCCGAGGAGGAGGACGCCGAGCCCGAGGTCGCCGACGAGCCCGCCGCGGCGGCCGCCGCCGATACGGACGTCGAGTCCGCGCGCCTCGTCGCGCTGAACATGGCGCTCAACGGCGACTCCCGCGCCCAGGTCGACAAGTACCTCGCCGACAACTACGACCTCGGCGACCGCGACGCGCTGCTCGACGACGTGTACGCGACGGTCGACGGGTAGCTGCGGCGCGGCCTCGCCGCTCTCCCGCGGCTCGGCCCGCGGGTGCAGGCGCTTCCTGCATCGGTACGGGGCGCGGATCGACCGGGCGCCCGCGTTATCCGTGGGGGTGTGCCGAATAATGCACGCGGGGGCGATCGTCATTCGGCACACCCCCCGGATGAGCACCAGTCCGGCTCGGGCCGTTCCCTCGTCGATGCAGGAGGCGCGCCGAGCACCGCGAGCCGCCGAGTAGGCCGGCGACCGCCGCTACCCGCCCTCGCCCGAACCGAGCGCCGCCTCGATCGCGGCCTCGTCGATCCCGTGCGCCCGCAGGAGGTGCGCGGCGCGCGTCTCGCCCAGGAGGATCAGCCCGAGCAGGCGGGCGTCGACGTGCGGGTGGCCGATGTCGCCGAGCGGGAACGCGTCCTGCCCGAGCGTCACGCTGACCGGGGCGCCGTCGCGCAGCTCCTGCGCGTGGTCGGCGCGACCCGCGGCGGCCGGCAGCCGCGCCTGACGCGGGCGCCCCGCGGCCGCGTCGGCGCGCTCGCGGACGTCGGCGACGATGAGCTCGGCCTCGCGCAGCACGCGGCGGGCGTCGCCATCGGCGTCCAGGACGGCGAGCAGGAGGTGGGCGGGGTCGATCGTCGTGTGCCCGCGCGCGAGCGCCTGCTCGTTGGCGCCCTCGAGCGCGGCCTTGGCCTCGGGCGTGAACTGCAGCATCGCGCCCGGCGCCACGTCGCCGACGCCGCGCTGGCCGACGACGGCGGCCCGCAGGCGCTCGATCTCCGTGCCCACGAGGCCCTCGTCGACCCGCGCGATGCCGAGCAGCACGTGCTCGGCGCCGATCTCGGCGTGGCCGAGCCGGCGGGCCTCCTCCTGCGTGAGCACGATGCACTGGCGGGCGGCCTCGTCGAAGTGTTCGAACATCGCCGCCGGATCGTCGCACGGCGACCGGCGACCGACGTCAGGAGCGCTTGACCCCGAGCGACAGCGTGCCGTTGTAGCCGCCGCTGACCGACGCCCCCTTGCGCCTGAGCGGCAGGATCGAGCGCGGCCCGGCCTGCCGGTAGATGCCGTCGGAGGCGTTGGACGTGTCGGCCTGCCCGCGCGCGGCGTAGGCGCCCTGGGCGTAGATCGTCTTCAGCGTCGCCGCGTTGAAGAACAGCTGGCCGGTGTGGACCTCGTTGCCGGAGACGAAGACCTTCACGTGGATGTGCGGCGTGCGGCCGCGGTACCAGCCGGGGACGATCGTGTCGAAGCGGACGTTGCCGTTGGAGTCCGAGCGCTGGATGCCGCGCAGGAAGTTGCCGTGGTTGCCGCTGACGCCCGAGTAGACGCCGCCGGCGTCGGCGTGCCAGATGTCGACCGTCGCGTTGCGGATCGGCCTGCAGGTCGTCGCGTCGACGACCTTGAGCTTCATCGCCAGCGGCGTGCCGGGCCGGCCGCCGCGGATGTTGCGGCGCAGGAGGTGCAGGTCGAGGTAGTACGGACCCTCGGTGACCTCGCGCTGCAGGACGCAGCTCGCGCCCGCCGCCGGGTCGGCCTGCAGCAGCCCGCGCAGGCCGTAGAACGCGCCGATCCCGGCGCCGAACGTGATCAGCGCCTCGCGGCGCCCGACGAGATGACGTCGTTGCGGGTCGGACATGGTCGGTCGGTCTCCTCGCGCGCGATGGTGGGTGATGGCAGGACGCCGCAGCCGGCTCGATGTTCGGACCATCCTTCCCGCAACGTGCGCGATCGTGCGCAGACGAACGTCTGTTCGGGCTTCTACAATGGCCCGTGTGGCCAAGCACGAACACCTCGTGGTCTCCGGTGCGCGCGAGCACAACCTCAAGGACATCAGCGTCTCGCTCCCGCGCGACGCGCTCGTCGTCATCACGGGACTGTCGGGGTCGGGCAAGTCGTCGCTGGCGTTCGACACGATCTACGCCGAGGGGCAGCGCCGCTACGTCGAGTCGCTGAGCGCCTACGCGCGCCAGTTCCTCGGGCAGATGGACAAGCCCGACGTCGACTCGATCGAGGGCCTGTCGCCGGCGATCTCGATCGACCAGAAGACGACGTCGCGCAACCCGCGCTCGACCGTCGGCACGGTCACGGAGATCTACGACTACCTGCGGCTGCTGTGGGCGCGCGTCGGGCACCCGCACTGCCACGTCTGCGGCGCGCCGATCGCCGGCCAGAGCGTCGAGCAGATCGTCGACCAGATCATGGAGCTCGAGGACGGCACGCGCTTCATGGTCATGGCGCCGATCGTCCGCGGGCGCAAGGGCGAGTACGGCAAGGTCTTCGAGGAGCTGCGCAGCGACGGCTACGCGCGCGTGAAGGTCGACGGCGAGCTGCGCCTGCTCGAGGATCCGATCGAGCTCGACAAGAAGTTCAAGCACGACATCTCGGTCGTCGTCGACCGGCTCGTCCTGCGCCACGACGTGCGCAAGCGGCTGGTCGACTCCGTCGAGACGGCCGTCGCGCTCGCCGACGGCATCATCGAGGTGGAGATCGTGCAAGAAGGCCGGCCGGATGAAGGCCAGCGGTCTCAGGACGCGGGGCCGGATGCCCCGCGGAGCACCGCCCTCAAGGGCGACGTCCTGACGTTCTCCGAGCAGTTCGCCTGCCTGAAGTGCGGCACGTCGATGCCCGAGCTCGAGCCGCGGATGTTCTCCTTCAACTCGCCGCACGGCGCCTGTGAGCGCTGCACCGGCCTGGGCTCGCAGCGCGAGATCGACCCCGAGCTCATCGTCCCCGACCCGGCGCTGTCGATCGCCGAGGGCGCGCTCGCGCCGTGGGCGGCGAGCAGCTCGAGCTACTACGAGCAGATCACCGAGGCGATCGCCGAGCGCTACGGCGTCGACGTCGAGCTGCCGTGGCGCGAGCTCTCCGACGAGCACCGCGACCTCTTCCTCTACGGCACCAACGGCGAGCCCGTCCAGGTGACGTACCGCAACCGCTACGGGCGCCAGCGCTCCTACGCGACGCGCTTCGAGGGGATCATCCCCAACCTCGAGCGCCGCTACAAGGAGACCGACAGCGAGTTCTCGCGCGAGAAGATCGAGGAGTACATGAGCGTGCGGCCGTGCCCGGCGTGCGGCGGGGCGCGGCTGCGGCCCGAGTCGCGGGCGGTGCTCGTGGCGGGGATGCCGATCCACGAGTTCACGGCGCTGTCGGTGCGCGCGGCGCTGCGCTGGCTGGAGGACATCCAGCTCACGGAGACCGAGCGCCACATCGCCCGGCTCATCCTGCGCGAGATCGTCGAGCGGCTGAACTTCCTCGAGAACGTCGGCATCGGCTACCTCTCGATGGACCGGGCGGCGGCGACGCTGTCGGGCGGCGAGGCTCAGCGGATCCGCCTCGCGACGCAGATCGGCTCCTCGCTCGTCGGCGTGCTCTACATCCTCGACGAGCCCTCGATCGGCCTGCACCAGCGCGACAACAACAAGCTCATCGCGACGCTCGAGCGCCTGCGCGACCTCGGCAACACCGTCATCGTCGTCGAGCACGACGAGCAGACGATGCGCGCCGCCGACCACGTCGTCGACATGGGGCCGGGCGCCGGCGAGCACGGCGGCGAGGTCGTCGCCGAGGGGACGGCGGCCGAGATCGAGCTCGTCGCGGAGTCGCTGACCGGCCAGTTCCTCGCGCGGACACGGGTCATCGAGATCCCGGCGAAGCGGCGCACGCCGTCGGGCTACGTCGAGATCCGCGGCGCGGCGCAGAACAACCTGAAGTCCGTGGACGTGAAGATCCCGCTCGGCGTGCTGACGGCGGTCACGGGCGTGTCGGGCTCGGGCAAGTCGACGCTCGTCAACGAGGTGCTGTTCAAGGCCGTCGCCAACCGCCTGCACCGGGCGCGGACGCGGCCGGGCCGGCACACGGCGGTGCTCGGCCTCGACCAGCTCGACAAGATCATCCAGGTCGACCAGTCGCCGATCGGCCGCACGCCGCGCTCGAACCCGGCGACCTACACCGGCCTCTTCGACGTCATCCGCGACCTGTTCTCCAAGACGCAGGAGGCGCGGGCGCGCGGCTACAAGCCGGGGCGCTTCTCGTTCAACGTCAAGGGCGGGCGCTGCGAGGTCTGCCGCGGCGACGGCCAGATCAAGATCGAGATGCACTTCCTGCCCGACGTCTACGTGCCGTGCGAGCAGTGCCACGGAAAGCGCTACAACCGCGAGACGCTCGAGGTGCGCTTCAAGGGCAAGACGATCGCCGACGTCCTCGACATGCCCGTCGAGGAGGCGGTCGAGTTCTTCAAGCACATCCCGAAGATCCGCCGGCGCCTGGAGACGCTCAACGCCGTCGGCCTGGGCTACATCCGCCTCGGCCAGCCCGCGACGACGCTCTCCGGCGGCGAGGCGCAGCGCGTGAAGCTCGCGAGCGAGCTGTCGAAGGTCGCGACCGGCCGCACGCTCTACATCCTCGACGAGCCGACGACGGGCCTGCACTTCGCCGACGTCCAGCGGCTGCTGGAGGTCCTGCACCGGCTCGTCGACCAGGGCAACAGCGTCGTCGTCATCGAGCACAACCTCGACGTCATCAAGACCGCCGACCGGCTCGTCGACATGGGCCCGGAGGGCGGGGAGGAGGGCGGCCGCGTGATCGCTGCGGGCACGCCCGAGCAGGTCGCCGGCACGCCCGGCTCCTCGACCGGCGAGTTTCTCGTCGCCGCGCGCGTCAAGCCCGCGGCGCCGACCGCCCGGCGCGGGCGCCGCAAGGTCGCGGCCGCGGCGTAGCCGGGGTCAGTGCGCCGCGTGCCCGGCGTGGTGCGCGTGCACGACCGCGTGGCCCTTGCCGCGGGCCAGCAGCCAGCGGTTGGCGGGGAAGGCGGCGACGCCCGCGAGCAGCAGCGCGAGCGCGAGCGCGGCGTAGAAGCCGGGATCGGCGAGGGTGGCCTGCATCGCGCCCGGGATCGCCAGGACGATCGCGTTGTCGACGACCTCCATGATCGAGATCGAGATCGTGTCCGACGCGAGGGCGAGCGGCGCCACCGCGCCGAGCGTCATCCCGGCACGCAGCAGCGGCAGGCTCGTGAGCGAGTAGCCGAAGGCGAACGCCAGGACGACGGAGATCGCGATCGTGGCGAGGTTGCCCCAGCCCAGCGCCGTCGCGATGACCATGCCGAGCACCTCGCCGATGGCGCAGCCGGTGAGGCAGTGGACCGTCGCGCTGAAGGCGAGCGCGTTCAGCGAGCCGGCGGCCGCGCCGTGGGTGCCGTGCGAGTGCGTCGACATGCAGCGCATTATACCCCATGGGGGTATCGATCGACCAGGTCTGCAGCAGCCCGCGCGCGCGTCGGTTAGCCTGCGCCCGTGCTGATGACCCGTAAGAGCCTGTCGGTCGCCGTCGTCGCCTGCGCGCTCGCCATCGGCGCCTGCGGCAGCGACTCCTCGAACACCGGGCAGACGGCGCCGCCGCCGCCCGGCAACGGCGCCGACCGCGCGTACGTCAACGCGATGCTGCCGCTCCACGAGAAGGCGGTCGCCGTCGCCTTCATCGCCCAGACGCGCGGCAACAAGTTCGTCAAGAGCATCTCGCGCCAGATCGCGGGCGAGCAGCCGCCCGAGACGGCGCGGCTGCGGGCGATCGGCGACGCCCTCTTCTCCGCGGGCGTGCCGGTCGGCACGCTCGGCGTCGCGCCGAGCACGGCCGCCGCCGATGCCGACCTCGGCGCGCTGCGCAGGTCAAAGTCGTTCAACCAGGATTTCCTGAAGGCCATGATCCCGATCCACGAGGCGACGATCGCGCTGAGCAACGCCGAGATCGCGAAGGGCGACCAGGTCGACCTCAAGACGACCGCGCAGGCGATCATCGACGCCGAGAAGCCCCAGCTCGCGTCGATGAAGAAGCGCCTGAACTCCTAGTCGCGCCGGCACCATCTAGCCTGGGGCCGGTGAGCGACGACCTCGCCCGGCAGGCCCGGCTGTGGGCCCAGAAGTGGCGCTGGTACGAGCGCAACAACCTCCCCTGGAACCGCGCCCGGATCCACTGGCACCTGCTGCGCCGCGAGGCCTTCGCGCGCTGGCCGCTGCACGGCGACGTCCTCGAGGCCTTCGAGGACGGGCGCCTGGAGGTCGGCGCGCACGTCCTGCTGGAGCCGCACGTCTGGATCACCGCGCCCGCGCCCGGCCGCGTGCGCATCGGCACCGGGACGTTCCTCAACATCGGGGTCATGGTGGCCGCCGTCGAGCTCGTCGAGATCGGCTCGCACTGCATGCTCGCCAACGGCTGCTTCGTCACCGACGGCAACCACCGCTTCGACGACCCCGGCAAACCCGTGCCGTGGCAGGGCTTCACGACGAAGGGCCCGACGCGGATCGGCGACAACGTGTGGCTCGGCGCGAACGTCGTCGTGACGAGCGGCGTGACGATCGGCGAGCGCTGCGTCGTCGGCGCCAACAGCGTCGTGACGCAGGACATCCCGCCGTTCTCGATCGCCGCCGGCGCGCCGGCGAAGGTCCTGCGCGCCGTTACCTACTCGTGAGTCAGCCGCCGAAGCGCGCCCGCAGCGCGAGGACGTTGTCGACGTACTTCTTCGTGTCGTCGAACATGCCCCGCGAGCGGACCGACGAGAGGCCCTGGTAGTAGCCGGCCGCGGCGAGGCGGACGTCGCCGTGGGTCTCGCGCAGCAGGCGGGCGAGGTAGAGCGAGCCGGCGCGGACGTTGTCCTCGGGCGAGGTCGGGCTCAGCGGCGCCGCGGCGAGGTTGTGCTGGACCCAGTCCCACGTCCCGGGCATGACCTGCATGATCCCGCGGGCGTTGGCGGGCGACACGACGGCGTTGTTGAAGCCGCTCTCCTGCCACGCGATCGCCGCGGCGAGTGACGCCGGGGCGCCGTGTTCGGCCGCGAGCTGCTTGACGCGCTCGGCGCTCAGCCGGCCGGGCGTCGGGACCGGCGCGGCGTTCGGGATGACGCGCGTCGCCGGCACGGGCTCGGAGGCGTGGATCGGGGTGGGGGCGCCGCTCGGGAGCTTCAGGACGGTCCCGATGAGCAGGCGGGCGGTCGGCTTGAGGCCGTTGACGTACGCCATCTGCGCGACGCTGACGCGGGTCTGGGCGGCGAGGCCGGACAGCGTGTCGCCGGGACGCACGATGTAGGCGCCGAGCGGCGGCGGCGCACCGGCGGGCACCGCGCGGACGGACGCGACGCGCGTGCGCAGCGCTCCGGGCGCCGTTGCGGCCGGCGTGATCCCCGCGCCGGCGAGCGCGGCAGCGCCCTCGGCGACCGTCGGGACCTTCACCGTCGTGCCGAAGAGGAGGTGCGCATCGGGTGCGAGGCCGTTGTAGACGGCGACGGTGCGGGTCGTGAGATTGTTCTGCGCTGCGATCTGCCAGAGCGTCTCGCCGGGCTTGACGACGTGGACGACGTGCGCGCCGGCTGCCGGTGCGGCGAGCAGCGCTGCGAGTACGGCAAGAAGGATGATTCGTAGGGGGCGCATGGTTCCTCTCCCTTCGGGATGGACCAACATGCCTCGCCCGCGCCCCGTTTGCACGTCGGCGCGCGTTGTTACGTGTCGCTGCAACGGGCCACCCATGGCCGTTGCACCCGAATCCGGCAAAACCTCGCCGAACTTCCGGCCAGATCCGCTCTCAGTCCTTCGACACCATGATGATGAGCCCGAACACGACGGCGGCGAGGAACAGCGCGGCGCCGGCGATCGCGACGGTCGCCCAGGCGCCCGCGCGCACGCCCCGGCCGTCGCGGCGCGCGTCGGCG
>DATJEE010000128.1:0-16755 GCA_035496995.1 Solirubrobacteraceae bacterium | reverse complement strand
CGCAGGACCGTGGTCTTGCCGGCGCCCGACGGGCCCACGAGGGCGACCGTCTCGGGGCCGATGCTCAGGTCGACGTCGAGCTCGAAGGTCCGAAGCGCGCTGACGATGGCGAGGTCGAGTCTCTCCACGAGACGATCATCTTGTACGACAGCAGGACTCCGGCACTCAGCACGACGAGCAGGATCCCGATCGCGAGCGCGACGTCGAAGTTCGCGTCGAGCTGCTCGTAGACGGCGAGCGTCAGCGTCTGGGTCTTGCCCTGGACGTTGCCGGCGAAGACGATCGTCGCCCCGAACTCGCCGACGCCGCGGGCGAACGCGAGCACCCAGCCGGCGACGAGCCCGGCCGCCGCGAGCGGCATCGAGATGCGCCAGAACGTCCGCGTCGGCCCGGCGCCGAGGGTCCGGGCCGCGGCGGTGAGCGTCGGATCGACGCTCTCGAAGGCCGTGATCGCCTGGCGGATGTAGAACGGCGAGGCGACGAACGTCACCGCGAGGATGACGGCGAGCTCGGAGAAGGGGAGGAAGAGCCCGGCGTTCTTCAGGTCGTCGCCGAACAGGCCCTGCGCGCCGAAGGCGGCGAGCAGCCCGATGCCCGCGACCGCGGGCGGCAGGACGAGCGGCAGCTCGACGAGCGTCACGACGAGCGCCCGCCCGCGGAAGCGGCGCGTCGCGAGCACGTAGGCCAGCGGCGTGCCGAAGGCGAGGATGAGGATGTTCGCGACGAGGTTCGTCCGCGCGGTGACCTCCAGCGCCTTGATGACGGCCGGGTCCGACAGGAGGTCGGGCACGCTGCTCAGCGGCACCTCGGCGAAGAGCGCGACGATCGGCAGCGCGAGGAACGTCAGCGTGATCCCGACGACGAGCGCGAGCAGCGCCGAGCCGACGGCCCGGCCCGCGCGGCCGCCGCCGCCGTCGATGACGACGGCGGGGACCTCGACCCTCGGCTCTGTGACCTCGATCGACATGGGGACCGGGAGCCGCTAGCCCTTCGGGGGCAGCCCGAAACCGGCGGCCTTCAGGATGCTGCGGCCCCTGCCGGACCGGACCGAGTTGATGAATGCCGTGGCGCCGGCGCTCGGCGTCACGGCGCAGATCTGGTAGCGGACCGGCGGCTGCGCGTAGCGCGGGAGCCGGATCGCCGTGACCTGATCGCCGGCGATCTTGCCGTCGGTGACGTACGCGAAGCCGGCGTCGGCGGAGCCGAGGGCGACCTTCGAGACGACGTTCGCGACGTTCGCCTCACCGCTGACCGTGTTGTTCGTCAGGACCCTCGAGAGGCCGAGCCGGCGCAGCAGCGACCGTGTGTAGTCCCCGACCGGGACGCCCTTGTTGCCGACCGCGAGCGTGTGGCCACCGGCGCGCAGGGAGTACACGGACCTGATGTTGCCGGGGTTCGACTTGGGGACGAGCAGGACGAGCTTGTTCGTCGCGAACGTCACCGGCCGGCCGCACTTGTTCTCCTTGAAGAGCGCCTGCGGCTCGGCCGGGCTCGCCGAGGCGAAGACGTCGGCGTCGGCGCCGCGCTCGATCTGCAGCTGCAGCGTGTTGGAGGCGGCGAAGTTGTACGTCTGGCCGGCGTCGATCTGCGTGAAGACGTCGCGCAGGGAGGAGGCGGCGAAGACGTTCAGCGCACTTGCCGCCGCGGGCGCGGCGAGGCAGAGCACGAACGCGATCACCAGCGCGGGGCGGGCGCGCCGGGCAAGCGACTTCTTCTTCTGAGGCTTGTTCATCGTCGTGGCTCCGTTCCCGGATCAGTCGGGGAAGTCGGGGGTCGAGAGGAAGGCGTCGAGCTCGTCGGCGGCGGGCTCGAGGTCGATCGGGCTCAGCAGCCCGGCAGGCGAGGCGTGGCCCGCGGCCGCGCGCAGCCACCCGAGCTGCTCGGCGTCGTAGGCGAGGAGGCGGCCGAGCAGCAGCCGCGTGCCGGGATCGGCGGCGAAGGCGACGCCGTTGAGGTAGACGCGGACGAGCAGCGTCTCGAGCGTCTCGCCGAGCGCGAGGACGCGGGCCTTCGTGTCGACGGCGCCCTTCGGGAGAACGGTGACGAAGTCACCGGCGGCCGGTGCATCCGCGCCGAGCGACGCGTTGAGCTTCAGGATGTGCGCGCGCTTTGCGGAGGCGACCTTGTCGACGTGCCGCCGCTCGACGGCCGACAGCCCCGTGCCGCCCTGCTTGAAGGCGGCGCGGTAGAAGTCCCGGCTCGCGGCCTCGGCCGCGGTGGCGAAGGACAGAAACGCGACGTCGTCATCCAGCGGCGTGGCGGCAGGCAGCTGCGCGCCCGCGAGTGCGGGGACGAGCCCCGAGGCGGCGGCAGCGGCGATCGCGCCCCCGGCGCCCAGCCGCAAGAAGCCCGCACGATCCAATGCGATCAACGACACCATCCCTTCGTTCTCGTCCCGTAACTAGGTATTGCGTGGATACAGATTACCCGGATTGCGCGGATCGCGGGCGCCCGGCATCTATGCATTGCCCAGCTGCACACGCCCGTGGTCCTCTACCATGCGCGATCGTGCGCGTGGCGACCCACTCGTTTTCGGTGCTGCTCGCGCTGGTGCTGCTCGCCGGCTGCGGGGGCACGGGCGGCGACGGCAACACCGTCGCGCGTGCGAGCAGCACGCCGCGGGCGCCGCTGCCCGCGCTTGCGACGCGGCCCGCCGCCCCGGGGGAGATCGTCGCGCGCGGCGAGACGTCGCCGCGGACGCACGGGCCCTACGTCTTGGACGGCCGCTACCTCGTGCGCTTCGCGCAGTACGCGCCCGAGGACGCGTCGATCGACTTCCGCTCGCAGACGCCGTTCAGCGCCACGCTGACGCCCCGCCGCGACGATCCGCGCGGCGCGAAGAAGCTCATCTCGGCCGCAGCCGCCACCGGCCACACGGAGCTCGAGCTCCACGGGCGCTACTTCCTCAGCGTCGACTTCGGCGACTTTCCCTACGTCGTCCGGTTCACCCCGCACAGCGGCTGACGCTCCTGGACGATGCGTCACCGGGCGTGCCGAGCGGCGCGCGACCGAACTGCAGGACCAGCTGCGCGCCGCCCACCAGCACCTCGGCGTTCTCCCGCTCGACTACCTCATCGCCGCGATCGCCGAAGACCACGGGGCGTCGATCCTGCACTACGACTCCGACTTCGAGCGCCTCGCCGCCAACACCGACCTCGCGGTGACCGTCGACGCGCTCGCACCGCTCGGCTCACTGCCCTGAGAGCCTCCTGCTGCTGGTGCGCAGCGGGCGCTACCGGCGGTGATAGCGGTGACTGCTCACGCTCAACTGGACAGGCCCCTGCGCGGGCCGGCGCTCAGCCCGGCCAGGCCGACGGCGTGCCGAGCAGCGGGTGCTCCCAGATCGCCGGGTCCTCGCGCCCGAGGCGCCAGACGCCGAAGCCGAGGCCGCGGTCGGCGGCGAGGTGGATGAGGGCGTCCATCGAGCGCGCGTCGGTGTACCAGACGTCGTGGGGGACACCCGCGGGATCGGTGTAGGAGAAATGCGGCGCGTTCGCGACCGGGTCGATCGCCGGCGCGGCGCCGACGGCGGCGATGAGGCTCTGGACGTCGGCGTGCTCGAGCGCCGTCGCCGGGTGCGCGGGCCCGCCGCCGCTCGCCCAGTCCATGCCGTAGAGCCCGGCGCCGAGGACGTAGCGCGACCTGTTCGGCATCGTCGCGATGAAGTTCGCGACCGCCGTGGCCCACGGCAGGTCGGCGAGCGCGCCGGGGACCGACGTCGACCAATGCTTGCCCCAGTTCATCACGAAGACGGTGTCCGCGATGGCGCCGAGGGCGGCGTAGTCGTAGAACGCCGCGCGCCCGCTCGTCACGACCTTCGTCGTCGCCGACACGGCGACCGACAGGCGCTTGCCCTGGGCGTGGAGGATCGCGGCGAGGTCGGCGGCGAAGCTCGTGAGCGCGTCGCGGTCGGCGGCGAGGCCCGCCTCGAAGTCGATGTTCAGCCCGTCGTAGCCGTTCGCCGCGGCGAGGTCGCCGAGCGCCGCGAGCATCGCCGCCCGCGTCGCGGGGTCCGTGAGGATGAGGTGCAGGCGCGAGCTGCTCTGGCAGTCCACGCGCGGGAGGACGCGGATCGCCCGCAGCTGCGCCCACTGCGTCACGAGCGGGTCGTCGCCGCCGCTGACCGAGCCGTCGGCGGCGCACTCGTAGTACGTCGGGTACAGCGTGCCGATCTCGTCGTAGTGCTGCTGCAGGTCGGTGAAGCTCTGGCCCGTCGAGGCGAGCAGGAAGGCGTGCGTGCGCCCGCGCGCCGGCGGCGGGACGGCGGTCGTGACGCTGATCGGCGCGGTCGGCTCGCTGAGGTAGCCGAGGCTGTCGACGGCCGCGACGCTGACGGCGTAGCTGTGCGCGGCCGCCAGGCCGGTGATCGACGCCGCGGTGCCGGGGACCTGGAAGAGCAGCGTCCCGTCGCGGTAGACGCGGTAGCCGCTGACGCGCCCGGTGCCCGCGGCGCCCGGCTGCCAGGCGACGTCGGCGCGCGAGTCGTCGACGCTCGTCAGCGCGAGCGCCTGCGGGGCGCCCGGCGCGCGGTGGCCGGTCGCGATCGTGACGGTGTTGCTCGCCGCGCTGACGGCGCCGCTCGCGTCGACCGCGCGGACGGTGAAGACGTAGCTGCGCCGCGGCGCGAGCGCGACGGTCGTCGACGCGCCCGCGACCTGGCGCAGCGGCTCGCCGTCGCGGTAGATCCGCGTCCCCGCGAGCCTGCCCGAGCGCGCGCGCCCGGGCGTCCAGCTCAGGGTCGCCGCCGTGTCGCCGACGTCCGACGCCGCGAGGTCCCGCGGCGTGCTCGGCGGCGTGATCGACGGCCGCGCGGCCAGCAGCCCGGGGCACGGCGCGACCCGCCCGCCGGGCAGGACGACCTTCACGCGGAAGCGGTAGCGGCGCCCCGGCGACACGCGCACGGACATCCGGCGCCGCCCCGTCTGGCCGACGACGCGCCCGTTGCGCACGAGCCGGTAGCGGAGCTTCGCGCCCTGCGGCAGGCGCGGGCGCTGCCAGGAGACGACGCCGGTCGTCGGCTGCGCGCCGGGCGTGAACGCGACGAGCGTCGGGCGCTTGCCGGCGCAGCCGCCGGCGGCCTTGAGCTGCGCCGCGCCGGCCGCGCCGGGCAGCACGAGCGCGAGCGCGCCCGCGAGCGCCAGGACGATCAGCGCCCGCGGGCTCATGCGCCGGGCGTCGGCGGGCCGACGGTCATGGGAGCCTCGTCGCGCAGCCAGCGGTAGACGTCGTCGACCGACGTGTCGGTGTGGACCTCGAAGCGGACCGCCTCGCCGCGGTAGCTGCGCTGCGACGTGTAGCGCGGCTGGTTGCCGACCTTCTGGACGAACACCGCCTCGAACTGGCGCTGGAGGAACGCGCGCATGATCTCCGGGATCCGCGGGTCGTTCGTCGCACGCTGGCCGTAGTTGCCGTACGGGACGGCGAAGGTCAGCGGCCGGAACTTCGGCAGATGCTCGGCGAGCGCCGCGCGCCCGGCGAAGATGTCCGTCACGACGCGCTGCTCCCAGTCGGCGATCGGCTCGATCCCGGCGCTGCGGGTGTAGCGGCGGAAGGCGTAGAACGGCCCGGTGTCGCCGGCGGCGTCGTAGTTGACGAGGTAGTGCCCCTTGCCGGCGTGCTCCTGGAGGTCCCAGCGCCCGGAGTCCTCCATCGCGCGCAGCTCCTTCCAGCTGAGGTAGAAGGGGTTGTCGGGCGAGATCGCGCCGGCGATGACGAACATCGTCGCCCGGAAGCCGTAGCGCTGCAGGACGCGGTCGGCGCCGCGGAAGCTGTCCAGGCGCCCGTCGTCGAAGGTGATGAGGACCGGCCGCTGCGGCAGGCCGGTGCGGTCGCCACGCAGGAAGCGGACGTACTGCGCGATCGACAGCGACCGGAAGCCCATGCGCCGCAGCAGCGCCATCTGCGCGGCGAACGTGCGCTGATCGACGGAGTAGCCGTCCTGCTTGTCGTTGATGCCGTGGTACGTCAGCACCGGTACGGCCTCCGGATGCGCGGGCAGCGGCTTGTAGCGCGCGTTCTCCCAGGGCGTGAAGCGCACGACCGGGGCCGCGATCGGGCCGCTCTTGTGGCGGCGGTCGAACTGCGTGTAGGCCTGCGCGATGAGCGGGACGACGCCGACGAGCGGGATGAGCGACAGCGGCAGCAGCAGGCTCTGGAAGATGCGCCGGCGACGGCTGCGCGGGGGCTTGGCGCTCACGCCCGCACCATCGGCAGGCTGCCGGGCACCGGCGCCGCGACGACGCCGGTGTCCGGCGGCGGCTTGGCGGCGGCGCGCGTGCCCCACGACGAGCTGCGCGTCGTGAGCATCGCGTAGTACGTCTGCCACAGCAGGAACGCGAGGTAGAAGAAGCAGAAGACGACGCCCCAGATCCAGAGCGCGTCGTAGCGGCTGTGGCGCAGCGCGTAGTACAGGCCGTAGGCGAGCGCCATCATGTAGATGCCGGCGAGGTAGATGAACGGGGCGCCGGCGCCCTGGATCACCGGCTGGAACACGACCGCCCGCACGGCCGTCACCGGCGCGACGAGCGGCAGCGCGATCCCGACGTAGACCGCCGCCGAGCCGAGCGGGTTCTTCTTCCACACGAACGAGCCGACGATCAGCGACTCGCGCGTCCAGCTGCGCTTCCAGCGCAGCTGCTGGACCATGAACTTCCGGAACGTCGCGGGGACGATCGTGTGGCTCACGGCGCGCGACTCGTACTTCACCTTCCACGTGCGCAGGACGCAGTTCGTCAGCGAGCGGTCGTCGCCGAACGTCGACGGCGCGCCGAGAAACGTCTGGTGCTCCCACCAGTCCAGGCGCGGCATGATCGCCGCGCGGCGGTAGACGGAGAAGCAGCCCGAGCAGCAGGTCACGACGTTGAAGACCGACTCGGCCGCCTTGTTGACCTTGAAGGCGACGAAGTAGCGGACCGCCTGCATCCGCGTGAGCCACGACTCCTCGACGTTCAGGACGTTCGCGTGGCCGGCGATCGCGCCCACCTTCTCGTCCGCGAAGCCCTGGACGATGATCCGCAGGGCGTCGGGCTCGAGCTCGCAGTCGGAGTCGACGAACGCGATGACGTCGGCGCTCGTCGCGCGGATCCCGGCGGCCATCGCGGCGCGCTTGCCGCGGTTGCAGGGGAAGTCGATGACCTGCACGCGCGGGTTCGCGCGGGCGACGCGCCAGATCTCCGCGAGCGTCCGGTCGCTCGAGCCGTCGTTGATGACGACGACCTCGAGCTTGTCCTCCGGGTAGTCGAGCGCCAGCAGCGAGTTGATCGAGCTCGCGATCGCCGCCTCCTCGTTGAAGGCCGGCATGACGATCGCGACCTGCGGCTCCAGGCCGGCGTCGCGGGCCGGGCGGTAGGCGAGGCTCAGGCCGAAGCGCGTGACGATGAAGGCCGCGACGACGAGCCCGTAGGCGGCGAAGTACGGGTCGATGAACAGCATCTGGGCGAACGCGGCCTTGTAGACGACGACCGCGACGAGCAGCGTCACGAGGTAGACCCCGGCGAAGATCCGCAGGGCGAGGTCGATCTTGTCGGCGCGGCGCCGCCGCGGATGGGCGAAGGGCGTGGGGGCGGCGACCGGCGGCGCGGGAGCGGTGGCGGACACCGGGGCCGGCGGCGCGGGAGCGGTGGCGGACACCGGGGCCGGCGGTGCGGCCGGGGCCGGCTGTGCGGCCGGGGCCGGCCGGGCGGCGGCGGCGGCGGCGGAACGGTACGGCGGCCTGTCGCCGCTGCGGCGCCGCGGCGCGCCGTTGCGAGCGGCGGAGGTGTCGGCCGCGGCGTTCGCGACCTGCGTCCCGAGGCGCACGAGCGCGACGCCGGCGGTCTGGGCGGCGAGCCGCCCGCAGCGCGTGAGCGCCCTCGTCGTCGTGGTGCGGCCGGGGCGCGCCGTCACGGCCCTGGGGTCCCTAGTGCCATCACAGGCTCTTTCTCGGCGCACCCGAGCCGATCTGAAGTGGACCTTGGTCTGAGCCCGAACGTCTGTCCAGCGCTGCAGGCGCCAACCGCCCACGCGGCGAACGCGTCCGGGTACATTCAGCCGTCATGCGCCGCTCGCTCCTCGCCGCCGTCGCCGCCGTCGCGGTGGGCATCGCGGTCGCCGCGTCCGGCGCGGGCGCCGAGGCCCCGCCGGGCTTCGAGCTGCCGGTGTTCATCGCCGCCGATCTCGACCTGTCCGCGCCGTCGCCGCCGAAGTCCCCGGTCTCCGCCCCGGCGCTCACGCGCATGGGCTCGCCGAACCCCGATCGCCTCCAGGGCACGGCGCTCAACGAGTCGATCAACGGCCTCGGCGGCGCCGACCAGGTCCGCGGCGGCGCGGGCGACGACGTCCTCACCGGCGACAGCGGGCCCGACACGGTCCTCGGCGAGGCGGGCTCGGACTGGCTGCAGGGCGACGCCGGCGGCGACAACCTCCAGGGCGGCGACGGCGCCGACGTGCTGACGGCCGGCTTCGGGACCGACGTTCTCGACGGCGGCGCCGGCAGCGACCTGCTCTTCGGCGACGAGGCGATCGACACGCTCGACGGCGGCCCCGGCGACGACGTCCTGCACGGCGGCACGGCGCGCGACACGCTCACCGGCGGCGACGGCAACGACGTCCTCTACGGCGACTCCGGCTTCGACACGCTCCTCGGCGGCCCGGGCGACGACATCCTGCACCTCAACGACGGCGGCAAGGACCGGCTCGCCGACTGCGGCGAAGGCAACGACGTCGTCATCCTCGACCCGCCCGACGCCCCCGGCGGCATCAGCGACGCGCACATGGTCGAAGCCGGGGACGTCAAGAACTGCGAGGAGATCCGCAGCGAGCCGCGGCCTCCGAAGGACCCGCGCCTGGGCGAGACGTTCATCGCTCCCCGCACGGGGACGACGAAGCACGGCACGGAGAAGGACGACACGCTGCTCGGCTTCACCGGTCCCGACCAGCTCTTCGGCGCCACCGGCGACGACGTCCTCTGGGGCGACCACGCGATCGAGGACAGCCGCGCCCACGACGTCCTCGTCGGCGGCGACGGCAACGACACGATCTTCGGCAGCCCCGGCTCGAACCTCATCGACGGCGGCGCGGGCGACGACATCCTCAACAGCGGCTCGGGCACGAGCACGATCAAGGGCGGCTTCGGCAACGACACGATCCGCACCCGCGGCGCCGGGCCGCACCGCATCGACGCCGGCCCCGGCAACGACACGATCTTCGCCGTCGCCCGCCGCCGCACGACGATCCGCTGCGGGGCGGGCTTCGACACCGTCGAGCTCGCGAAGAAGGACAAGGCGGCGAAGGACTGCGAGAAGCTCGTGCGGCGCCGGTAGCGCGTGGCGTCGCTCGCACCCGAGAACGACGAGCTCGTGCTGCGGCTGTCGCGCCGCGAGAAGCTCGGCGCGCTGCACGGCGACGTCCGCGTGCCGCTGAGCGCCGTCGAGCGCGTGTCCGTCAGCGCGACGCCGTTTCGCGAGCTGCGGGGCCTGCGGGCGCCCGGGGCCGGCCTGCCCGGGGTCATCGCGCTCGGCACCTGGCGCTACCGCGCGGGCAAGGACCTCGTCGCGCTCTATCGCCGCACGCCCGGCGTGATCGTCGACCTGCGCGACGCGCCGTACCGGCGGCTGCTCGTGTCCGCCGACGACGCCCCGGCGATCGCCGCGGCCATCCGCCGCCGCGCGCCGAACGCAATCTAGTCCCCGTCGCCGAACTCCGCGAGACTCGGCGCATGGCCACCGAGATCCTCCACACCCACCCGCTGATCGAGGACATCTTCGCGACGCATCGCGACCACGCCCGCGGCGACGACAAGGGCTACGAGGGCTCTCGCGGCCACGCCTACCGCGTGCTGAACCTCGCCCGGGCGATCGCGCCCGACGAGAACGACCGCGACGACAAGCTCGCGATCGCCGCGGCCTTCCACGACCTCGACGCCTTCAGCGCGCTGGACTACCTCGCGTCGTCGATCCGCGCCCAGGACGCGTGGCTGCAGGCCACGGGGCGCGCGGCCTGGGCCGAGGAGCTCGCGGTCGTCGTCGCCGAGCACCACCGCTTCGCCCGCTACCGCGGCGCGTACGCGACGCTCGCCGAGGCCTTCCGGCGCGCCGATCTCGCCGACCTGAGCTACGGCCTGATCCGCTCCGGCATCCCGAAGGCGCACGTGCGCGCGGCGCGGGCGGCGTTCGACGTCGGCCCGTTCTTCACGCGCGTCGTACCGCGGGCGATCGGGCGCAACGTCGTGCGCCACCCGCTGGACCCGCTGCCGCACACCCGTGCCCGCCGCGCGCTCGCGCAGGCCGGCCACGGCGATCCGCGCTGACGCGGCGGCTCAGACTCGGCCGCCGACGCGGAACCGCGCGCGGCGCGTCGCCGACTCGGCACCGGTGTCGTCCGTCGCGACCGCGACGAGGCGGTAGCTGCCGCGCCCGAGCGCGTGGCCGTTCAGCCGCGCACGCAGCCGGAACGTGTTCTCGCCGCTCGCACCCTGCGCGACGAGGCTGGCGCGCAGCGTCCGCCAGCGGCCGTCGCCTGCCACGCGCTGGACGCGGAAGGTCACGTCGGCCGCAGCCGAGAGCGTGTAGGACACGACCGTCGAGCCGCGCCCGGGCGCCAGTCGCGTGCGCGAGAGGCCGAGCCGGCCGAGGACGAGCGCCGGGGGCGCCGGCGTGTCGTTGGCGAGCGACTGCTGCGCCGGATCCGCGGCGGTTGCGGTGGGACCGCCGAGCACCGGCAGGAGCGGCGGCGGCGGATCGGGCGTCGCGAGCGTGTCGAGGTTGACGTTGTACGGACAGCCCGCCGCGACGGCGTTGCTCGTGGCGAAGTTGTAGTTGCCGAAGTCCTGCGTGTAGTTCGTCCGCGGCGTCGCGGCCGTCCCGACGCCGATGTCGCGCGCGGTGGAGAGGATGTTTCCGCAATGGCCCTTGCTCGCCATCCAGCCGATCATCACGGCGCGCGCGTCGCGGTAGCCGGCGGCGATGTTCTCGCCGACGCCGTACGTGTAGCCCTGGAGCGCGGCGCGCGCGGAGGGATCGAGGCCCTCGGGATTGGTGTGGGCGAAGTAGTTGCGGGCGGCCATGTCCTCGCTGTGCAGGCGCGCGGCGGTGTCCAGGCGCGTGTCGCGGTGAAAGGCGGGCAGCCCGTAGCTCGCGCGGATCTGGTTCGTGAGGCAGAAGATCGCGTCGCTCACGGCGGCGCTGTTGCCGGCCGTCGGCGCGGCCTGCTCGGCCGGGCAGGCCGTCCGCGCCTCGGCGCCGGCGGGCCCCACCAGCGCCAGCGCGACGATCGCGAGCAGTCCGGTGACGAGCATCCGTGCCATCTCCCCAGGTGACGACTGGGGTGGCCATTCGTTCGCTCGCCGGAGCCGCTTTCTGGACGGAAGGACGACGCGGTACATTTGGTTGCATGAGCAACCTTGTCCTCGTCGACGGCCCCTCGGGCGTGCCGTCGGCGCCCCGGGATCGCCCGTCCGACGCCGAGGCGCTCGACGCGTACTCGACCGTCATCACGACCGTCGCCCGCGACCTCGCGCCCTCGGTCGCGAACCTGCGCGTCTACCGCCGGGTCCGCGGCGGCCGCCGGATCGGTGGCGGCGGCTCGGCCTTCGTCCTCGCCGGCGACGGCTTCCTCGTGACCTCGGCGCACGTCGTCGAGAACTCCGCCGGGGGCGGCCTCGCGTCGTTCGTCGACGGCCGCGAGCTGACCTTCGACGTCGTCGGCGCCGACGCCCTGTCGGACCTCGCCGTCCTGCGCGCCGACGCCCGCGACCTCGTCGCCGCCCCGCTCGGCGACGCCGCGACGCTGCAGGTCGGCCAGCTCGTCGTCGCGATCGGCAACCCCAACGGCTTCGCCGGCTCGGTCACGGCGGGCGTCGTGTCGGCGCTCGGACGCTCGCTGCCGGTGCGCTCCGGCAGCGCCCGCCGCGTCGTCGACAACGTCATCCAGACCGACGCCGCCCTGAACCCCGGCAACTCCGGCGGGGCGCTCGTCGACGGGCGCGGGCGCGTCGTCGGCGTGAACACCGCCGTCGCGGGCGTCGGCCTCGGGCTCGCGGTCCCGATCGACGCCCACACCCGCCGCATCATCGGGGCGCTCATGGCCGACGGCCACGTCCGCCGCGCGTACCTAGGCATCGGCGGCGGCGAGCGGCCGCTGCCGCCGCGGATCGCCGCGCGGCTGCAGCGCGACCGCGGGATCGAGATCGTCGAGGTCGCCGAGGGCACGCCCGCCGCGGCGGCGGGCCTGCAGCCCGAGGACCTGCTCGTCGAGGCCGACGGGAGCGCGCTGCGCAGCGTCGCCGACCTCCAGCGGCTCATGACCGAGGAGATGATCGGCCGGCCGGTCGAGCTGCTCGTCGTGCGCCGCGGCGACGAGCGGCGGCTGTCGATCACCCCGCAGGAGCTCGTGACGTCCTAGAAGACGACCGTCCGGTTGCCGACGCGGATGACGCGGTCCTCGCAGTGCCAGCGCACGGCGCGCGCGAGGACGCTGCGCTCGACGTCGGCGCCGCGGCGCTCGAGGTCCGCGGCGCTGTCGCGGTGCGAGGCGCGCACGACGTCCTGCTCGATGATCGGCCCCTCGTCGAGCGTCTCGGTCACGTAGTGCGCCGTCGCGCCGACGAGCTTGACGCCCTTGTCGCGGGCGCGCTCGTACGGCGCCGCGCCGGGGAACGCCGGGAGGAACGAGTGGTGGATGTTGATCATCGGCACGCCGACGCGCGCGAGGAAATCGCCCGACAGGATCTGCATGTAGCGGGCGAGCACCACGAGGTCGAAGTTGCCGGTGAGCAGGTCGGCCTGGCGGTGCTCGGCCTCGGTCTTCGTCTCGCGCGTCACGGGGATGTGGACGAACGGGACCGCGAACGAGCGCACGTCGTCGGCGAGGTCGGGGTGGTTGGAGATGACAAGGCCGACGTCGAGCTCGAGCTCGCCGCGGCTCGCGCGCCAGAGCAGGTCCAGGAGGCAGTGGTCGTAGCGGCTGACGAGGATCGCGACGCGCTTGGGGACGCCGGCGTCGCTGAGCTGCCACTCCATCCCGAACGGCTCGCCGACCTCCGACGCGAAGCCGTCGTGCAGCTCCTCGCGCACGGCGGCGAGGTGCTCGAGCGCGAAGACCGTCCGCAGGAAGAACGTCCCGTCGTGGGGGTCGGTCGAGTACTGGTCGGACTCGATGATGTTGGCGCCGCGCTCGAAGAGGAAGCGCGAGACGGCCGCGACGATCCCCGGGCGGTCAGGACAGGCGACGAGCAGGCGGCCGATGTCGGCGTCGGGCATCGCTGCCAGCGTAGATACTTGGCGCGGTGGCCCGCCACGTCGTCCTCTTCTCGACCGACTCCTGCGCGTACTGCGTGCACGCGAAGTCGCTGCTGCTCAAGCGCGGCGTGGACTTCGAGGAGGTCAACCTCGCCGAGCACCCCGAGCTCCAGGCCGACCTCGCCGAGCTGACCGGCCTGGACAGCTTCCCGCAGATCCTCGTCGACGGCGAGACGCTCGGCGGCCTCAACGAGCTGCGCGCCGCCGACAAGGACGGCACGCTCGCAGGCTGGGCCGCGGGTTAGCCCGCCAGCAGCGACGAGCGCGCGAAGAGCTGCAGGCTCGCCTCCAGGCGCTCGGCGTCGAGCTCGGGCAGCTCGGCCAGCAGCGCGGCGCGGTCGCGCGTGCCGTCGAGCAGGAGCAGCAGACGCCGCAGATCGTCCTCGACGGGCACGGTCGCGTGGCGGAGGTTCGCGACGCGCGCCTGGTCGCGGGCCTGCAGGCGCGCGACGGGGCTGGCCCGTGGCCGCTCGCCGGCCTCGGTGCACGGCGCCGGCGGGTGGACGTGGAGCTCGACGACGTTCGCCGCGTAGGCGCGGATGAGCGCCTCGCAGACCGTGTCGACCTCGGCGCGCGGGGCGTCGGGGCCGAGCACGTCGGCGACGAGCACCGGCGCAGGCCAGCTCTCGCCGGCGCGCGTCAGCACCGCGACGACCGAGTCGTGCTCGGTCGTCAGGCGCGAGCCGCCGGGGGCGTGGAACGTCACGCGCCCGGGGTTGTCGGGGTCGGCGACCGGCCGCGCGGGCGAGGAGACGGCGAAGCCCGCGATCCGCTCGAGCTGCAGGCTGCGGTCGAGCGTCACCGCGGCATGGCACAGGAGCGTCTGGCGGAAGCGCCGGACCTTGACGTAGTCCAGCAGCTGCTCCTGGCGCACGACGTCGGCGCCGTCCATGAGCTCGAGCTGGAGGTCGTCGGAGAGCATCCCGGCCTGCATCTCGAGGAAGTGCGCCTCGGCGAGGTACTGCAGGCCGTGCTGCGCCGCCTGGGCGGCGAACTCGTGGAAGAAGAACGGCTGGTTGACGGGGGCCAGGGCGTCGTGGAACAGCAGCGCGTCGGGGCTGTCGAGCAGGTGGGCGGCCTCCGCGCCGAGCGTCGTCGCCTTCCCGTCGGCGCCGCTGAGCAGCGCGAGCAGCCGGCGCGCCGCGGCGATCCGCTCGACGGGCTCGTCGACGCCCTCGAGCTTGAGGGCGAGCAGCTCGCGCAGCGTCTGCGGCACCCGGGCGCCCGGAAACGCGTTGTAGCTGACGTACGCGACCCCGCGCAGCGACAGCGCGTGCGCGCAGAGCGCGAGCAGGTCGCGGCGGACCGGCTCGGGCACCCAGGAGAAGACACCGTGCGCGATGACGTAGTCAAAGGCGCCGGCCGGCGCGTCGTAGTCCTCGATCGCGACGAGCTCGAAGCGCACGTTGGGGACGTCGAGCTCCCGCGCGAGCTCCTGCGCGCGGGCGATCGCCGTCGGCGAGGAGTCGATCCCGACGAACGTCGACCGCGGCAGCTCGACCGCCATCGGCAGGAGGTTGCCGCCGTCGCCGCAGCCGATCTCCAGGACCGCGCAGTCCGCCGGCGGCGCGGCGTCGAGGCCGAAGAGCGCGGCCAGCGTCGCGAGCCGGTCGGGGTGCGTCTGGGCGAACGCGTGGCCCGGGTAGCGGACGGCGTCGTAGAGGGACGTGCGTGCGGGCCGCTCCATCGCGCGCGGATCTTCGCACGGGCGACGCGGCGGGGCGGGCGCTCAGCTCTTCGTCAGCGTGTCCTTCAGCCGCGTGAGCGGGCCGTCGCCCGGCTCGGGCAGCAGCAGCTGGATCTTCGACACGTCGAGCGCGACGTGGTTGATCGGCGCCCGGAACTCGCCGACGAGGCGCTCGATGGCGCGCATCCGGGTGTTCAGATCGGCGCGCATCCCCTCCATCTGCGTCTCGATCGTCTGCTCGAGACCGGTCAGCTCGTCGACCTTGCCCTCGATGCGCGTGAGCGCGGCGGTCATCTCGCCGACCTGCGCGACGAGCGCCTCGGCGTGGCCGTCGATCGATGTCAGCCGTTGCTCGGCCGTCTCGGCCAGTCCCCGCACGGCGACGGCGATCGTCTCGATCTCCGTGACGACGATCTGGGGCACGCGCAGCGGCGTCAGCAGCGCGCCGAGGATTCCATCGGGCAAGGCGCGGCCCGTCAGGCCGGTTGCGGCGGCGTGATGTTCACGCCGTCGAGGTGGCGGGCGAGGTCGGCATGCGTCAGCCGCTCGGTCCGGCGCAGGGCGCGGGCCTCCGCGCGCGTGAGCAGCGGGGCGTCCTCGCCATCGGTCTTCCCGCCGTCGAGGCAGCGCAGCATGGGCGGGGCAACGTCGGAGGCTGTCGGTCGCTCGCGCGCCACGATAGGCCCCCTTTCCGATTGCGGGAAGGGAGTCCGCAAGTCCATGGCGGTCGGCGCCATGGCCCGTCGGACCTGTGTCTCTGAACCTAGTACCCCGGTCAAGGACAATTCACCCGTGCCCGACCTGCGTCCAGGCGATGTGCTCGGCGGCTGCCGCATCGAGGCGGTGATCGGACGCGGCGGGATGGGCGTCGTCTACCGGGCGCTGCAGCTCGATCTCGGCCGCCCCGTCGCGCTGAAGGTCATCACCGCCGACCTCGCCGGCGACACCGAGTTCCGCGAGCGCTTCGGCCGCGAGGCGCGGATGGCCGCGGCGATCGACCACCCGAACGTCGTCCCGGTCCACGCGACGGGCGAGGAGGACGGGGCGCTGTTTCTCGTCATGCGCTTCGTCGCCGGCAGCGACCTGCATGCCCTGATCCGCCGCGACGGCCCGCTGGCGCCCGCGCGCGCCGCCGCGGTCGTCGCCCAGGTCGCGTCCGCGCTCGATGCCGCCCACGCCGCGGGCCTCGTCCATCGCGACGTCAAGCCGGCGAACGTCCTGCTCGCCGGCGCCGACGACCACGCGTACCTCAGCGACTTCGGGCTCACGCGCTCGATCGACCCCGACCACCCGATCACCGACAGCGGCCAGTGGATCGGGACGGTCGACTTCGCCTCGCCCGAGCAGCTCAGCGGCGGGCGCTCGGACGCCCGCTCGGACGTCTACTCGCTCGGCTGCGTCCTGCACGCGGCGCTCACCGGATCGCCGCCCTACCCCCGCGGCACGGTGCCCGCCACGCTGCTGGCGCATCTCAACGACGACCCGCCGCGGCCCTCGGCGGCGGGCGCGCCGCGCGAGTTCGACCGCGTCGTCGCGCGCGCGCTGGCCAAGGCGCCGGCCGACCGCTACCCGTCCGCGGGCGACCTCGGGCGTGCCGTCCAGGCCGCGGCGCGCGGGGAGTCCGTGACGGAGACCGAGCGCACCGTCGCGATCGGAAGCGCCGCGCCGGCGCCGGCGGGGCGCACGTCGGCGACCGCGATCGTCCCGACGCCGGGGCGCGGCGCCACGCGCGTGCGCTCCCCGGCGGACGCGACGGCCGTCGTCCCCCGCCGCAGGCGCCGGCGCGGCGCGCTC
>DATJEE010000127.1:0-32968 GCA_035496995.1 Solirubrobacteraceae bacterium | reverse complement strand
GCGGCGCCCTGCATCCGCGATACACGCACATCTGACGGCACCGGCCACGGAATCAACCATCTAGCGCGCCGTCACGCGGTCCTCGCCGTCGATCTCCTCGACGGCGACGTAGACCCGGTCGGCCCGCGCGGTCTGCAGGTTCTTGCCGACATAGTCCGGGCGCAGCGGCAGCTCGCGGTGGCCGCGGTCGACGAGCACGGCGAGCTGGACGCGCGCCGGCCGGCCGTAGTCGAACAGCGCCTCGATCGCCGCGCGCACCGTGCGCCCGGTGAACAGCACGTCGTCGACGATCACGACGGTGAGCCCGTCGACGTTGAAGTCCAGATGCGTCGCGTGCACGACCGGCGACCCGGCCCGCATCGTCACGTCGTCGCGGTAGAACGAGATGTCGATGTCCCCGAGCGGCACGGTGACGCCGTGCAGCTCCTCGAGCAGATCGCGCAGGCGGGCGGCGAGCACGACGCCGCGGCGGTGGACGCCGACGAGCGCGAGCCGCGCCGGATCGCCGCCGTTCTCGACGATCTCGTGGGCGATGCGCGTGAGCGCGCGGTGCATCGCCGCGCCGTCGAGCTCCTGCCCCGTCATCGTCGCCCGGCGTGGCAGGAGGACGTGTGCGCGGCGCCGGCGGCGATGCCCCACAGCAGCGCGGCGCCGGACGTCGCGCCCCAGCCGGCGAGCCCGCGCGCCCGGCGCGCCGCCGCCGGCGGCTCGCCCGCCCGGATCGCCTCCAGCACGCGCGCCGCGGGCTCGGGCAGCTCGCCGCGCTCGGCGCAGCGCAGGTACGCGCGGCCGAGCGGGGCGCAGCGCTGCGCTGCCAGCGTGACGGGCGCAGCCGCGGCCCAGCGCCAGGCGGCGTAGCCGGCGAGCACGTCGTCGCCCGTCGGGGTCAGGCCGTCGCCGCGCCCGGCGAGCTGCGCAACCGCGGCGCCGAGGTCGCCGGTCGCGAGCGCCGTGAGGCCCGCCGCGAGCTGCGGGGGCGCCGGCGCCACGGCGCCGAGCGCCGCAGCGAGCGCCGCCGGCCACCCCGGCGCGAGGTCGCCGGGGCACGGCGGGGCGGTCTCGCGCGCGCCGTCGAGGGCTATCCGCAGCGCTCCCACCGCGAGCACGGCGCCGGACACGTGCGCCGGGTCGCCGACGACGAGGTCGCCGCGCGACAGCCCGGCCACGAGGACCGACAGCGGGCCGAGCGGTGAGCGGGCGGGGGCCAGCAGGACGTGCTGCTCGCCCAGCCGCACGTAGCCGCCCGGGCCGAACGCGAGCTCGACGACCCCGCTCGCCCCGTCGCGCAGCGCCCGCCGGGCGCCGGGCCCGACGACGAGCGCGCGCGCCGCCGGTGTGGTGGCGGCCGCCGTCAACCGCCGTTCGTGCTCCCGGCGTCGAGCTCGGCGGCCAGGGCGATCGTGGCGGCCCGGAACGGCTGCGTCGGCTGATGGGCGATGCCGGCGCCGATCTGACCGACGCCGTCGGTCGCGTGCAGGACCCCGGTCGTGATCTGCGGCGCGATGTCCAGCTCGCAGACGAGCCGCGCGTCGATCCCCACCGGCGTCGGCGCGGAGTCCATCGCCGGGATCGTGAAGCGCGTGGATCGCCCGGCGCAGATCTCGCGCATGCGCTCGGTGCGCGCGATCGCGTCCGCGGCGTCGCCGCCGAAGAAGGCGGCGACGGCCGGGGCCGCGCCGACGGCCATCCCGCCGAGGCCGACGCACTCGATGACGGCCGAATCGCCGATGTCCTTCGCCGCGTCGGCCTCGGTGAAGCCCTCGCGCAACAGCGCGTCCTTGACCGGCGGCGAGGGCGCGAGGAACCAGCGCCCGGGCATCGAGGCGAGCTGCAGGCCCATGTCGGTGCCGTTGCGCGAGATCAGCGAGACGACGCTCGAGCCGGGCACGCCCGACGCCGCGAGCAGCGTGCACTTCGACGCGCCGATGGTGAGGCTCAGGAAGAAGTGCCAGTTCGTCGAGAGGAAGCGGGCGGCCTTCTCGCCGCCGAGCGCCGCGAAGCCCGGCAGCAGGTCGCGGATGAGGAGGTTCCCCGTCGCCTGGCTGCGCATGTGCAGCTCGTCGCCCTGGTGCAGGCCCTGCGCGGCGAGCTTGAAGATCTCGATCGGGCCCTGGCGCTCGAGCAGGCGGCCCATGAGCGGGCCGAGGTCGTCGCGGAAGAAGCGCAGCCGCTCGATCGCCTCGTCGGCGTCGGTGCCGAACCACAGCGTCTTGCCCGCGCCCTCGTTGAACGTCGAGAACGCGCGCGCTCCGGAGCCCTCGTCCTCGATGACCCAGACGGGCATCGAGGGCGAGCAGACGCCGGTCATCGCGCCGCCGTGGTTGTTCTCGTTGCCGGAGGCCAGCCCGATCTCGCCGGACTCGATCAGCGCCCGCGCCGCGGGCCGGTCGTCCGCCCAGCCCTCGAACAGGCAGGCGGCGACGAGTGCGCGCCGCTGCGGGTCGGCGAGCCGGTCGGGCGTGATCGGCGGCCCGGAGTGGATCAGCGTGCGGCCCTCGGCCAGCACGGGCAGGACGTCGCGCGCGGTCGCGACGGCGACGGCCCGCGGCGAGGCCGCCTCCATCCGCTCGACGACCGTCGCGTTCGCCGCGGCGACCGTCGCGCCGTGCGCCCCCCAGAGGCGCTCGAGCGCCGCCACGGCCTCCGGGTCGCCGGCGGCCGGCGGGCGCCAGTCGACGTCGACGACCGGCGCGTCCTGATCGCGGATCGCCGCGCCGAACGCCGCGAGCCCGACGTTGACGACCTCCACTCTCTGCAGCACGGCCTGATCAAGGGTCACGAACAGCCTCCGGTCTCGATTGGAAAACGTCTAGATTCGCCGCGATGTCCGCCGCCGAAGCCCTCGCCGCGCTCGTCCGCGACCTGCCGGCGCTGCACGCCAAGCGCGACCTGCAGCTCGTGCGCGTGCTCGGGCCCGTCGGCGACGGCGACGACGGCGCGCTCGTCGCTCACGGCGACGAATGGATCGTGCTCTGCGGCGAGGCGATGCTGCCGTCCTACGTCGCCGCACAGCCGCGCGCCGCGGGCGCCTCGGCGGTCGTGACGAACGTCTCCGACGTCCGCGCCATGGGCGGGCGGCCGCTGGCGATCCTCGACATGCTCGTCAGCCCCGACGAGGCCCACGCCGCGCTCGTGCTCGAGGGCCTCGCGTGGGCCGCCGAGCTGCTCGGCGTCGAGGTCGTCGGCGGGCACCTGACGATCGGGGGCGCGCCGGCGCTGTCGGCGACCTGCACCGGCGTCGCCCGCCGGCCGCTGCGCGCGGCGGCCGCGCGGCCCGGCGACGTCCTGCTCGGCGCGTTCTGCCTCGAGGGCCGCTACATGGGCGAGGAGACGGACTTCTTCAGCTCGCTGCGCGACCGCGCCCCCGAGCGCCTGCGCGACGACGGCGAGGCGCTCGTCGAGGTCGCCGAGGCGGGGCTGTGCCACGCCGCCCGCGACGTCTCGATGCCCGGGGCCGCCGGCTCGCTGCTGCAGCTGCTCGAGGCGGCCGGCTGCGGCGCGGTGCTCGACGTCGACCGCCTGCCGCGCCCCGCGGGCGTGTCCGCCGAGCGCTGGCTGCGGACGTTTCCGAGCTTCGGCTTCCTGCTCGCCGCCCCGCCCGAGCACGCCGGCGCCGCCTGTGACGTGTTTCATCGCCGCGGCCTGGCGTGCGCGCCCTGCGGGCGCTTCGACGACTCACGGGCGCTGAAGCTCGCGTCCGGCGCGAGCACCGCGACGGTGTGGGACCTCGCCATCGCGCCGCTCACCGGCCTGGGCGCAGCGCGATCGACATCGGCTGGTGGGTGACGCCGAACATCGGGGCGACCTCGCCGTCGCAGCTCCAGCCGAGCCGTTCGAAGAAGCGCACGTTGCGGACCTGGATCTGCGCCACCATCCGCCGGCCGCCGAGCTCGCCGGCGGTGCGCACGGCGAAGCGCACGAGCATCGCGCCGAGCTGCGACGCCCGCTCCTCGGGGAGGACCGCGAGGCGGTCGCCCTTCCACAGGCCGTCGCCGTCGAGCGGGTAGAAGCGCACGGCGCCGACGACGTCCTCGCCGCGGACGCCGACGGCGTGCCGCGTCGCGGGATCGTCGTCGCGGGCGTCGCGGTCGTCGTGCTCGAAGATCCGCTGCGCGACGACGAACACCTCGCGCCGGATCGCGAAGTGCGCTGCGAGCGCCGCCGGCTCGCGGGCCAGCGCGCAGACGACCGCGAGGTTGTCAGGCGCTGCTGACGGCGCCGAGCTGGAAATGGCCACCGTTGGCCTCCTTCTCGAATACTCGCTCCCACGCCGACAGCCCCGAGCAGGCCTGGCAGCGCGCGCAACCCGCCGCGGCGTCGGAGTGATCCAGGCCGGACTCGGCGAGCATCTCCGAGACGCTGCGGTAGATCGCGGCGACGTAGTCCGGATCGGGCGTCGGCGTGTCCTGCAGCAGCGTCCCCGGCACCGGCCGGATCGGCACGACGAACGGGTAGACGCCCATCTCGATCGCGCGCCGGCAGCCCTCCTCGATGAGCTCGCGGCGCTCGCCCATGCCGAGGATCACGTACGTCGTGACGCGCCCGCGGCCGAAGACCTCGACCGCGCGCTCCCACGTGCGGAAGTAGCCCTCCACGCCGCACTGCGCCTTGCCGGCCGCGACGCGCGCGAGCACGTCGGGGTCGAACGTCTCGATGTGGATGCCGACCGCGTCGACGCCGGCGCGGTGGACGTCGTCGAGCACCGACAGCTCGTCGGGCGGCTCGAACTGCACCTGGACCGGCATGCCGCAGGCGTCCTTGATCGCCGCCGCGCAGCGCGAGATGTACAGCGCGCCGCGGTCGCGGCGGTTGATCGAGCCGGTCGTGAGCGTCGCGTCGACCGCGCCGTCGAGCTCGTGCGCCGCGCTGCAGACCTCGGCGAGCTGCGCCGGGGTCTTGACGGGGATCGTCTGCTCGCCGCGCGTCAGCTCGATGCCGCAGAAGCCGCACTGCTCGGGCGTGCCCCAGTAGATGCACTTCTGCACGACGGTCGAGGCGATCGAGTCGAGGTGCAGCAGCGCGATCTTCCAGTACGGGATCCCGTCCGCGGTCTCCATGTCGTAGATGCGCGGGCGCCGCGGAAGCCCGACGACGCCAACGAGCTCGTCGTCGCGAAACAGCGTCGGCTTCGGGCCGTCCAGGCGCAGGGTGTACGGCGAGCCGGCGACGAACTCGGCGTGCTGGGGCACGGTCAGCGGCAGCCCCCGGACGTAGAGGAACAGCGCGTCGGACGGGCCGGCGCCGCCACGGCGCCCGAGCGTGCCGTCGCCGCCGACGACGCGCACGCCGAAGGACTGCAGCTCGACGAGCAGCCGGCGGTCGTCGACCGCCAGCGACCCGTCGCTGATGCGGCGGTCAGCCACGACCGTCGTAGAGCGTCTCGAAGTTGCGCCAGAAGACGTTGTCCTTGAGCTCCTGCGAGATGCCGCGGATGCCGTTGAGCTTCCAGTACTCCGAGTCGAAGTCCGACCACGGCTCGTCGGAGCCGAAGAAGACGCGGTCGCCGCCGACGCCCGTGCGCTCGATCTCCGTCAGCAGCCAGCGCGCGCCGAAGCCGACGGCCCAGGACGTGTCGGTGTAGACCTTGTAGCCCTCCTCGACCCACTTGAGGAACTTCGGGACGAGCTTGATGTGGCCCGAGACGCCGCCGCCCATGTGGACGAGGTAGATCTTGCAGCGCTTGCCGTACTTCTCGACGAGCGGGACGAAGTTGCCGAAGTCCGAGTTACCGCCCGGGCTCGTGTGGAAGTGGAAGACGAGGTCGTGCTTCTCGCAGACGTCGAAGCACTCGTCGGCGATCGCCTGCGTCTCCTCGTCCCAGGTGTTCGGATCGGGGTTGCCGCCGAGCAGGAACGTCGTCTTCAGCGCGACGACGCTGGACTCCGTGACGAGCTTCAGCGCCTTGCGGGTCATCTCGGCGTTGCGCGGGAGGAACGACACCCAGAGCGCGGCCATGATTCGGTCGGTGGAGGTCGAGGCCTCGAGCACGACGTCGTTGAGGTCGAACGACAGCTCGTGGATCGGCACGCCGTAGTTCGACATCACGAGGGCGCGCTCGATCTTGAACTCCTGCATGTGGTTCTTCACGAAGGACTTCGTGTCCTTGTAGTCGTAGACCGTCGGCTTGACGGGGTGCTCGAGGTCGTAGAACTTCCACGGCGGGATCTCGCCGATGTGGCAGTGGGCGTCGATGATCTTCTTCGGGTGGGTCGTCACTGGTGGTCACCTCCGAAGGAGGATCGGGCCTGCTGCACGCGCGCCTCCCATTCGTCTTGACGGTCGAATTTCTGCGTCGTCAGCAGCGGCGCCCTGTCGAGCAGCCAGACCCCGTCGTTGGGGTCGAGCTGCACGACCTCGAGCTCCCACGTCGGGCGCGTGCCATCGAGCGGCAGGTCCGCGCTCGTGTGCAGGGCCCGGCCGCTGCGGACGTGCATCTCCAGGCGCTGCGCGCCGAGCGGGGTCACGTCGTCGAACAACGTGACCCACTCGGCGCCGGTGCGCTTGGCGTCCTCGAGACGCTGCGCGGCGAGCTCCTTGCCCATCTCGCGCGTGATCTCTCGATGGCGATGGCAGAACGCCGCGTCGCGGACCGCCTCGCGGTCCATGAGCTGGCCCATCGACGGTGCGAGGCGGTCGATCACCATCCGGACGAGCTCGCGGCGCTCATGCCACGCCAGCACGAGATCGTCCTCGCTGCGGACGTCGCCGAGCTCCTCGGCGATGCCCTGCACGACCGCCACGTACTCCTGGTACAGCGTGGCGTTCATCATCACGGAGGGGTAGATGCGCCCCTCCGCACGTCGCCACGCCGCAACCGCCCCGTCCCGGTCCAGCACGAGCATGGCCCTACAGGGTCCAGGTGTTGAGCTGGAAGGACTTCTGGCGGTACGCCGTCAGCGCCGCGTCGAGCACGTCGAGGGGATGGAACGGCTTGACGCCCGGCATGAAGTTCGCCTCCGGGAAGCCGTACAGCGCACCTGCCGCGAAGCGACAGGCGTAGACCTTGCCGCCTTCCTCCATGAACTTCGCGATCTGGTTGTTGATCGCCATGTGGCCCGGGAAGGCCTCGTCGCCGACCTTCGGGAAGCCGCGAGTACCCGAGGCCATGAGGATGCCGGGGCCGTAGAGGATGAGGCTCGTGTCGAAGCCCTTGCGCAGGACGCGCGTCGTCGTGAGGAGGTTCACGAGGCCGACCGACCCCTCGTAGGGGACGGTGTGCATGAACGTGAACGCCGTCTCCCCGGGCTCCGCCTTGATGTCCTCGAAGAGCTTCTCCTGCGTGTTGAACAGCTCGGTTCCCGGCTCTGTCAGGTCGGCCATGCCGTCTCCCTCGGGTCGGGCCGGCCTCGCAGCCAGCCGGATTCCGGTCTTCCGGAACCCTTATCGGATTGTGGACGCATTCCTAGCGCGACACGGGCCGCGCGTCAAGTCAGAGGCGGTAAGATAGCCCAGACAAACGAATGTTTCGAGTGTGTTGCAGAGATTCGGGAAGCGTGTACTATCCGACACGTCTCCTATCCGACACGCGTTTGAACTCCGATCCCGACAACTCCAAGGTCACGCCCCTCACGCTTCCCGACATCGAGCGCACGGTCTCCGAGCTCGGGGCCAAGCTCGCCGCGGCGCGCGCCGAGCGCGGCTGGTCGCTCGCCGAGCTCGCCCGCCGCGCGGGGGTTTCCACCGCCTCGGTGCACAAGATCGAGAAGAGCGGGATGACCCCGACGATCGCGACGCTCATGAAGGTCGCGTCAGCGCTCGGGACGAGCGTGAGCTACTTCATCGACGAGGACGTCGCCGCGCCGCCGGCGATCATCGTCCGCGGCGACGCACGGGCGCGGCTGTACACGTCCAAGACGGGGATCGCGCTCGACAACGTCTCCGGCCGCTACGGCCGCTACCGCCTGGCCGGCGCCGAGGCGCGCGTCGAGCCGGGAGCCTCCAGCGGCGCGGACCCGATGCGCCATCCGGGCGAGGAGCTCGTCTACCTCCTCGAGGGCGCGATGCGCTTCACGGTCGACGACGACGTCATCGACCTCGAGCCGGGCGACTCGGTGCACTTCCGCACCGACCGGCCGCACACCTGGGAAAACCCTTCCGAGCGCCCGGCGCGCGCGCTCTGGTTCATGGTCAGAGGAGCTGATTGACGTGAGGATTCATAGGAGCGATCACTGATGCGCATCGTCATCGCCGTCGGCGGCAACGCCCTGCTCAAGGAGCGCCAGCGCGGCACCTGGGCCGACCAGCTCGACAGCGCCCGGCCCGTGGCGGAGGCCGTCGTGGCCCTGCGCCGCGAAGGCCACCAGGTCGTGCTGACCCACGGCAACGGCCCGCAGGTCGGCACGCTCATGCTCCAGCACGCGATGGGCGAGCCGCAGGTGCCCGCGCTGCCGCTGCACGCGCTCGGCGCGATGACCCAGGGCATCCTCGGCTACCTCCTGCAGACGAGCATCGCCGAGATCGACCCCGGCGCGCCGACCGCGACGATCCTCACGCGCGTGCGCGTCGACGACGACGACCCGGCCTTCGACAACCCGACCAAGCCGGTCGGCCCGTTCTACACCGAGGAGGACGCGCAGCGGCTCTCGCGCGAGCGCGGCTGGGTCGTCGGCGAGGACTCCGGGCGCGGCTGGCGCTGCATGGTCGCCAGTCCGCGCCCCGTCGAGATCCTCGAGCTCGACGCGATCCGCGTGCTCGCCGGCAGCGGCTCGATCGTCATCGCCGGCGGCGGCGGGGGCATCCCCGTCAGCACGCGCGGCGGCCACCTCTCCGGCATGGCGGCGGTCATCGACAAGGACCGCTGCTCGGCGGAGCTCGGGATCGCGCTCGGCTTCGACATCCTCGTCCTGCTCACCGCGGTCCCCCGGGTCGTCGAGGACTTCGGCACGCGCTGGGAGCGCCCGCTGTGGCACATGAGCACGACCGAGACGCGCCGCCGGCTGGAGGCGGGCGAGTTCCCGCCCGGCAGCATGGGCCCGAAGATCGAGTCGGCCGAGCGCTTCGCGTCGGGCGGCGGCGGCGCCGCGATCATCACCGACGCCGACTCGCTGCTCGCCGCCATCAAGGGCGACGACGGCACCTGGATCGAGGCCGAGCAGGAGGCCGCACTCCTGTGAGCTGGCACGTGCAGGTCATCGCCAATCGCTACGCCGACAGCGTGAAGCTCATGGGCATCGCCCGCGCCCTGCGCGCCGGCGACGGCGTCACCGGCTGTGAGATGGGGATGGGCACGGCCGCGAACCTCGAGGCGCTCGCCGCCCGCGGCGTCCAGGCGCAGGCCGGTCCCTCGGACCTCATCGTGGCCGTGCAGACCGACAGCGACGAGGTCGCCGCGGCGACGCTCGCGCAGGCGCAGGAGGAGCTGTCCAGCGGCGGCCGCGACGCCGCCTCCGGCGCGACCGCCGAGCGCGAGCAGCCGCGCTCGCTCGTGTCGGCGCGCCGCCGGCTCGCCGATCCGAACGTCGCGCTCGTCTCCGTCGCGGGCGAGTACGCGACGCTCGAGGCCCATCGCGCGCTGAGCGCCGGCATGCACGTCTTCCTCTTCTCCGACCACGTCTCGCTCGAGGACGAGCTGGCGCTCAAGCGGCGCGGCGCCGAGCTCGGGCTGCTCGTCATGGGCCCCGGCTGCGGCACGGCGATGCTCGGCCACGTCGGCCTGGGCTTCGCGAACGTCGTCACCGCCGGCCCGGTCGGCATCGTCGCCGCCGCCGGCACCGGCGCGCAGGAGTCGGCCTGCCTGCTCGACGCCGCGGGCGTCGGGGTGTCGCAGATCGTCGGCGTCGGCGGCCGCGACCTGTCCGCGGCGATCGGCGGGATCATGTTCCGCCAGGCGATGCGGATGCTCGCCGCCGACGACGCGACCGAGACGCTGCTGCTCGTCTCCAAGCCGCCTGCGCCCGAGGTCGTCGCGTCGCTCGCCGGCGACCTGCCCGACGGCAAGCGCGTCGTCGCGGCCTTCGTCGGCTGGGAGGGCGGCGACGCGCCGTTCGAGATCCACGACACGCTCGAGGCCGCCGCACGGGCGGCCGCCGGCACGCCGGTCGACGATCTCAGCGAGCTCGAGGCCGCCGTCGACGCCGCGCGCGACCGCGCCGCCGGCCGGCGCCTGCTGGGCCTGTTCTCCGGCGGCTCGCTCGCCCACGAGGCCGTCACGCTGCTCGAGCGCGATCTCGGGCCCCTGGAGGGCAACGTCGGGCACGGGCCCGACGCGCGCAACGGCGGCCATGCCGTGCTCGACCTCGGCGAGGAGGAGTACACGCAGGGCCGCCCGCACCCGATGGTCGACCTCGACGTGCGGCTCGGGTTCCTCGGCGAGGCGGCTGCCGACGACACCGTCGGCTGCGTGCTGCTCGACGTCGTGCTCGGCCACGGCGGCCACAGCGACCCCGCGTCCGGCCTGTCGGACGCGATCGCCCGCGTCGCGCAGAAGGCCGTCGTGCTGGCCCGCGTCTGCGGCACCGCCGGCGACCCCCAGGACGCGGCGCGCCAGACGAGGATCCTGCGCGACGCGGGCGCGATCGTCGCGCCGTCCAACGCCGCCGCCACGCGGCTTGCCCTGCGGGCCGTGGCGGGTGCAGGCGCGCGATGAAGATCGCGATGCTCACGTACTCCGTCAAGCCGCGCGGCGGGGTGGAGCACGCGCTCGCGGTCGCCGAGGCGCTCGCGGGACGCGGCCACGACGTCCGCGTCGCCGCGCTCGCGGCGCCGGGCGAGACGTTCTTCCGCGACACCGCGGTCCCGGCCCATCTCGTCGCGCACGTGCCCGGCAGCGGATCCTTCGACGAGCGCATACTCGCGATGGTCGATGCCTACCGCGAGGGCCTGCGCCCGCTGCTGGCCGACGGCGACTTCGACATCGTCCACGCGCAGGACTGCCTGTCGGCGAACGCGGCCCTGGACCTCCGCGACGAGGGCGTCATCGGCGAGGTCGTGCGGACGGTCCATCATGTCGACGACTTCATCTCGCCCTCGCTCATCGCCTGCCAGGACCGGTCGATCCTCGCGCCCGACCTCGTGCTCTGCGTCTCGTCGCCGTGGGTCGACCGGCTGGCGCTCGAGTTCGGCGTGGACGCGCGCCAGGTGCGCAACGGCGTCGACTGCGCCCGCTTCCGCGCGACGCGCGACGCCGCCGAGCGCGCGGCCGATCGCGCCGCGCTGGGGCTCGGCGAGCGCCTGACGGTGCTGACCGTCGGCGGCATCGAGCCGCGCAAGGGGTCGCTGACGCTGCTCGACGGGTTCGCCCGCCTGCGCGAGCTGGCCTCCGGCCGCGCCCCGCTGCTGCTCGTCGTCGGCGGCGCGACGCTGTTCGACTACCGCGACGAGATCGACCGCTTTGCCGCGCGAGCGCGCGAGCTCGGCGTCAGCGAGCACGTGCGGCTCGTCGGCACGGTGAGCCCCGCCGAGCTCGAGCGCCACTACCGCGCGGCCGACCTCTTCGCGTTCCCCTCGACGAAGGAGGGCTTCGGCCTCGTGGCGCTCGAGGCGCTCGCCGCCGGGCTGCCGGTCGTCGCGACCGCGCTCGACGTCTTCGAGACCTTCCTCGCCGACGGCGAGACCGCCCTGCTGACCCCGGCCGGCGACGGCGACGCGCTCGGCCGCGCGCTCGCCCGCCTCGCGCGCGACCCGGCGCTCGGCGCCCGGCTCGTCGCGGCCGGCCGGCGCGTCGTGGACGCCTACGGCTGGGACACCGCCGCCGTCGCCCACGAAGACGCCTACCGCGCCTTCACGACCGACCGGATCGGGGCCGTCTGATGGGCGACACGCTCCACGTCGAGGCGCGCTCGACCGGCCCGCTCTCGGCCGTCGCGACCGCCCGCGAGCACGAGCTGCGCGTCGACGAGCCGCTGGACATCGGCGGCGGCGACCTCGGGATGATGCCGACGGAGCTCATGGCCTCCGCGCTCGCGAGCTGCTTCTGCCTCGCCGTCTCCCACGTCGCGCGCAAGCGCGACATCGAGCTGCCGGGGCTCCGCGTCACGGTCGACGCCGAGCGCATCGGCCGCGAGCTGCGCTACGGGCGGCTGCGCGTCGAGGTCGCGGCGTCCTGTGGCGAACACGACCTCGCGGCGCTCGTCGAGCGCGCCAAACCCTTCTGCTGGGTCTCCAACATGTTGTCCTCCGACCTTGAGGTCTCCTACGTGCCCCTCGTTCTCGATCACCATGCTTGACAACCGCGACCAGCTGCTCGCCGTGCTCGGCGAGGACCCGCAGCGGATCGGCCGGGTCTTCGCCCGCCACGCCTACGGCATGCGCCGCTGGGTGGACCTGTTCTCCGCGCGCGTGCCGCTGACCGACGATCCGCTCGCCAAGCAGCTGCTCGCCGAGCTCGTCGCCGTCAACGCCCGCCACATGAACCTCTTCCGCGCCCGGGCGATCGCCCACGGCGTCGATCCCGACGCCTACGTCGCCCCGCGCGAGGGCGACGCGATCTACGAGCGCATCGAGGTCATCGACGACTTCGACGAGCTCGTCGCCTACGCCGCCGGCTCGCTGGACCACTTCGGCCAGCTGCTCGACGCCTATGCGGCCGGCGCCGCCGGCGACGACGCGGCGACGATCGCGGTCGTCGCCGCCGACAACGATGCCGCGCGGGCGCGTCTCGCGGCGCTCATGACGGGACCGCACAGCGCTGCGGGCGACGCGCACGAGCTGTACCGCCGGCGCGAGCTCGTCGAAACGGGTCTGTACGCGCATGCCGCCTGACCTCGCGGCACGACGCTTCGAGGCGCTGCGGGCCGAGCTGCCGCGCAGCTCGCCCCGCGCGTGGCGCTTCGCGGCGCTCGCGCTCGCCTCGCGCGCCAGCTCCTGCCTGTCGGAGGGCACTCGGATCGGCCATCGCCACGGCTTCGACTCCGGGCCCTTCATGGCCCATGTCTACGCGAACCGCGCCGCGGGGCGCACGGCGCTCGGCCGGCGGCTGGACCGCCGGCTGCTCGATCGCGCGACGTGCCATGCGTTCCGCGACATCCGTGGCCTCGCCGAGGCGGCGGTGCTCGAGGCGATCGACGCCGCCGGCGCCCCCGACCCGGTCGTCGCGGACCTCGCCGCCGGCCCGAGCCCGTACCTCCTGCGCGCCCTGCGGGAGCGTCCGCGCGCCACGGCGGTGCTCTGCGACGTCGATGCCGCCGCGCTCGCGCAGGCGTCGGCCGCGGCCCGCGCCCTCGGCGTCGCGGAGCGGATGACGACGCGGCAGGCGAGCGCGTTCGACCGCGCCGCGCTCGCGGCGCTGCGCCCGCGGCCCGCCGTCGTGTGCGAGCTCGGGCTCTACGGCATCTACCACGACGACGCGCTCATCGAGCAGCACTTCCTCGACCTCGCGGGCACGATCGCGCCCGGCCAGATCGTCTGCAACGTCCAGGTCGCCAACCCCGAGATCGAGTACATCGCGCGGGTGTGGCGCAACGCGCAGGGCGAGCGCTGCGTGTGGCGCCTGCGGCCCGCCGAGCAGATCCAGCAATACGCCCGCGCGGCGGGCTACCAGGCCGCGTCGGTGACCGCCGACCGCCACGGCATCTACCGCGTCATGCGCTTCGAGCGCGCGGCATGACCTCCTCCTCCGTCCTGACCTGGGGCACCGATCCGGGCAGCGTCCCGCGGCTGGCCTCCGAGCGCCTGCGCGCGCTGGAGAGCTCGCACCACGCGATGTGGAACTACCTGACCTACCGCGACGCGATCGGGATCCTCGGCCTCGACGCGGGGGAGCTGTACCCCGGCGGCACGACGCGCCTGGATCCCGCGACGTGGGCGGATCTCGGCTGGCTGACGTGCTTCGCCGGGCCGCCGGCGAGCGCGGTCGGCGCGATGCGCGACGCGGTCACCGCCGAGCACCTCAACCAGTACAGCCCCGACCTCGTCGAGCCGCTGCGCGACGCGGCGGCGCGCGTGCTGGGCCGGCCGCGCGACGACGGCTTCGAGGTCATCGGCACCGAGGGCGCCCAGGCCGGCATCGCGCTCTCGCTCATGGCCGTCGCCGGGCCGGGCGACGAGGTCATCCTCTCCGACCCCGGCTACTTCCACGTGCCGTCGGCGGTCATCGCGACCGGCGCCGTGCCGGTCACCGTCCCGATCGCCGCGCACAGCGGCTTTCGCCTCGACCCCGACGTCGTCGCGGCGGCGATCACGCCGCGCACCCGCGCGATCGTCCTCGTCGACCCCGTCAACCCCTACGGCACGGTGCAGACCGCCGACGAGCTGGCCGCGCTGGCGCGCCTCGCCGACGAGCACGATCTCCTGCTCGTCCACGACGTCACGCACGCGTCGCTCGTCATCGACCCCGACGTGCCCTTCCGGACGCTGCCCGCGCTCGGGCTGACGGAGAACGCCGTCGCGACGTTCTCGGTCTCGCACTGCTTCGGCATGGCGGGCGCGCGCATCGGCTTCCTCGCCGGGCCCTCGCGCCTCATGCGCAGCTGCCTGCGGCTGAAGGCGGCGCTGACGCGCCTGAACACGAGCCTCATCGCCCAGCACGGGGCGCTCGCGGCGCTCGAGGACGAGCACTACCTCGCCCATGCCCAGGGGATCGTGCGCGGCAACCTCGCCCACCTGCGCACGACGCTCGCCGGCGCCGGTGCCGGCGGGCTCGAGCTCGCCGTCTCGCCGGTCCGCGGGCTGGCCTGCGCGCTGGACACGTCGGCCGCCGGCGTGACCGCGCAGGAGCTGATGGTCGCGCTGTTCGCCCGCCGCGTCGCGACGTACCCCGGCGACGGCATGGGCGCGACGGGCGCCGCGACGACGCTGCGGCTGAACCTCTCGCGGCCCGACCCGTGGGCGATGGAGCACCTGCGCGCGGTGCTGCCCGACGCGATCGCCGAGGCGGCGTCCGGGCGCTGGCGCGAGCCCGTCGCCGAGCTGCTGGAGCGCAAGGGCACCCCGCGGGCGATCGATCTCGCCGCGACCGTGCGGGCGGGCCTGTGAGCGCCGCCGCGCTCGTCGTCGAGCACGGCTCGCCGCTGTGGCTCGCCGACGTCGACCGGGCGCGCGAGCGGCTGGCCGGCTTCCGCGCCGCATGGGCCGCGGCCTGGCCCGACGTCGACGTGTCCTACTCGTACAAGACGAACCGCACGACGGCGTTCCTGCGCGCGTTCGCCGACGACGGCGCCGGGGCGGAGGTCGTCTGCGGCGCCGAGTACGCGCTGGCCCGCGATGTCGTCGGCGTCGAGGGCGCGCGCATCACCGTCAACGGCCCCGCGAAGCCGGACGCGCTGCTGCGCCGGGCGGCCGCCGACGGCGCGCTCGTGATCGCCGACAGCGCGCCCGAGCTCGAGCGGCTCGCGCTGGCGGGCGTCGCCCGTGCCGGGCTGCGCGTCGGGCTGCCCGGCCCGGAGGGCCACCCGAGCCGCTTCGGGATCGCGCCCGCCGACGTCGTCGCCGCGGGGCGCCGGGCCGCGCAGCTCGGCCTGACGCTCGAGGTGCTCTCCGTGCATCTCGTCTCGACGGACTTCGCGGCCGCCGTCGGCGGCACGCTTGCCGCGAACGTCCGCGTCGCCTGGGCCAAGGCGCCGGCCGTCCACGCGCAGGCCGCGGCGACGCTCGCGCGGCTGGCCGGCGAGCTCGGCGTCACGACGATCGATCTCGGCGGCGGCTTCCCCGCCGCGCCCGCCGTCGCCGCCCACGCCGCCGCGGTCGCGGACGCCCTGCAGGCCGCCGGCTTCTGCGGGCGGGTCCTGCTCGAGCCCGGCCGCGCGCTCGTCGCCGATGCCGTCGACCTCGCCTGCACGGTCGTCGCCGTCAAGACGCTCGCCGACGGGTCGCGGTGCGCCGTCGTCGACGCCGGGACCGACCTGCTGCCCGGCGCGCTGTGGGCCTGGCCGCGCCTGGAGGCGCTCGAGCCGCGCCCGGGCGCCGCGCCGACGCTCGTGGCGGGCCCGCTGTGCCTGAACATCGACGTCGTCAGCCCGGCCGCGGAGCTCGGCGAGCTCGCCGTGGGCGACGTGCTGCTGGCACGCGAGGTCGGCGCCTACCAGCAGGTGCAGTCGACGCAGTTCGGCGACCTGCGCCCGGCGATCGTCGCGCGCGACGGCGCGACGTGGCGCCTGCATCGCCGCCGCGAGGAGATCTCAGACCTGATCATTCACGACCGAGAGGAACCATCATGGAGCGCGTGATCGTCATCGGCGGTGGCGGCGCGGGAACGGCAGCCGCCACCATCACCAAACGCATGAACCCGGCGCTGAAGGTCAGCGTCTTCACCGAGTTCTCCGACATCGCCTACTCGCCGTGCGGCATCCCGTTCGTCCATGGTCGCGAGATCCCGAAGTTCGACGACCTCTTCCTCTCGACCGTCGAGCGCTACCGCGAGGACGGCCTCGACATGCGCATGGAGACCGTCGTCACCGACATCGACCTCGACCGCCGCACGATCACGACGAAGAACCAGCCCGAGGGCTTCGACCAGCTCATCCTCTGCACCGGCTTCTTCTGGGAGCAGCCCACGGTGCCGGGCTCCAACCTCGACGGGCTGCACTACGTCAAGGACATCCGCAAGTCGATGGAGTTCGACAAGCAGCTGGACTCGATGAAGCGGATCGTCGTCCACGGCGCCGGACCGGTCGGCGTCGAGATGGCGGGTGGGCTGGCGCACCGCGGCCTGCAGGTCGACCTCGTCGACGAGGGCCCCTGGGTGCTGCACGAGATCCTCGATCCCGACGTCGCCAAGCCCGTGCACGACTCGCTGGAGGCGCGCGGCGTCACGCTGCACCTCGGGACGCGGGTCGAGTCCTTCGAGGGCAACGCCGACGGGCACGTCTGCGCGGTCACGACGTCCGACGGCGTGCTGGAGTGCGACGCGGTCGTGACGGGGCTGCACAAGGTCCCCAACACGGCGCTCGCGCAGGCCGCGGGCCTGAAGCTCGGCACGACCGGCGCCGTCTCCGTCGACGACCACATGCGCACGTCGGCCTCCGGCGTCTGGGCGGCCGGCGACGTCGTCGAGGTCCCGCACGGGCTGAACATGATCCCGATCGTCGGCCTCACGGGCGCGCACGCCTACGCGCAGGGACGCGTCGCCGCGGTGAACATCACCGGCGGCGACCTCGCCTACGACCCGGTCTGGGTGCCGTGGGGGATGGTCGCCGGCGACTACACGATCGGCGGCTTCTCGATGGGCGAGAACCTCGCCCGCTCGATCGGGATTCCCTACGTCCTGGCCAAGGGCGTCGGCATCACGAAGGCGCGCTACTACCCCGGCGCGCAGAAGACGTTCGTCAAGCTCCTCGCCGAGCCGGACACGCTGCGCCTCATCGGCGGCGTCATCCACGGCGGCGACGGCGTCAAGGAGCGCTGCGACTTCCTCGCCTTCGCCGCCAAGCGCGGGGCGACGCTCTACGACCTCGCCTACATGGAGAACATCTACTCGCCGCCGATCGGCGCGCTCTTCGAGCCGATCCAGATCGCCGCGCAGAACGGGCTCGCCGAGCAGCGCCAGAAGAAGCTGGCGGTCGCGCGATGAGCTCGGTGTCCGAGGCCAAGCGCAACCTGCGGGCGCGCTCGGAGCATCACCTGCGCCTGGCGGTCCTGCGCGAGCTCGGGCGCGGGCAGCCGTCGACCGTCGAGCCCTACCGCGAACACGGCGGCGCGTTCTGGCGGATGGTCTTCGTGCCGGTCTACCGGCGCCTGCCGTGGAGCGCGAAGGAGCGCGCGATGAACGTCCTCGGCATGACCGCGAAGGGCTGGCAGGCGCCCGCGCGCAAGCCCGGCGAGCCGTGGCGCCCACCCGCCGGCGTCACGTCACCACCGTCCTCGGACGCGCCGGAGGCCGAACGGGACAACTGACCCTGCGCATCCGTGTGAGGAGGGTGCCCGGTCTGTATCGTGCGGAGCATGAGCGCCCGGCGCCGCGTCGTCGTCGTGGGTGGTGTCGCGGCCGGTATGAGCGCGGCGAGTCGCGCACGGCGGCTTGACCCCGATCTCGACATCACGGTCTACGAGCGCAGCCATTTCTGCTCGTACTCGGCCTGCGGGCTGCCGTACCACGTCGCCGGACTGATCCCCGACCACGAGGCGCTCGTCGTGCGCACGCCGGAGGAGTTCGCCGCCGACGGCGTGACGGTCAACGTCCACCACGAGGTGATGGCGATCAACGTCGTCGAGCGCACGCTCCGCGTCCGCAACATGGCGGGCGGACGCTCGCGCACCGAGCCGTGGGACGCGCTCGTCATCGCCGCCGGCGCGCGCCCGGCGTCCAGCGGCATCCCGGGCAAGTCGCTGCCGGGCGTGTTCACGCTGCGCACGATCGAGGACGCCCAGGCGATCCGCGCCTGGATCGCGGCCCGCGACTGCCGCGAGGCGGTCGTCATCGGCGCGGGCTACATCGGCCTGGAGATGGCCGACGCCTTCCGCGCCCGCGACCTCGCGACGACGGTCGTCGAGCGCGCCGACCACGTGCTGCCGCTGGTCGACCCCGACGTCGCCGACGACATCGCCGCCGAGCTCGCCGCCAAGGGCATCGACGTCGTCTGCGGGGTGACGGTCGACGCGATCGCGGGGAAGAGCCGCGTCCAGCGCGTGCTCGCCGGCGGGGCGTCGATCGCCGCCGACATCGTCGTCATCGGCGTCGGCGTGCGGCCCGACACGACGCTTGCCGCCGCGGCGCGCCTGCCGCTCGGCCCCGACGATGGGATCGTCGTCGACGAGGGGATGCGCACGGGCGTCGACGGCGTGTGGGCCGCGGGCGACTGCTGCCAGACCCGGCACCTCCTCCACGGCGGCCCGTCCTACGTCCCGCTCGGGACGACCGCCAACAAGCAGGGCCGCGTGGCCGGGGCGAACGTCGCGGGCGGCGACGAGCGCTTCGCGGGCGTGCTCGGCACCGCCGTCGTCAAGGTCTGCGAGCTCGAGGTCGGCCGGACCGGCCTCGGCGAGCAGGAGGCCGCGAACGCGGGCTTCGACGTCGTCAGCGCGTCGGTGACGCACCTCTCGCGGGCGGGCTACTACCCCGGCCACGAGCAGCTGCGCGTCAAGCTCCTCGCCGAGCGCGGCTCGGGGCGGCTGCTCGGCGGGCAGATCGTCGGGCGCGAGGGCGTCGCCAAGCGCGTGGACGTCATCGCCGCGGCGCTGCATGCCGGGGCGACCGCCGCCGAGCTCGAGGGCTACGACCTGTCCTACGCGCCGCCGTTCGCCCCCGTGTGGGACCCGGTCCTCATCGCGGCGCGCAAGACGGCCGAGGCCGCCACCGCCCGCGCCCGCCTGCGCGAGGCCGTCTGAGCAGGCTGCGCTACGAGCCGCCGCTGCCGCGGGCCGAGCCGTTGACCCCGTGGCCGTTGAGCCGGTGCTCGCCGAAGCCCTGCTGGAGCTTGGCGGCCGGTCCCGTCGGTCCGCCGGGCTGCGGATCGGGCACGACCGCGCCCCAGCCGTCGAAGCGGCACTGGTGCTTCGCGCCGACGTTGACCATGAACGTCACCCACTCGTTGAGCATGTCGATCGAGGCCGTCGACGGCTGCGTGTGGCCGACGACGCGCCAGTGGCGGCGCAGGCGCGATCCGTCGACGACGAGCTCCGTGCTGAAGTTCGTCCGCGAGCGCAGGACCTTCACGAGATCGCGCGCATGGCGCTTGCCGGGCGCGGTGAACGAGTACTCGATGACGAGCAGCGTGTTGGTCCCGATGCCGCGCTCCTCCAGGGCGGACCACGTGCGGGGGTTCATCTCGAGCTGCTGGGCGAGGAGCTTGTCGAATCGATCGTGGGTCATGGGCGTTGCGCCACCCACTCTGTCATGACCGGGAGTGTTCGGGGATCGAGCTGATGGCCGCCGCCGTGCTCGTGGTAGGCGACCGCGAGCCCGGCGGCCTCCAGGCGTGCGTGCGCGTCGCGCGCGAAGTCGACGGAGATGACGGGGTCGCGCGTGCCGTGCGTGATGAAGACCGGCAGCCCGCGCCGCGCCTCGAGCTCCGGCTCCCAGCCCTCGACCGTCGGGATGAAGCCGCTCATCGCGAGGATCCCGGCCGGCGACGGGCGACCGGGCCCGAGGCCCGTCGCGTAGGACATGACGCAGCCCATCGAGAAGCCGCCCAGAACGGTCTTCGCCCACGGGATCTCGCGCTCGGCGAGCCAGCCGTCGAGAAACGCCGTGAGCTGCGCGTAGGTCGCGTGGAACGTCTCGGGGTCGGGGTAGCCGACGCGCGGCACGTGGTACCACCAGCGCCCGCCGCCGGGGCCGGGGAGGGGCGCGCCCGGCGTCAGGCCGACGAAGCGCCGGTGCGGGTCGAGGACGTCGAGCACGGGGCCGAGGTCGTGCTCGTCGGCGCCGCGGCCGTGCAGCAGCACGAGCGCCCCCTCGGGCGCGGCCGCCGCTTCGCGGACCACATGGATGAGGCCTTCTGGTGGCATGGCAGCGCGGTACGTTAGCGGCGAGACCGCCCGGTACCACTCCAGCCACCCGAGATCGTTGCGCATGCAACCAGAAGCGGCTATCCTTCCTGGTATGGCGACGAGAACCGACACCGCGGCCGCGCGGCCCCTTACGGCCCCCGAGCTGCGCGCCTGGCGCGGCATGCTGCGGGCCCACGCAGCCCTCGCGAAGGCGCTCGACGCCCAGCTCGAGGCCGCGCACGGCCTGCAGCTGAGCTCCTACGAGGTGCTCATGTATCTCGCCGACGCCGAGGACCAGCGGATGCGCATGTGCGACCTCGCGTCGACGATCCTCCTGAGCCGCAGCGGCCTGACGCGCCTCGTCGACCGCCTCCAGCGCGAGGGGCTGCTCGAGCGCGTCGCCTGCTCGGACGACGCCCGCGGCGCGTTCGCGAAGCTCACGCCGCTCGGGCGCGAGCGGCTCGCCGCCGCCCGCGTCACGCACCTCGCCGGCGTGCGCGCGATGTTCCTCGACCTCTTCACGCCGGAGGAGCTCGAGCTGCTTGGCCTGTCGTGGGATCGCGTGCTCGAGCGCGCGGGCTTCAGCTGCTGCAAAACTTGACAGACACAGACTTAGGTTTTATACCTCCGACCAGTACAACAGTCGGACGCAGGAGGTATGAACATGGCACTGGTACGCTGGGACGCCGCGCGTGAGCTCGACACGCTGCAGGGCGAGATGAACCGTCTCTTCTCGAGCTTCTTCGACACGCCGGCGCCCGGCAACGGCGCAGGCGTCCGGCGCTGGGTCCCGGCGATGGACCTCGTCGAGACCGACGAGGACTTCGTCCTCAAGGCCGACCTCCCGGGCATGACCGAGAACGAGGTCAGCATCGAGGTCGAGCGCAACGTCCTGACGATCTCGGGCGAGCGCAAGACCGAGCACGAGGCCAAGAAGGACGGCTACTACCGCATCGAGCGCAACACCGGCGCGTTCTCGCGCTCGCTCACGCTGCCCGAGGGCGTCGACGCCGAGCGCGTCACCGCGGGCTTCGCCAACGGCGTGCTCGAGATCCACATCCCCAAGCCGGCCCAGGCCAAGCCGCGCCGCGTCCAGATCGGCGTCGCGGGCGCCGAGCCGAAGACGATCGAATCCGAGTAGGACATACGCTGCGGGGCGGATTGCGAGCCCCATCGATCAGATCTGCCGGCTGCGCGCCGTCGAGCGACGGCGCGCAGTCGTGAGCGCCCTGCAGATCCTGCACCGGGACGCCGGCTCGCTCGCGCGGGCCGGCGTTCTGCGTACCGCCCACGGCGAGATCCGCACGCCGGCGTTCGTCCCGCTGGCGACGAAGGGGACCGTCAAGGGCCTCGAGGCGCGCGAGGTCGCCGACCTCGGCTACGACATGGTCCTCGGCAACACGTTTCATCTGTTCCTCGACCCGGGACCCGAGCTCGTCGCGCACTTCGGCGGGCTGCACGACTTCATGGGGTGGCGGCGGCCGATCATCACGGACTCCGGCGGCTTCCAGGTCTTCTCGATGGGCCACGGCACCGTCGCCGACGAGATCAAGGGCCGCGCCCCGGTCGGCCCCAAGCGCCGCGGGCGCGTCATCGAGATCGGCGAGGACGGCGTGCGCTTCCGCTCCTACATCGACGGCTCCGAGCGCTTCCTCGGGCCCGAGACCTCGATGGAGGTCCAGGCGGCGCTGCGCTCGGACATCGCGCTCGTCTTCGACGAGTGCACGCCGTTCAACGTCGACCGCGAGTACACCGCCCGCTCGACCGAGCGCTCGCACCGCTGGCTCGACCGCTGCCTCGCGTGGCACGACGAGCACGGCCCGCCTGGGCAGCTCGTCTACGGGATCGTCCAGGGCGGCGTCCACGAGGACCTGCGCATCGCCTCCGCGCAGGAGATCGCCGCGCGGCCCGTCGGCGGCATCGCGATCGGCGGCTCGCTCGGCGCCGACAAGCCGCAGATGTACGAGGTCGTGTCGTGGGCGGTGTCGGGGATCGACGACGCGCGGCCGCGCCACCTGCTCGGCATCGGCGACGTCGACGACCTCATCCGCGGCGTCGAGCTCGGCATCGACACGTTCGACTGCGCCATGCCGACGCGCCTCGGCCGCCACGGCGTCGCGATCGTGCCCGAGCCCGAGGCGCGCTGGCGCGTGGACCTCACCGGCGCGCGCTGGAGTGAGAGCGAGGAGCCGATCATGGACGGCTGCCCGTGCCCGGCCTGCAGCGGCGGGCACTCGCGCGGCTACCTGCGCTACCTCCTGCGCAACCGCGAGCTCACCGCCGTCCGGCTGCTGACGCTCCACAACCTCGCCTACATCCAGCGCCTCATGGCCGACCTGCGCGCCGCGATCGCCGCCGGGACGCTCGCCGCGCGCGCCGCCGCGCTGCGCGCCGGGGCGGCGCCGGCGGCGTAGGCGTCTCAGCGCGTGTTGTCGTCGATGAGCTTGTTCATCTGATCGACGATCGAGTCCGTCGACTGCCCCGTCACGGGGGTGATCTTCACCGCGGTCGTGCCGCCCTGCGAGCTGCCGACGGCGAACGCGATCACCGCCGCGATGACCGCGGCGAGCAGGAGGAACACGACGATCCGGCCCGCGCCGCTGCCGTTGCCGGGTCGCGTCCGGCGCGCGTCGCGCGCCCCGTAGGACGGCGGGTCGGGGTTCTCGTAGACCGGCGGGCCGGGCGTCGGCGCCAGCCGCCGCGGGGCGGGGGGCGAAACGGCGCGCGTGGCCGCCGTCGCGCGCCGGCTGGAGAGCATCGCGGTCGCCGCCGTCGAGTCGGCGCCGACAGGGCCCTTGCCGCGCGCGCCGTCGTGCAGCGCCGCGCGCATCTCGTCGGCACTCCCGTAGCGCGCGCGGGGGTCGAGCGCGAGCGCGCACTCGACGGCGGCCGCGAGCGCCGGGGGCACCTCGGCCGTCAGCTGGTCCAGGCGCGGCGGCTGCTGGCGCTGCTGCAGCAGGGCGAGCTCCGTCAGCGACGCGGCGTCGTAGGGCAGGCGCCCGGCGAGCAGCTGGTATGTCACGACGCCGAGCCCGTAGAGGTCGGCCGCCGGGCCGACGTCGCCGCCGGTCGCCTGCTCGGGCGCGAGATACGCGGCCGTGCCGAGCACCGAGCCGGCCTGCGTGATCTGCGACGTCTGGCCGACCATCGCCTTCGCGATCCCGAAGTCCGCGAGCTTCACCGCGCCGTCGTCGGAGCGCAGGATGTTGCCGGGCTTGACGTCGCGGTGGACGACGCCCATCCGGTGCGCGTGGGCGAGGCCGCGGCAGGCGCCGTCGACGAGCTCGAGCGTGTCGGCGACGCCCAGGCGCTTCTCCTCGCGCAGGATCTCCGCGCCGGAGCGGCCGCGGATGTACTCCATGACGATGTAGTAGCGGCCGCTGGGCTCGTCGAGGCCGAAGTCGAAGACCTGCACGATGTTCGGGTGCACGAGCCGCGCCGCCGCGAGCGCCTCGCGGCGGAAGCGCGAGATGAACTGGCTGTCGTCGGCGAGGTGCTCGGCGAGCAGCTTGACGGCGACCTTGCGCTCGAGCCGTCGGTCGAGCGCGACCTGGACGGTCGACATGCCCCCATAGCCGAGGCGCTCGCCGAGCTCGTAGCGGCCCGCGATGAGCGACGCGTCGTTCATGGGATCTGCGGCGGGGTGCCGCCCCCGGGGCTGACGACCGGCGGCGGCGTGACAGGCGGCGTCGTCGTGGTCGGCGGGGGCGTCGTCGTCGGCGGGGGCGTCGTCGTCGGGGGTGGTGTCGTCGTCGTCGCCGGCGGCGTCGTGGTCGTCGGCGGCGGGACCGTCTCCGTCTGCGTCGGCGTCGTCTCCGTCGTGGTGGGGGTTGTCGTGGTCTGCGTCTGCGTCGGCGTGTTGTTGAGGTTGCAGTCGGCGACCGCGGTGCGCTGGAGGCGGTCCGAGCCCCTGCGCAGCGCCGAGACGAGGCGCGCGTCGACCGAGCGCGGCAGCCCGTCGATCGCCGTGTCGACATCGCGCAACTGGCCGGAGAGCCCGCTGCACTGGCCGTCGGCGACGCGCTGGCGGACGTCCTCGAGCTGGCCCTTGAGGACCGACGCGTCGCCCTGCGGGACGCCGCCGGAGGTGCTCGAACCGCACGCCGCGAGCAGCGCCGCGCCGACGCCGAGAAGCGCCGCGAGAACGTAGGGAAGGGCTCTGCGCACGGTCACTGACCGTAGCCAAGCCGCTCTGCGAGCGAGTCGGGGAGGCGGGCTGCGCGGATCGCGGCGGCGGCCCCGGCGATGTCGTACTCGACCCGCCGCCAGCTCGCCCGGTGGCGATCGAGGTCGAGCATGAGCCAGGCCGCCCGGGGGTCGCCGTCGCGCGGCTGGCCGACCGAGCCCGGGTTCAGCAGCCACTCCCCGACGCTGATGTCGAGGTCGTCGCCGTCGCGCCGCGGCTCGCCCGTGGCGACGTCGCCCTCGGGACGCACGAACGACAGCGCGACGTGCGAGTGGCCGATCAGCGCGACGCGCTGGCGCTGGACGTCGAAGCACAGCTCTGCGAGCAGCGCGCTGAGGACGTACTCCCAGACGGGATCGCGCGGGCTGGCGTGGTAGAGGCCGATGTCGCCCTCCTCGCCCATCGGGCGCAGCGCGCGGAGGAACTCGAGGTTCGCGTCGGAGATCGTCTCCTGCGTCCAGCGGGCGGCGATCGCGGCGCCGGTCGAGAACTCGTCGAGGCCGATCTCGCCCGTCACGCCGAGGTCGTGGTTGCCGGCGAGGCAGATCGCCGCGTGGCGGCGGGCGAGCTCGACGCACGCGTCGGGCTCGGCGCCGTAGCCGACGAGATCGCCGAGGCACCACATCTCGTCGGCGCCGGACGCTTCGGCGTCGGCGAGCACCGCCTCGAAGGCGTGTCGGTTGCCGTGGATGTCGGAGAGGATCGCGACCTGCATCTCGTACAGTGAGATCGTGGACCGGGCACGCCTGCGCTTGGCAGTTGCTGTTGGCGGCGCCGTTGTCGTTGCAGAGCTTGCGGTGTTGCTCCTGCGGCCTCGCGACGGCGTAATCCAGCCCGCCCGTGTCAGCGCGCAATCGTACTTCAGCGACTCGGAGATCGAGCATGCACGAGCCTACCGGCGCCCGCAGCTCGCCCTCTACGGGGGCGTGCTCGTCACGGAGTTCGGGCTGCTGGCGCTCCTCGTCGCCCGCCCGCCGGCCCGTCTTCGCGGGCCGTTTCGCCGTCCGCTGCTGGCCGGCGCGGTCGCCGGCGCGGCGCTCTCGGTCGGCGTCTCGGCGGCGGTCCTGCCGCTGAAGATCGTCTCGCGCGAGCGGGCGAAGGACGTCGGCCTCGTGACGCAGTCCTGGGGCGGCTACGCCCGCGACACGGCGATCTCCTGGGGGATCGGCGGGCTCATCGCCGGCGCCGGCGCGGCCGCCGGGCTCGGGCTCGTGCGCCGCTACCCGCGCGGCTGGTGGGCGCCGGGCTCGGTGCTCGTCGTCGCCTTCGGGGTCGTGAGCATCTACGCCGGGCCGGTCGTCCTGGACCCGCTCTTCAACAAGTACAAGCCGCTGCCCGCCGGGCAGGCGCGCAGCGACGTGCTCGAGCTCGCGCGTGCCGCCGACGTCGACGTCGGCCAGGTGCTGACGGTCGACGCCAGCCGCCGCACGACGGCCGCCAACGCCTACGTCACCGGCCTCGGCGCGACGAAGCGCGTCGTCCTCTTCGACACGCTGCTGGAGAACTTCACGCGCGACGAGCTGCGCCTCGTCGTCGCGCACGAGCTCGCCCACGTGCACCATCGCGACGTCCCCAACGGCCTGCTGTACCTCGCGCTCGTCGCGCCGTTCGGGCTCTTCGCCGTCGCGCGCATGACGAGCGGCCTCGCGCCCGGGCAGGGCGCGCAGGCGGGCCCGGCGGTCCTGCCCGCGCTCGCGCTGAGCATCGCCGTCATGACGACGACGATCACGACGATCTCCAACCAGCTCAGCCGCGCCGTCGAGGCGCGCGCGGACTCCTACGCCCTCCAGCTCACCGGCGAGCCCGAGCCGTTCATCTCGTTCGAGAAGAACATCGCCCTGCGCAACCTCGCCGACCCCGATCCGCCGGCCTGGCAGACCGCGCTGCTCGCGACGCACCCGCCGGTCATCGACCGCATCGGGATCGGCGTCGCGTACGAGCGCGACGCCGCCGCCGAGTAGTCGTCCGCGTTGCGTGCGCGCGCCGCGGCGCGCCTACGACGTCGGTAAGGGAGGGGTGACCTGGACAGCGCCCAGCAGTCGACATCCTCGCGGGAACCGCGCGCCTGGAGGCCTCGCCAGAACGGCCGGGCCTGCTTCATCGAATGCTGTTCGCAAGCGCCCGTGCAACAGCGCCGCGGAGTCACCCCGAGATGATCCGGATCTCGCGTGGGTGGGGGTGGTCGCTGCGGGCCAGGGCGAACAGCCAGACCGCGTCGTGGTCCTCCGGCAGGAGATTCGCCGGCTCGATGAGCTCGTGCTCGATGTCGTCCATGCCGGCGCCCTGGGCGACGGCTGCCTCGATGAGGGTGCGCAACTGGGGTGGGATGTCGTTCATGACGCCACCGAGGGTTGCGCACGCATGGAGCGCGCGCAAGGTGGGTTAACGCAAGCTCTACGAGTCGTCGGACGCGCCGGGCGCGCCGCCGAACTCGGGCAGGTTCTTGATGCCCTCGCGCGTGCGGTACTTCGACCAGGAGTCCTCGAGCGCGTCGGCGAGCTCGCGGAAGAACTTCGGCGAGAGGTTGACCCGCGACACGACGATGCCGGGGATCTCGTCGGCGTCGATCTCGTGGTCGACGCGGGCGAACGTGATCGTGAACTCGTAGTCCGAGAACGACACATTCGCGAAGTTCGCGTACACGCCGCCCATGTCCTCGGGCGAGAAGTGGATGTTGATGTGACGCTCGGGCTGGTCTTCGGCTGCCATCGCAGAACTAGTATCGCAGCGTGCGCATCATCGTTCTCGCCGTCGGGCGGCTGCGCCCGCCCTACGCGGACGATGTCCAGCACTACCTCAAGCTCCTGTCGCGGCACGCGCGCATCGAGCCGATCGAGGTGCGCGAGGAGGAGCAGCTCGCCGCGCGGATCCCCGAGCGCGCCTACGTGTCGCTGCTCGATCGCGGCGGCGACCAGTTCGACTCGCTCTCCTTCAGCCGCTTCCTCGAGGAGCGCCGCCAGGCCGGTCGCGACGTGTGCTTCGTCGTCGGCGGGCCGCTGGGCCTGCAGCTCGACGACGTCGACCACCGCTTCTCGCTCGGCCCGCTGACGCTGCCCCACCAGCTCGCGCGCGTCGTGCTGCTCGAGCAGCTCTACCGTGGGCACAAGATCCTCGCCGGCGAGCCCTACCACTACTGAGCATGACGACCGACCAGGAGCGACTCGAGCGCTTCACGACGATGAGCCCGCGGCTGCGCGGCCGCCAGGACCTCGTCGCCTTCACCCGCCGCCTCGGGCAGCTCGGCGTGCTCATCGGGCTGCTGCTGGCGAGCGGCACCGTCGGCTTCGTCCTGACGACGGACAAGAACCTCTGGAACAGCTTCGTCCTCGCCCTCGACACGGTCGCGACCGTCGGCTCGATCCCGGCGCCGACGAGCGTGGGTGCGGAGATCGTGAAGGTCCTGCTGATCGTCTTCGGCGTCGGTACGCTCTTCTACGCGCTCGTCACCGTCGCCGAGTTCTTCGTCGCCGGCCACCTCGGGGAGATCCTCGCCGAGCGCCGCACGCAGAAGGAGATCGACTCGCTCTCGAACCACTACATCATCTGTGGCTTCGGGCGCGTGGGGCGCCAGGTCGCCCGCGACCTGCAGGTCGCCGGCGCGTCGTACGTCGTGATCGACTCCAATCCCGAGAGCCGCGAGATCGCCGCCGCGGTCGGCGTGCGCTTCCTCGAGGGCCCGCCGTCCGACGACGAGCTCCTGCGCGCGGCCGGCATCGACCGGGCGCGCGCGTTCATCGCCTGCATGGACTCCGACGCCGAGAACATCTTCGCGACGCTCACCGCGCGCGAGCTGCGCGGCGACCTCGCGATCATCGCCCGCGCCGCCGCCGAGGACTCCGAGAAGAAGCTCAAGCGCGCGGGCGCCGATCGCGTCATCTCGCCGTACAAGTCCAGCGGCACGGAGATGGCGCGCCTCGCGCTGCACCCGCAGGTCAGCGGGACGCAGCAGGTCAACACGGAGTACCGCATGGAGGAGATCGAGATCGGCGCCGGCTGCGCCGGGATCGGGCGCACGATCGGCGAGGTGCGCGGCGGCGCGTTCATCGTCGGCGTCCGCCACGCCGACGGCTCGTTTCAGCCGATGCCCGCCGCCGACGCGACGCTCGGCGAGGGCGACGTCGTCATGGCGCTCGGGACGCCGAACACGCTCGACCGCCTCGAGGCGCTGTTCGTCACCGCGCGCAGCGCGCCGGTCCGCTGAGCGGCTCCGGTTACCCTGACTGACATGCCAGGACCTCTCGCAGAGCTGCGCGGCGCCGTCGAGGCCGCCGCGGGCGCCGTCGCCGGCACGAACGGCCACCCGCGCCCGCGGCCGACGCTCGAGCGGCCGAAGAAGGCCGGCTTCGGCGACTACGCGACGAACGCGGCGATGCTGCTCGCGCCGGCGGCCGGCAAGCCGCCGCGCGACGTCGCCGCCGGGCTCGCCGAGGAGCTGCAGGCGCGCCTGGGCGCCGCCCTGGACCGCGTCGAGGTCGCCGGTCCCGGCTTCCTGAACCTCTTCCTCTCCGACCGCTGGTGCGTCGGCGCGCTCGCGCACGTGCTCGAGGCCGGCAGCGCGTTCGGCGGCGGCTTCGCCGAGCAGCCCGAGCGCATCGACGTCGAGTTCGTCTCGGCGAACCCGACCGGCCCGATGACCGCCGCCGGCGGCCGCCACGCGGCCTACGGCGACGCGCTCGCCCGGCTGCTGGAGTTCGGCGGCCACGACGTGACGCGGGAGTACTACGTCAACGACTTCGGCAGCCAGGTCTGGCGGCTCGGTGCGTCGATCCAGGCGCGGGCCCGCGGCGAGGAGCCGCCCGAGGGCGGCTACGAGGGCGACTACGTCCTCGAGCTCGCCGAGCGGATCCCGAACGCCGCGACGGACGACGTCGAGGTCGTCGCCGAGCGCGGCGTCGCGCTGCTGCTCGACGGCATCCGCAGGTCGATGCACGACATCCGCGTCGAGTTCGACGTCTGGTTCTCCGAGCGCACCCTGCACGAGGGCGAGCCGACGAAGGTCGCGCACGCCTTCGAGGAGCTCGAGCGGCGCGGCGAGGCCTACCGCAGCGAGGGCGCGCTGTGGCTGCGCACGTCGGCCCACGGCGACGACAAGGACCGCGTCCTCGAGCGCTCCTCGGGCGAGCACACGTACTTCGCGTCGGACATCGCCTACCACCTCGACAAGCTCGAGCGCGGCTTCGACCGGCTCATCGACGTCTGGGGCGCCGACCATCACGGCTACACCGGGCGGATGTACTCGGCGCTCGCGGCGCTCGGCCGCGACCCGGGCGCGATGGAGCTCATCATCATGCAGTTCGTCAACCTCGTCGAGCACGGCGAGGCGACGTCGATGTCCAAGCGCCGCGGCGACTTCGTGACGCTCGACGAGCTCCTCGAGCTCATCGGCGTCGATGCCGCGCGCTTCTTCATGCTCTCGCGCTCGCACGACACGACCGTCGACCTCGACATCGACCTCGCGCGCGAGCAGACGAGCGACAACCCCGTCTACTACGTCCAGTACGCGCACGCCCGGATCGCGTCGATCCTCAAGAAGGCGGGCACGCCGCGGGTGCAGGCGGCGCTCGCCGAGGCGCCGTCCTACGGCGGCGAGCTCGATCCCGCCGAGCGCACGCTCGTGAAGAAGCTGCTCGCGTTCGCCGACGAGGTCGCCGAGGCGGCCGAGCGGCGCGCGCCCCACAGGATCGCCGCCTACTCCGTCGAGCTCGCGCAGACGTTCACGGCCTTCTACCGCGACTGCCAGGTCGTCGGGGCCGAGGGCGAGGGCGTCGAGTCGTTCCGGATCGGCCTGAGCGTCGCCGCGCAGCGGACGATCGCGCGCGCGCTGGACCTGCTCGGCGTCAGCGCGCCGCAGCAGATGTCGCGCGCCCCCGAGGCGTAGGCCTTTCGCGGGCGGTCGAGCCGCATCCGCGGCCGGGGCGCGGGCGCTGCCTGCATCGGTGAGGGGAGCAGGGTCCGGCCGGAGGTGGCGCTCCTGCGGGGGGTGCGCCGGATCGCTATCGCTGGACGAGCGTAATCCGGCGCACCCCCCGGGCCGAAGCCCATGGCGACCACCGGAGCACCGCCCGCGACGGACCCGCTCTCTCATCGAGGCTGGAAGCGCTTCGCGCCCCGCCCGCAACCGGCGACACGCCTACGCGCGGTAGCGCGCGAGGTCTTCTTCGAGGCGGGCGGCGTCGGCGCTGCTGAGCGCCGGGGCGGGGGCGGGCTCGGCGTCGGTGCCGGCCGTGGCGGCGGTGCGCGCGCGCCAGCGGGGCAGCAGGAAGACGAGGCCGCCCACGAGCAGCACGACCAGCCCGAGCGGCACGAGGTAGGCCGTGAGCCCGACGCCGTCGCCGGCGGGCAGCGCGAGGACGTTGGAGCCGTACTCGGCGACGAGCGCCGTCTTGATCTGCGCCTTCGTCCTGCCCTCGGCGATCAGGCCGCGGATGAACTCGCGCTCGCGGTTGGGCTGCGGGCCCTCGGCGATGTTCAGCGGGATCTTGCAGGTCACGCACATGACCTCGTCCTCGATGTCGACGAGCGAGGCGCGCGGCGGCGGCGCGGCCGCAAGCGCCGCGACCGGCGCGAGCAGCGCCGCGATGAGGGCGAGCACTGCGGCGGCGCGCCTCATGCCTGCGCCTTCGCGAGCGCGCGGTCGATGAAGGCCTGGTCGATCTGCCCGCGGAAGAGGTCGACGATGCGGCCGTCGCGGCCGATGACGAACGTCTCCGGGACGTTGTTGGTGCCGTAGCGGCGCGCGAGCTTCGTGCCGACGTCGCGGAGGTTCGGGTAGTCGAGGCCGTGCTTGCGGACGAACGTCAGCGAGTCCGGCGTCGAGTCGTCGTACGTCACGCCGAGGACCGTGCCGCTGCCGGCCTTCGCGAGGCGCTGCTGGGCGGCGGCGAGCACCGGCGCCTCGGCGACGCAGGGCCCGCACCACGAGGCCCAGAAGTTCAGGACGACGACCTTCCCCCTGAAGCCCGACGGCGACAGCGTTCCGCCCCCGCCGAGCACCGGCAGCGGCCTGCTCGGCGCGACCGGCCGGTCGCCGCGGGCGACCGCCTGCTCGATCGACGTGTCGTCGCTGCGCGACGCCAGGCCGTAGACGAGCAGCCCGATGAGCGCGACGGCGACGAGGCCCGCGAGGAACGGAATGGCGAGACGGCGCATGCCTTTCAGGGTAGAGCGACGCACCTGCGGCGAGCGTCGCCACTAGAATCGCGACCCAGTGCGGACGTAGCTCAGTTGGTAGAGCGCAAGCTTCCCAAGCTTGAGGTCGCGGGTTCGACCCCCGTCGTCCGCTTCACAATCCCGCACGATCCCGCAGCTAAACGGCCGTTTTCACGGGCTTTCGCGGATCGGGCGATGGGACCACGAAACACCGTTGCACGGTCCCGCACACAGTCGCATGGGACCTCATGGTCCCATATTGGTCCCATCGACGGGGCTGCGTCGCGGCTCCTTGGGGAGGTCGCATGAGTACTCCGAAGGTGTCGCATCCGTCCGTGGTCGCTCAGCGGGAGCGTCGCGCGATGAAGAAGCGCCGCAAGGCGACCCGCGCGGCACGGAAGGCGAACCGATGAGCACGGTGGAAACTTCCGTGCCTCGCGTCGAGCGCTGGCTCGCGCGATGCATTGAGGACGAGCACGGCTGTCTCATTTGGCCGGGCGCGACCTCAGAAAAGGGATATGCGCTTGTCGCAGTGCGGCTGCCTGACGGGACGCGCGGCAATCGCAAGCTACATCGGATCGTCTACGAGCATCTGGTGGGACCGATCGCGCCGGGATTCGTTATCGATCACGTTCGGGAACGTGGTTGCCGTAGCCGCGCCTGCTGCAACGTGGAGCATCTCGAGCCTGTCACGCAACAGGAGAACGTACTGCGCGGAGACGGCATCGCCGCTCATGCGGCGCGGCGCACTCACTGCCCATCCGGTCACGAATACACGCAGGCGAACACCTACCTCTTCCGCGGCAGTCGCTATTGCCGCTCGTGCAAACGAGATCGGGCTGCGTCATGACCGACGTTCCAGGCCTGACGTTCGTCAATCCACCCGCCGCACCGGAGACGTTCAACGTCCTCGCCTTCGGCCCCGTAGGCAGCGGCAAGAGCACCGCCGCAAGTGGGGGCGCAGGTGACCCGCGTGCTTGTCATCTACCTGATCGCGCCCGTGCTCCTGGTCGCGCACGTCGTGCGGTGCGTGTGGGCTGAGGCCCGGGATCGTCGCCGCGAGCTGCGTGAGCACCGTGTGGACGGCCGGGCGCGGTTGCGGCTGGTTCCGCGTGACGAGCTTGCCGACCGCCGTGACCGGCGCATGGGCGGTGCCGCGTGATGACGCTCACGCCTTCGGAGCGGCACGCCGCCCGACGCTGCCGCCCCCTCGACGGCTCACCCGCCTGCGCGACCTGCGGAGACGTAGGCAGCGTGATGGTCGCTGTCGGCCCGATCGACCGCCTCTCCGGCCAGCCTGACGGGACCGTCGAAGCACCGTGCCCCGCGTGC
>DATJEE010000126.1:0-3725 GCA_035496995.1 Solirubrobacteraceae bacterium | reverse complement strand
CCGCCGAAGATGACGAGCACGCCGTCGATGACCTCGCGGCCCGGCACGCGGCCCTCGGCGAGCGCGCGGTTGAAGCGCAGCCAGGCCGCGCGGCCCTGCTGGCGCATGAGCGCCGCGCCGAGGACCGAGTCCAGGATCAGGAGGGCGATCGTCGGGAGCACGCCGATCGCCTGGCCGATCTGGATGAGCACGTAGAGCTCGGCGATCGGTACGACGATGAAGATCAGGACGAGCAGCAGCGGCATGACCCGACGAAGGCTACGCGAGCGGCGCGCCGGGCCGCGAGGGGCGGATCAGGCGGTGGCGGGCGCGGGCAGGACCTGCACGCCCGGGAGGCGATGCAGGCCGACGTACTCGATGAGCGCGACGATGTCCGGCTGCGCGCTGTGGAGCACGAGCTCCAGGCCGGCCTTGCGCAGCCGGCGCGCGAGCATGACGAGATCGAGCATGAGCGAGGGGTCCGCGAAGGCCAGCTCGCTGAGGTCGACTGTGACGTCCGCCGGGGCCATCAGCGCCTGCGAGAACGCGCGCCGCCGGATCGACTGGGTCGAACGATCCTCGTCGCCGCAGCAACGCAGGAGAGGCGGATGTTCGTCGTAGGAGACGATGGTGTCGCCAACCTACACCTGGCGCGCCAGGACGCAAGATAGAATGCGTGACATGGCAACTCTCACAGAGATCGAAGAGGCGCTCACGAACGTCATCGATCCCGAGCTCGGCTTGGACTTCGTCGAGCTGGGGCTCATCTACGGCATCCAGGAAGACAGCGGAAACGTGCACGTGACGTTCACGCTTACGACGCCGGCGTGCCCGATCGGACCGCAGATCACCGAGCAGATCGAGGAGTTCGTCGCGCCGCTGGAAGGCGTCAACTCCGTCAAGAGCTCGATGGTCTTCGACCCGCCCTGGTCGCCGGAGAAGATGAGCGAGGACGCGAAGTTCGCACTCGGCTTCTAAGCCGGGGTCCGCGCGCGCCGCGAGCGCGCCGGTCTTGAGCGGCCACCGGAACGAACGGGCCACGCGCGCGTTATGCAACTGATGCGCTTGCGCCCCCCGCTCGCTCCGTCCCGGCTGTGGGCCCTCGCGCTCACGGCCGTCGTCGTCGCGCTCGGGGCGACGCCCGCCGCCGCGCCGGCGGCATCGCAGACGACCGGGCGCCTGCTCGTCACGCTGAAGACCACAGCGCACGCGGCCGGCACCCTGCACGCCGCCGCCGCGTCGCTTGCGACGGCCGACGGCCTGCGCCTCGACGGCGCCCAGATCCCACAGATCGGCCTCGTGTCGGTGCGCCCGCTGGCCGGGACGTCGCCGCGCGCACTCGCGCGCGTGCTGCGCCGGCGCGCGGGCGTCGCGCACGTCGAGGTCGAACACCGCTTCCAGCTGCGCGCCCAGACGAACGACCCGGCGCTCACGGCCCTCGAGACCGCCCCCGGAACCCCGCCCGGCACCGTCGTCGAATGGTGGGCCGCCCGGCTCGGCCTGCCGGCCGCCTGGGACATCACGCGCGGCGCCGGCGCGACGGTCGGGGTCATCGACACCGGCATCGACTCGACGCACCCCGACCTCTCCGGCAAGATCGACGAGACCGTCGACAACGACGCGATCGGCAACCACGGCCCGGCGACGGTCGACGAGAACGGCCACGGCACGCACGTCGCGTCGCTGGCCTGCGGCGCCGGCGACAACGGCGTCGGCATCGTCGGCGTCGGCCTCGACTGCCGGCTGCGCATCTACAAGAGCGACCTCGGCGACGGCTCGGTCGCGCGCTCGATCATCGCGGCGGCCGACGCGAAGGTCGACGCGATCAACATGAGCTTCGGGACCGACGGCACGACGGCGCCCGCGCAGGTCATCGTCGACGCGATCAACTACGCCGCCGCCCACGACGTCGTGCTCGTCTCGGCCGCCGCCGACGCGCCCGTCGAGGAGCAGGGCGACCCCTCCAACGTCCTGCAGCCGACCGGCACCGGCCCGGACATCACGGCCGGCAAGGGCCTCTCGGTCACCGCCGCGACGAACGCCGACCAGCGCGCGTCCTTCGCCGGCCGCGGCTCGCAGATCTCGCTCGCCGGCTACGGCGAGTTCTCCGACACGACGGGCCCGCCCGGGCTGCTCGGGGCGTTCCCCGCCAACGCGACCGAGCTCGAGGCCGGCACCGGGGGGCTGTTCCCGCAGCCGGGCTGCGCGTGCCGCACGACCTTCCAGGGCGACAACCGCTACGCCTACCTCCAGGGCACGTCGATGGCGACGCCGATGGTCACCGCGACCGCCGCGCTCGTGAAGCACTTCAACCCCGACCTGCGCGCCGCCGATGTCGTCCGGCTCCTCAAGGAGACCGCCTCGCGCCCGGCGGGAACCGGCTGGACGCCCGAGCTCGGCTGGGGGATCGTCAACCCGACCGCCGCACTGACCGCCGCGCGGCTCATCGACCGCCGCCCGCCATCGTCGAAGATCAGCGGGCCCAAGAGCGTGCGGTCCGCGCGCGCGATCACGCTGCGCCTCAAGGGCCGCGACAAGTCGCCGGCGGCCGGGATCGTCGCCTCGGGCATCGCCCGCTACGAGATCTACCGCTCGACGAACGGCGCCCGCTACAAGCGCGTCAAGTCGACGAGCGCGGCGAGCGTGAGGTTCCAGGTCCGGCGCGGCTCGCGCTACCGCTTCTACTCGATCGCCGTCGACCGCGCGGGCAACCGCGAGGACGTCCCGTCGCGCCCGGACGTCTCCTTCCGCGTGGCCGCGGCCTAGGCTGAGCTAGGCGGTCGCCGGCTCGCGCGCGTCGTGGCGGGCGAGCGAGACGAGCTCCGCGAGGCAGGTCTCGATCGCGTCGCCGAACGCGTCGAGATCGGGCATCGCGTCGTAGTCGCCGAGCAGCCCGAAGTTCATCTGGCCGTCGTAGGACATGATCGCGATTGCGAGCGCGTGGTCCTTGGGGAGGAACGCGATCGGGAAGACCGAGGTCATCCGCGCGCCCTGGACGTAGAGCGGGAACTGCGGGCCCGGGATGTTCGTCACGAGCATGTTGAACAGCCGCGTCGAGAAGTTCAGCCGCGAGGCCTGTGCGAGGACGGTCGGCGGCGCGAACTGCTGGACGCTCGTGAGGACCTCGGCGCCGACGGCCTGCTTGGACTCCTTGAGGTCGTCCATCGCCGCGCGCACGACGGCCAGGCGCTCGACCGGATCGTCGACGTAGACCGGCAGCGGGCCGCGCATGACCGCGAGCCGGTTGCCGCCGGCGCCGGCCTCGGCCGCGGCCCGCACGGAGACCGGCACGAGCGCGCGCAGTTCCAGGCCCTCCGTCCGCACGCCGCGCGAGTGCAGCCAGTGGCGCAGCGCGCCGGCGACGACCGCGAGCACGACGTCGTTGACGGTGCCGCCGTAGACGTTCTTGACGGCCTTGAAGTCGGCGAGGTCGCAGGCGATCGCCGCGAAGCGCCGGTGCGGCCCGATCGGGACGTTCAGCGGTGACGGCGGCGCGGGGTTCAGCGCCGCCCAGGCGATCTCGCCGATGCCCTCGGCGGCGACCTGCGCCTCCTCCAGCGCGCGCTCGGGCTGGCTCAGCGCGCCGATCGCCCGCGACGCGACCCCGAGCGTCGCCTTCGTCATCCCGGCGATGCCCGCGCTGAGGAGGTCGAGCGGGTTGGGCTCCGGATCGGGGCTCCAGGGCTCGAGGCCTTCCGGCGGTGGGGCGGGTTCGGGGCCGAGGTCGAAGAGGACCGTCCCGAGGT
>DATJEE010000125.1:0-10286 GCA_035496995.1 Solirubrobacteraceae bacterium | reverse complement strand
GATCGCGCGCGCGATGACGAGCCGCTGGATCTCCGAGGTGCCCTCGAAGATCGTGTAGATCTTCGCGTCGCGGTGCCAGCGCTCGACCGGGAACTCGCGCGTGTAGCCGTTGCCGCCGAGGATCTGGATCGCCCGCTCGGTGACCCAGACGGCGACCTCGCCGGCCTTGAGCTTGCTCATCGAGCCCTCGGCCGCCGTGAACTTGCGGCCCGTGCGGCCCATCCACGATGCGCGCCAGACGAGCAGCCGCGCGGCGTCGATCTCCATCTTCATGTCGGCGAGCGCGAACGCGATGCCCTGGTTCTCGATGATCGCGCGGCCGAACTGCCGGCGCTCCTTGGCGTAGTCCAGCGCGTACTCGTAGGCGGCGCGGGCGATGCCGAGCGCCTGCGCGCCGACGGTCGGGCGCGTGACCTCGAAGGTCTGCATCGCGGCCTGCGAGTTGGAGCGGCCGCCCTCACGGGCGCGCGCGAGCTTGGCGTCGAGCTTCTCCTTGCCGCCGAGCAGGCAGCTGCCGGGGATGCGGCAGTCGTCGAGGAAGACGTCGGCGGTGTGCGAGGCGCGCAGGCCGTGCTTGCGGACCTTCGTCCCCTGCGTCAGGCCGGGCGTCTTCGGCGGGATGATGAACGCCGCCTGCCCGCGCGAGCCGAGCGTGCGGTCGACGGTCGCGACGACGACGTGGACGTTCGCGATGCCGCCGTTCGTCGCCCAGGCCTTCTGGCCGTTGAGGACCCACTCGTCCTTGAGCTCGTCGTACTTCGCCGTCGTGCGCAGGGCCGAGACGTCGGAGCCCGCGTCGGGCTCGGAGACGCAGAAGGAGGCGACCTGCGGGTCGTCGGGCGTGCCGAAGCACTGCGGGATCCACTCGCCGATCTGCTCCGGGGTCCCGGAGCCGACGATCGCGGAGACCGGCAGGCCGGTGCCCATCATCGCCATGGCGATGCCGGCGTCGCCCCAGAAGAGCTCCTCGTTGGCGATCGCCATCGTCAGGCCGCTGGGGTCGGCGAAGAACTGGGCGAAGCCCTCGAAGCTGTACAGGCCGATCTTCGCGGCCTCCTGGATGATCGGCCAGGGGGTCTCCTCGCGCTCGTCCCACTCCGAGCCGGCAGGGCGGACGACGTTCTTCGCGAAGCCGTGGACCCACTCGCGGATGTCGCGCTGGTCCTGGGTGAGGTTGAGCGAGAACGCGGCCTCGGCGGTCTCCGGTGAGTCGACGGTGGTTGACATGGCGTCAAGGCTAGACGGTGATGTAAACGCTTGTCAACCGTCCGTTTACTTCCTAGACTCGCCGCGATGCCCCGAACCGCCGGCACCCTGCGCCGCGCCCGCCGCACGCGCGAACGCGACATCGTCGCGGCGACCCGCGCGCTGTTCGACGAGCGCGGCCTGCAGGACGCGCCGATCGAGGACATCGCGCGGGCGGTCGGGATCAACAAGGCGCTGATCTACCGCCATTTCGCGTCGAAGGAGGATCTGTACGTCGCGACGGTGACGCTCTACCTCGACGAGCTCGCCGAGCGCCTGCGCGGGGTCGATCCGGACCTCGACCACGTCGGCCGGCTGCGCGACGGCTGGGGCCGCTACGCCGATTTCTGCCTCGAGTACCCGGCGTTCCTGGACTGCGCGCTGTCGCTCATGCGCCGTCCCGCGAGCGACCTGCGCGAGCGCGTGCCCGACGGGATCTGGCTGCGCCTCGGCGCGGCGATGAGCGCCTGCATCGGGCCGCTGGCGGCGATCCTCGCGGCGGGCGCGGCGGATGGCGTCCTCGACGTCGACGACCCCGACTTCGTCGCCAACCGGCTGTACGCGCAGACGCTCGGGACGATGCACCTCGCGCGCGTGGGCGCGGGCGTGCTCGGCGCGGCCGAGGGGCTGCCGGGGACGTTCGCGATCGACGCACGGCGCGTGCGGGACGCCTGCGTCGCCGACGCGCTCGCCGCCGTCGGCGTGCGCTGAGCGGCGGCCGGGCGGGTCAGTCCGCGGGCGTGCGGCGCAGGTTCTTCTTGAGGAACTCCCAGACGCTGATGCGCTCCGGGCGGTTGTCCTCGATGAACTGCAGGCAGCCGGGGCACAGGCAGCCCTTGTAGAAGCCCGCCATGTCGGCGCGGACCTTGTCGTCGAGCATGACGCCGGCGCACCAGCATCTGCTCGTCGAGTTCGCACCGCATTCGAAGCCTGCCTCGCAGCGTGGGCAGAGCACGGTGTCAGCGGAAGTGGCCGAGCTGGACGGCATGGTGGCGGACATGCGGACGAATGTTACAGCTCTGTCTCGTGTCCGTCCGGCGGCGCTCCGCGAGCGCCGCCGGTGGTCGCGCCTCAGCGCCGCTTGCGCGCGGCCTTCTTCCTCGTGGCCGCGTCCTGCAGGCGCTGCGCCTCGGCCTCGGCCGTGAGCGCGCCGGCCTTCTCGTCGAGCGCCGCGGCGTCGCGCCTGAGCTGCTCCAGGCGCGCGTCGGCAGCCTGCTCGTCGATGACCTCGTCGGTCTTCGCGCGGGCCTTGGCGCTGGACGCCTTGCGCCGGCGCTCGGCGGTCGCGGCCGCCTGCGTCTTCTCCTTGCGCTGCGCGGCCGCGGTCGCGCGCTGCTTGCGCGCCTGCTCGGCTGCCGCCGCGCGGCGCCGGTCGGCCTGCTCGAGGGTCTCCTCGAGGCGCTCGTCGGACTCCTGCGCGCGGCGCTGGGCGGTGGCGCGCAGGTCAAGCGCGCGGGCGCGCTCGTCGGCCGCGATGCGCCGCAGGGCGGCGTCCTCGCGCAGCACGTCGTCGCCGAGTGCCGCGCCGGCGAGGTCGCGGACCTCTGCCTCGAAGCGGTCGAGCGCGATGCTCGCGCCGGCGGCGGCGCCTTCGCCGTTGCCCGGTAGAAGCGCGACGGCGAGGTCGAGCGGGAGGCGCGCGACCTTGATCGAGCCGCTCACGGCGGTGCGGGGAATGGATCGGATGCTCATCTAGCGCTCCTCGGGGTCGATCGCGTCGGCGACGGTCTCAGCCTGGCGGGCCCGTGCGCGCAGCTCGGCGGCCTCGCGCGCGGCGGCGGCACGCTCCTGCTCGGCGGCGTTCTCGGCTGCGTTCGCCGCGGCCTTCTGGCCGCGCTCGTGCCGGTCGGCGGCGGCCGCGCGCTGCGCGGCCTCGGCCTGCGCCGCGTGCTCGGCGCGCTCACGATCGCGTTCGATCGCCTCCACGCGCTCGCGCTCGGCGATCTCGTTCTCGAGGCGCTCGCGCTCGATCTCGTTCTCCGTCCGGGCGGCTTCGATCTCGGCTTCGGCCTCGACCACGCGGGCGCGCTCGGCGGCGAGCTTCGCGTCGGCCTCGGCCTCGACCTGGGCCTGCTGCAGGCGGCCCTCACGGGCGAGGTCGTCGTTGCCGAGCACCGCGCCGGCGGCCTGCTTGGCGCGGCCGGCGAGCTTGCCGGCCAGTCCGCCGCGCGTGCGCTCAGGGATCTCTGGATTGGTCACGATTGTTGGCTCCTGGGTGTCACGGGACGCTCGGATGAGCGGCTCGGACACGTGGGAGTACCCGGGAACGGCGCGCGAAGTGTGCTGCGCGTCACACAGGCGCCCGGGCTGGCGCGCGGACGGAGGGGGCGGGATTCGAACCCGCGGTTCGCTTGCACGAACTCCGGTTTTCAAGACCGGTGCATTAAACCGCTCTGCCACCCCTCCGGGACTCAGGAATGTAACCGGGCCGTCCCCAGGCGCTCGGCTTGCGCTCGTCGCGTTCAGCGCCGGACGCGGTAGTGCATGTGGGTGACGCCGTCGCCCTCGAGGACCCGCGTGCGCTCGAGCTCGACGTGCTCGGGACCGAGGTGGTCGAACAGCCGGCGTCCCTGGCCGAGGAGCACGGGGACGAGATGGATCTCGAGCTCGTCCAGGACGCCGGCGGCGAGTGCCAGCTGGGCGACTCCCGCGCCGTGGACGAGCACCTTCCTGTCGCCCGCGGCCTGCTTGGCCCGCGCCATCGCGGTCCTGACGTCGGTCACGTACGTGACGAGCGGCCAGCGGCCGGGATCGCCGTCGGGCTTCCGGCGGGTGAGGACGAAGATCGGCACGCCGTCGTGGTGGTCGCCGCCCCAGCCGCCCGCCGGCTCGAAGGTCCCGCGGCCGGCGACGACCGCCCCGGTGGCCATGGCCTCGTCGAGCACCCGGCCGTTGACGCCCGCCGGCCGGCCACCGCGCTCGGGGTGGGCGGCGTCGGCACCCGCCAGGAACCACTCGTGCAGGCGGTGCCCGCCGTCGCCGAGTCCGTTGCCCGGTCCCTCGTTGGGCCCGGCGATGAAGCCGTCGAGCGACATGGACATGTAGAGCACGGTTGCGGACACGGTGGCTCCTCTCTCGCCGGTGTCGATTGACCTCTACAGGTACGTCGAACGAGCCTGGGCGAAATCGACACGCCCCGCGAGATCCGTCTGCGACGTCAGACCCCGACCACGGTCAGCCCGAGCGAGCGCGCCGCCTGGGCCTGACGCACGTCGAACGTCAGGAACGGCACCGCCGCCCCGCCGACCCGCTGTGCGGCGGCGAGGTGCAGCGCGTCCAGCGTTCGGACGCCGGTGACCTCGGCGAGGTCGGCGGCCGCGTCGCAGGTCTGCTCGTCGAGCTCGATGATCGAGAAGGCGCCGAGGTCGCGCGCGAAGTCTGCGCGAGCCGCCGCCAGGTCGCGTCCGTGGAGCACGCGCGCGAGGTTGCGCCGGACCTCGACGGTGGTGTGACGCGCGGTGATCAGCGAGGTGTCGCTGCCCAGCAGCGCGTCGGCGGCTTCGGAGTCGGCTTCGTCGACGTAGCGCTTGAGCAGCGCGCTGGAGTCGACGTAGAGGCTCACGCGCCGCGATCCTCGGCGAGCGCGTCGAGGACACGACGGCCGCCCGCTCTGCGTGTCACCGGGCGCAGCGGCGCGCCGGAGCCGGGAGTGATCCATCCCTCCGCGATGCCCTCCTCGATGCGTGCACGGCCAGGCAGGGGACCGAGCAGCGCCTTCGGCCGCCCGCGATCGGTGACGCGCAGGACCTCGCCGCGCTCGGCGCGCTCGAGGTAGGCGGACAGGTGCTGCTTGAGCTCGCGAACGCCGACATCGGCCATATGTAGTCATCTTATACCCATAAGGTGTCCACATACGACGCGTCGATGCCGGCCGGCAGTTGTGTCGAGCAGCCGGGACAGCGCGCCGCGGGGAGCGCCTCCGCGCCCTCGGCGAGCAGCGGCAGGAATCCACCCAGCGCGCCCAGCGGGACGCAGAACGCCGTCTTCGGGCCGCCCGGGACGATCACGACGACCTCGTCCTCCCCGTGCGGGATGTCGTCGAGATGGATGAGCGCGAACCGCATCAGTGCAGGGGCAGGTCGAGCGGGGTGTCACAGGCGTCGCAGCGCGGGGCGAGCACCGGCGCCGTCTGCGCGGCCTCGCGCAAGATGCCGGCGATCTGGGGCACCATCCCCAGCGGGACGCCGATCGTCAGCGGGCGGACGCGACCGGCCTCCCAGGCGAGCAGCAACACGGCCGCGTCGCCGCCGTACTGGCCGGTCTCGCCGGGCGCGAGGTAGAGCAGTCCGAGCCACATGCCGACAGCGAACCACGCGTCGGGGCGCGCGGCAGCGTTGGCACAGAGTTGGAACGAAGTCGCGGTCGCAACGACACGAAGGCAGGCCACGTCTACACTTGGCACGACCTGCCCGGGAGAGGTGGCCGAGTGGCTGAAGGCACTCGCCTGCTAAGCGAGTATGGGGCTCAACCTCCATCGCGGGTTCGAATCCCGCCCTCTCCGCTTACACTGCACGACCCCCATGCGCCCGTAGCTCAGCTGGATAGAGCGTCGGTCTACGGAACCGAAGGTCAGAGGTTCGAATCCTCTCGGGCGCGCTTCGTCTCTCTGTGACGCGGCACCCGCACGCTCCTTCGCGTCGAGCGGGCGGTCAAAGCCGGCACGAGCGCGGTCAACGTCACCGCGAGCACCGGCGGCACGGCGCGGTCCGACGCGGGCTGCGCGGCTGCCAACCGGGGAACTACACGCTGGCGGTGAAGGTCACCACGGGCGACGGCCGAACCGCGACGGACTCGGCGCGCCTGCGGGTGCAGCGACAGCGAGCCCGAAGCTTCACGCGGCGCTCGTCTCCTCGGTCAGGGCATCGCGACGATCTGGTGCCCCGTGGCGGGATCGCCCTGACTCCAGACGACGGTGGGCCGGCCGGACGTCGGGTCGTAGGCGACCTGGGCTCCGACGAGCGCGCGCTCGGTGGCCAGTCGCGGCGTCGTGGTGACCGCGCCGGTCGCGTCGACCTCGCTGAGGCTCGGTGAGCCGCGGCCGTCGCCGAGGTCGAACCACGCCACGGCGAAGCGCCCGTCCGGACCGGCGGCGACGTCCTCGATCGACGCGTCGAACGCCGGGTCGGACACGTCGAGCGCGGGACGGGTCCCGATGCCGGTGGCCTCGGGGGCGAGTTCGGTGACACTTGCGCGGACGTGCCCGTCGACGAGCCGCGGCCACGCGACGAGCATGCGCCCCTGGCTCTCGAACAGCGGCAGGGCGCGCAGCCCGCTGCCGGTCACGTGGCTGTTGGAGACGCTGCCCTGGACGGTGTACTCGCCGAGCACGCCGGCGCGCCAGCCGGCGCCGGCGACCCACGAATGCACGCTCGCGCGAACGCGGATCCCGGTGGCCGCGCGGCGTGTGGCGACGACGGCGACGAGCGAGCGCCGGCCGGGTCCCACGGCCAAGGCGACGTGCTCGATCTCCATCGACGCCGGGACCGTTGCCGCCGTCCGCGCGGCGGTCCAGTGGCCAGCAGCGGTGCGCAGGCGCGCGACGACACGGCGGCCGGCGCGCCACGCCAGCACGCCCGACCCGTCGGCAGCGAAGGCGAGGAACGGCTCGCCGCCGCCGCGCGCCATGCGGCGGGCCGGGATCGCGCGGTTGAAGCGGCGCACCCCGGCCAGCCAGACGCCCGCGCGCGAGCGCGGGTACGTGCGCTGCCAGGCGACGTAGATCGAGTCGGCGGGCACGAAGGCGACCTTCGGCAGCGCGAGCGTCGGCTGCGGGCCTTCGGCAGTCACAGGCCGCGGCGGGCCGCTGTCGATGAGCACCCCGCGTGCGAACTGCAGGACGCCCGTCGTCGCGACGTTGACGACGACCGAGGTGCGGCTGCGGTGCCGCGACAGCGGGGTCTGGCGCGTCGTGGCGAGCGCGACTCGCCCCGTGCGATCCAGCGCGACGGTATGCGACGTGATCGTCGCCGGCAGCGCCGGCGCAGCGTGCCATGAAGCGCCGGGCTTTCGCTTGGCGACCGCGACGAACGGGCGGGCGGCATCGGCCGTCGCGCCCTGCAAGCCCGTCCAGCTTGCGAGCGCGAAGCCGGCTGCATCGAACGCCAGGCTCGCCGGGTAGGCGTCGACCGTACGTCCGGAAACGGGCGTCTGCGCGACGGCGGGCGCCACGAGCAGCAGCGCGCCGGCGCAGCACGCCGCGATGAGTGCGGCGCGAGACATGGACACCAGTCTCCGCGACGCGACGGCTGTCGCCATCCGGGTTCGTGCGCAGATCCTCTGCGGGGTCCTACGATGGCGCTCGCCGCATGCGGCAACGTCCGCACGCCGACGCGGGTCACGGATGGCGACGTATCCCCAGCCATCAGCATCGGCGACGAAGAAGCTCTCCGGCTCGACGGCGGCGTGCCCGTCCTCCTCTGCGCCCTGGACCGCCGCCTTGCGGGTCATGGCGGTCGTCATCCCCGCATGGTGGCGATCGAACTGCGGAGAACCCGCGTGCGGCGTGCGGGCGTGGGCGGATGGCGGTGCAGGCACCATCGCATGAGATGGCCGGATGCCGGACGCGCTCGCCACCCCCAACGGCGCCGTTGCCACGCCGCCGCGGGCGCCCGGCGGGCTCAGCGAGGCCGAGGCCGCGCGCCGGCTCGCCGCCAGGCCGCACCGGCGCACGCCGACGAGCCGCTCGTACGCGAGCATCGTGCGCGCCAACGTCTTGACGATCTTCAACCTGATCCTCGCCGGGTTCGGGATCGTGACGCTGATCTTCGGCGACTGGCGCGACGCGCTGTTCCTCGCCATCCTCGTCGCGAACACGGCGATCGGGATCGCCCAGGAGGTGCGCGCGAAGCGCACGCTGGACCGGCTCGCGCTGCTCGTCGCGCCGGTCGCGACCGTCGTCCGCGACGGCCGCCAGCGCGCGCTTGCGGTCGAGGCGCTCGTCGAGGGCGATCTCGTCCTGCTGCAGCCCGGCGACCAGATCGTCGCCGACGGACGGCTGCTGGACAGCGATGCGCTCGCGCTCGACGAGTCCGTCCTCACGGGCGAGTCGCGCGCCGTCCCGCGCGCCGCGGGCGAAGACGTGCGCTCGGGCGCGTTCGTCGTGGAGGGCGCCGGCACGCTCGTGGTCACCGCCGTCGGCGAGCACAGCTACGCCGCCAAGCTGCTCGGCGAGGCGCGCTCGTTCCGCCATCCGCGCTCGCCGCTGGAGCGCGCCGTCAACCGCGTTCTGCTGTCGACGCTCGTCCTCGTCGCGGGCCTCGGCGCGCTGCTCGGCTACTCGCTGTGGCACAACGACACGCCCGCCCACGAGGCGGTCGCAACCGCCACCGCGGGCGTCATCAGCCTCGTCCCCGAAGGGCTCGTCCTGCTCATGAGCCTGACGTTCGCCGTCGGCGCCGTGCGGATGGCACGCCGCGGCGTGCTCACCCAGCAGCTCAACGCGATCGAGTCGCTCGCGTCGGCGGACGTGATCTGCCTCGACAAGACCGGGACGCTGACCGAGGCAGCGCTGCACGTCACCGAGCTCGTCCCCGCCGACGGCGCGAGCGCCGAGGACCTCGCCGCCGCGCTCGCGCTGTTTGCCGCCTCGTCGCCGGCGCGCAACCGGACGCTCGACGCGATCGCCGCCGCGCATCCCGGCGTGGCGCAGGAGGTCCGCGAGCAGGTGCCGTTCGTCTCCCGGCGGCGCTGGAGCGCGCTCGAGCTCGACGCCGGAACGCTCGTCCTCGGCGCGCCGGAGGTCGTGGCCGGCGCCGACCTGGGTCCCCAGGCGCTCGAGCGCCAGCGCGCCGGACGCCGCGTCGTTGCGCTCGCGCGCAGCGCGGCGCCGCTGGATCCCGGCAACGCCGACGACGGTCCGCCGCCGGGTTTGGAGCCGCTCGGCCTCGCGGTCCTCGCCGAGCGCCTGCGCGACGAGACGCGCGCGACGGTCGCGTACTTCCAGCGCCAGGGCGTCGCGCTGAAGATCCTCTCCGGCGACGCGCCCGACACCGTCGCGTCGATCGCCGCCGATGCCGGGCTCGAGCCCGGGCGCATCGCCTCCGGCGCCGACCTGCCGCGCGACGATCCCTCCGCGCTCGAGCGGTTCGCCGACGAGGTCGCCGTCGTAGGACGCGTCTCACCGCAGGACAAGCGCGACATCGTCCTCGCGCTCGCGCGCCGCGGCCACCACGTCGCGATGGTCGGCGACGGCGTCAACGACGTGCCCGCCCTGAAGGCCGCGCGGCTGGCGATCGCGCAGGGCAGCGGCACGCAGATCGCCAAGAGCGTGGCCGACCTCGTCCTCGTCAACGGTGACTTCGCCGCCGTCGCGCCCCTCGTCGCGGAGGGCCGCCAGATACTGCGCAACCTCCAGCGCGTCGCGAAGCTCTACGTCACCAAGACGTCGTTCGCCGCCTTTCTCATCCTCACGATCGGCGTGACAGAGACGGCGTATCCCGTCCTGCCGCGCCACTTCAGCCTCGCCGCCACGCTCGCGATCGGGATCCCGACGTTCTTCCTCGCGCTTGCGCCGAGCAGCGGCGACTGGCGCACGACCCGGTTCGCCCGCGACGTCGCCGAGTTCGCCGTTCCGGCCGGCGTGCTCGTCGGCGTCGGCGTCGTCGCGAGCTACCTCTTCGCGCTCGACGGCCTGGACTACTCGGTCCCCCAGGCCCGCACGGTCGCGACGACCGTCATCATCCTCACCGGCCTGTACCTCGTGCTCGCGCTCGAGGCGCACGGTCGCCGGCGCAGCCAGATCATCGCCGCCATGTGCCTCGCTCTTGCTGCAATCCACGCCGCGATCCTCGCCCTGCCGCCGACGCGCGCGTTCTTCGAACTCGTGACGCCGTCTGCGGGGGTCGTCGCGACGGCGCTCGCGGCAACCGGGCTATCGATCGGGGCGCTCGCCGTCGCCGGCTTCACGCCTGGCGGCGTGACGGCGTCAACTCCCGAACCGGACGCTGCGTGACGCAGGCGTTCGAACGGTCGACCCTGAGCAAACTCGCGTCGATCACCGGCAGCTACACGATCGGCTTTCTGCCCATGGCCGCAGTCGCCCC
>DATJEE010000124.1:0-2142 GCA_035496995.1 Solirubrobacteraceae bacterium | reverse complement strand
GGCGCGAGCAGGAAGCCGTCGAAGCCGCCCTGCTCGTGCTCGGCGACGAAGAGCCGGTTGATCCCGAGGATCGCGGCGAACAGCAGCGTGACCCAGAGGACGCCGGAGGCGAGGTCGCCGGAGACGGCGTTGCGGTCCAGGCCGAAATGGAAGATGACGTACGTCGTGATGCTGAAGAGCACCATCGCGGGCACGGACTCCTTCGTGCGCAGCTCGAGCGCCATGTCCTTCGCCAGCAGCGCGGCGATCGTCCCCCTCACGCGTAGAGCTCCGCGATCTGCGCGGTCGTGACGCTCGCCGCCGGGGCCAGCAGCGCGACGCGGCCGGCCTTCAGGCCGAGCGCGAGATCGGCGCCCTGCAGGCCGCCGGCCGGGTCGTGGCTCGTCAGCACGCGCGTGCGCGCGCTCGCGCGGCCGATCAGCGGCTGGACCTGCGCGGCGGCGGCGGGGTCGAGGTTGGCGAGCGGCTCGTCGAGCAGGAGCAGCTCGGGCTCGTGCAGGACCGTCCGCGCGACGGCCAGGCGCTGCACCATCCCGCGCGAGAGCTGGGCGATCGGGTCGTCGGCCCGCGACGTCATGCCGACGGCCTCGAGCACCGCCTCGACGCGCGCCGGCGGCGCGCCGTGCAGGCGCGCGTGGAAGCGCAGGTTCTCGCGCCCGCTCAGGTCGCGGTACAGCAGCGGCTCGTGGCCGAGGAAGCCGATCCGGCCGCGGACGGCCCAGCCGTCGGCGGGCAGCTCGCGGCCGAGCACGCGGACCTCGCCGGCGTGCGGGCGCAGGAGCGTGGCGAGCATCCGCAGGAGCGTCGTCTTGCCGGCGCCGTTGGGCCCGAAGATGACGAGCGTGCTCCCGGTCGCGAGCTCGAGCGAGACGTCGCGCAGCGCCGCGCGTTCGCCGTAGCGGCGGCCGGCGCCGCGCAGCACGACGGCGTGGTCGGGGATCGGCACCCGCTGGACGCTAGCCGCAGTCCGAGCCCGCCGGGCAGCGCAGTCCGCCGTTGACGTCGGGCAGCAGCCGGGCGAGGAACGAGATGACGTTGTCGAGGTCGCGCGCGGGCAGCTTGCGGTAGGACGGCATCGGGGCGGTCGGCGACAGCAGCGCGCGCCGCAGCGCCTTGCGCGGCGTCGCGCCGATCGCGCTGAGGTCGGCGCCGACGCCCGACAGGCCGCTGCTGCCGATGCGGTGGCAGGCGAGGCAGCCGTTGTCCTCGACGACGGTGCGACCGGCGATGAAGGCGCGCGTTGCGCTCGCGGAGAGGCCGGGGGGCGGCTGGGCGTCGGCCTTGACGACGGACGGGCGCGCCTGCTGCGTGCGCGTAGCGGAGGTCGGCGTGCTCGCCGCCGGCGTCGTGTCGCTCCCGCCGCCGCCGCCGCCGCAGCCGGCGAGCGCGAGCGCCGCCAGGCAGGCCGGCGCCACCGCCCCTGCCCGCGCGGACCGCGCTCCCGTGACGTGCCGTCGGCTCACGAGCGACGGTTGTAGCAGTTCCGGGTCGGTCGGCTACGCGGGTGCGTGCGTGCGCTGCGCGGCGGCGATGAGGTCGAGCACCGCCTGCTCGTCGCCGGCGCGCAGGAGCTCGACGGGGTCGGGGGTCCCGTTGACGATGCCCTCGAAGAACGCCTTGCGGTCCTGGTAGGTCGGCAGCGTCCCCTTCGCCCAGCCGCGCGCGTCGTTGAGCATGATCGCCAGCCGCGCGTACTCCTCGCCGAAGAGCCGGCTCACCTCGGCCTTCATGCGCTTGGCGAGCGCCGGCGACGCGCCGGCCGTCGAGATCGCGATCGCGAGCGGGCCGGTGCGGACGATCGCCGGGAGGATGAAGTTGCACAGCGGCGGGACGTCGACGATGTTCACGAGCATCGCGCGGCGCTCGGCGTCGTCGAAGACGGCGATGTTCACGTCGGTGTCGTTCGTGCAGGCGATCGCCATGAACGTGCCCTCGAGGTCGGCGGGCTCGTACGTGCGCCGCTCCCACGCGATCGAGCCCTCGGCGGCGAGCGCCTGCAGCGGCGCGATCGCCTCGGGCGCGACGAGCGTGACGCTCGCGTCGCAGGCGAGCAGGCCCTCGACCTTCTCGAGGCCGATGTCGCCCCCGCCGACGACGAGGCACCGACGGCCGGTGAGCTTCAGGCAGGCGATGTAGAAGGGC